>JBKOWZ010000139.1:0-54613 GCA_046724665.1 Actinomycetota bacterium
GGACCGGCGGGTTCGCCCGCACCCCGCCCGGCACATACAGGTACATCGCCAGACCGGTCGGGTTAGTGCCGAAGTTCGAGACCTGTACCAACGACGCCGCGGAAGCTTCCGGGACCGCGTGCACGCTCACACCGAACGCCATACCGAGCGCCACGAGAAGGCTGAGCAGACGTGACTTGAGAGATAGGAAGCGGGGCATAGGACCTCTTTGTCCGGAACTGACAGGGTAAAGGGGAGCGACTGGGCAGAACGTAGCCATGCGCCGGTAAGTGTCCAACACATTGCACTGCTATTCGTGCGAATGTCCAGGTAGTAGCAGCCACGGGCTGAAACTTTCAGAGATAAGCACGATCCATCGCGCAGCGTGACCTGACGCTGTCTACAGATAAGCCTGCGTATAGGGGGCGACGCCGGTCACTGCTACCGCGCCAAATCGTGATCTGTTCCTGCGGCCACCCGAGCGCTGGCGAGGTGACGCAGTCCACGAGTTGGGGCAGGCATCAGGCGTAGTGGCGGTAGATCGCCTGGGCGACGCAGGCGGGCTTGTTCGATCCGTCGATCTCGACGGTGAAGGCGACCTGCATCTGCACGCCGTTGTCGGCGACAGGCTCGACCGAGCCGACGGCCGCGTGCAGCCGGATCTTCGCTCCGACGGGTATCGGGCTGGGGAAGCGCACACGTTCGAGGCCGTAGTTCAGGCTCATCGAGGTCCCGCTGATCGTCAGGAGCTGGTTGAACAGCGGGATGATCAGGGACAAGGTCAGGTAGCCGTGCGCGATGGTGCCGCCGAACGGGCCGGTCGCGGCGCGTTCTGGATCGACGTGGATCCACTGGTGGTCGTCGGTGGCGTCGGCGAACGCGTCCACCCGGTCCTGGGCGATTTCCAGCCAGTCGGTGCTGCCGAGGTCGGCTCCGGCGAGAGCACGCAGTTCGTCGAGGCCGTTTGCGGTGCGGGGCATGCGGACGCCCTTCCTGTTCGGGTGCTGTACCTGCTTCTGCGTCTGTCGCGTTGTCAGTGCCGCGGGTCGGCCGGGTGCGGCACGTCGCCGTGGGTCGCGCGGAGTCGGGCTTTGAGGACCTTGCCCGCGCCGCTGCGGGGCAGGGATTCGGCGAAGACGACTGATTTGGGGATCTTGTACTTCGCGAGGCGTCCGGCGAGGTGCTCCAGCAGCTCCTTTGTGGTCGCCTCGTCGGCGGGGACGCCTTCGCGCAGCACCACGACGGCCCTGCCGACCTCGCCCCAGCGGGCGTCCGGAACACCGATCACCGCGCACTCGGCCACCGCCACGTGACTGTAGAAGACCTCTTCCACCTCGGCGGGGTACACGTTCTCGCCGCCCGAGATGATCATGTCCTTGACACGGTCCACGACCCGGACGTAGCCGTCGGCGTCCACGGTGGCCACGTCTCCGGTGCTCAGCCAGCCGTCGCGTATCGTCTGCGCGGTGGCTTCGGGCATACCCCAGTAGCCGCGCATCACGTTCGGGCCCTGCACCTCGATCTCGCCGCGTTCGCCGATCTCGGCGGGTCGGCCGGTCGCGGCTGTCACGTCTCTTGCGCTCATGGCTCTGACACGCACGTCGGTGAAGAAGTGCGGCACGCCGGCCGTGCCCGCCTTGGAGAGCGCGTGATCACTGTCGAGCAGCAGAACGCCGGGGGACGCCTCGGTCGCACCGTACCCCTGGATGAAGCAGAGCCCGCGCTCCAGGTAGACGCGGATCAGCGGTTCGGGGACTGGCGCGCCACCGCACAGCAGCATGCGAATGCTCGACAGGTCCGCGGTCGCGAACCCGGGTGCGGCGGCGAGCGACTGGTACATCGCCGGAACGCCGAACATCACCGTGATCCGGTGACGCTCGACCAGTTCCAGCGTGCGTAAGGGGTCGAACGCCGCCTCCAGGACCACCGTGCCGCCCTTGAGCAACGTCGGCAGGCAGGTCATGTTCAGCGCGGCGGTGTGGAACAGCGGCGCGGTAACCAGCGTGACCTCGTCGTGCGCGAAGTCGGTGTCAACCAGGACGTTGATGCTGTTCCAGGTGACGTTGCCGTGGGTGAGCTGCGCCCCCTTGGCGTGGCCGGTGGTGCCCGAGGTGTACATGATCAGACAGGTATCATCGAGGCAGACCGGTTCGTCGATCGGCTCGGGGACGGACGTGCCGCCACCGACGATCCGCTCGTAATCGTCGTCGATCGGGATCGTCACGCGCGGCGTCGCGACGTGGCTCGCAAGGGCCGGGGTGTGCAAGACGCCGTGGATGACGACCGCCGCGCCGCAGTCGGAGAGACAGTGTTCTAACTCCCGTTCGGCGAGGCGGGTGTTGAGGGGCACGAACACGGCGCCGAGCTGGCCGGCCGCGAAGAGGGTTTCGAGATAGGCCGGGTGGTTCGGCGCGATGAACGCGACCCGGTCGCCGCGCCGGACGCCCAGCGAGCGCAGCCGGTGCGCCAGCCGGGTGGAGCGCTCGTGCAGTTGCGCGTAGGTGTAGCGGGTCTCCCGGTGGATCACGGCTAGCGCGCCGGGCGTCTTGCGGGCGCGCCGCGCCGTCCAGGAGCCGAGGCCTTGGTTCCGCATGGTGGTGGGAGCCTCCACTCGGGCACGAGGGGAATCAGGACTCGGACGCCGACTCGGACTCGGACGCGAACTCGCCGTCGGCGTCGTCCTTGGCGAGGCCGAGCAGCCGGGCGGCGTTCTGCTTGAGGATCAGCGGCCGCACCTCGTCCTTGATCGGCAGCTCGGCGAAGTCGGCCAGCCAGCGGTCCGGGGTCAGCAGCGGATAGTCGGTGCCGAACAGCACCTTCTCCTTCAGCAGCGTGTTGGCGTACTGGACCAGCTGCGGTGGGAAGTACTTCGGCGACCAGCCGGACAGGTCGATGTACACCCGCGGCTTGTGCGTGGCCACCGCCAGCGCCTCGTCCTGCCAGGGGAAGGACGGGTGCGCGAGGATGATCGGCAGGTCGGGGAAGTCGGCGGCGACGTCGTCCACGAACATCGGGTTCGAGTACTTCAGCCGGATCCCGCCGCCGCCCGGCGCCCCGGCGCCGATCCCGGTCTGCCCGGTGTGGAACACCGCGATCGCCCCGGCCGCCTCGATCGCTTCGTAGAGCACGTACGCGCCGCGGTCGTTGGGATAGAACGCCTGCACGTTCGGATGGAACTTGAAGCCGCGCACGCCGTGCTCCTCGACCAGGCGCCGCACCTGCCGCGCTCCGGCACGTCCCTTCGCCGGATCGATCGAGGCGAAGGGGATCAGCGCGTCGGGATGGCGCCGCGCCGCCTCGGCGATCTCCTCGTTCGGCACGGCGGGGGTGCCGGTGGCCGCCTCGGCGTCCACGGTGAAGACCACCGCGGCCATCCGCCGCTGCCGATAGTGCGCGGCGATCTCGTCGAGCGTGGGCTTGCGGTTCCCGGCGCCGACCTTGAAGTACGAGGCCGATGACTCCTCAAGTTCTCGCGAGAGCGAGCCGGCGCCGGATGCGGAGACCTCGGCGTGCGTGTGCACGTCGATCGCGACCAGTTCGTCCGGATTCAGCATGCTGACCCTCTCGTCCCCGCTCACAGCCGAGGGGCCGGGATGCCGTACGTCTGCGGATCGCGGCCCACTGACACCGGCCACGCGGCGGCGATCGCGTCGGCGCTCCAGCCGCCGTCCGCGTACGCCACCGCGACCTCCTGCGGATGCGACCAGAGGGCGAGCTTGTCGCCGCCGACGCCGATGCACTGGCCGGTCACCTGCGCCGACGCGTCCGAGGCCAGATAGACGACGAGCCCTGCGACGTCCTCGGGGGTGCCGAAGCCCTCGCCCTTGCGCAACGCCTCGGGCAGCGGCGTTCCGTCGCGCTCCAGCGCCTCGACGTGCGGGGCGAACGCCGGGATCGTACGCGTCATCGCGGTCGCCGCGACCGGGATGACCGCGTTGACAGTGATCTGCGACTTGGCCAGTTCCATCGCCCACGTGCGGGCCATCGCCGCGATCCCGGCCTTCGCGGCCGCGTAGTTGGTCTGGCCGAAGTTGCCACGCTGCCCGGCCGGGGAGCCGGCCACGATCACCCGGCCGCCCTCCGCCTGCTCGCGCATCCGGTTCACCGCCGCGCGCACGCAGGTGAACGTGCCGCGCAGGTGCACGCCGACGACGGTGTCGAATTCCTCGTCAGACATCTTCCACAGCACGCGGTCGCGCAGCACCCCGGCGTTGGTGACCATGATGTCCAGTCGCCCGAAGGACTCGACGGCGCAGTTGACCAGCGCCTGCGCGGTCTCGGCCGGGCCGACCGCGGCAGGCAGCGCCACAGCCTGACCGCCGGCGTCGGCGATCCGCTTCGCGGCGGTCCGGGCGGCGTCCTCGTCCACGTCGTTGACGACGACCGCAGCCCCGGCCCCGGCCAGCGCCCGCGCGTAGGCCAGGCCGAGACCGCGACCGCTTCCGGTCACCACCGCCACCTTGCCGGACAGGTCTGTGTGCTGATGCGTATGTGCGTTCGTCAAACTTGCGGCCTTTCGCTTCGCGTTATTGCCGGCGGCGGATCCTCGGCCAGCGACTGTGCGCTGATCAGCGACTCGTGGGTGCGTCCGCCGAGACCGAACGCGGCCAGCAGCGCGGCGGCCAGCGCTGACAGGCCGCACACCAGGTAGCCGATGGAATAGGCGTGGTCGAGCGCGTGGAAGGCGACGTCCTTGAGCGGGTTGAACGGTACGGTCTGGCCGCTGGGCAGCGTGACGGTGCCGGGCACGGCGTTGGCGCCGAGCGGTCCGGAGTTCACCGCGCCGATGGCGGCTTCCAGCGCGGGTTTCTGCGCGGCGGGCGCGTCGGCGGCGGAGCCGTTGAACCCGGCCAGCGCCTTGGCGAGCGCCGGATCGGCGGCGACCTTCGCGGAGATCTGCGCGGCGGCGCGGCTGAGCGCGATCGCGCCGACGACCGCCGGGCCGAGCGTGAAGCCGAAGTCCCGCAGCATGCTGGTCGATCCGCTGGCCATGCCGGCCAGGTGGTTCGGCACCGTGTTCACCGCGACGGCGGTCACCGCGGACAGCGCGAGCGCGAAGCCGGTGCCGACGAGCAGCAGCGGGACGATGACCGGCGCGACGGACAGGTCCGCGGCGGACAGTGCGGTCAGCCAGAAGTCGCCGCCGGCGATCAGCGCGAAGCCGACGCCCAGCGTCCAGCGCGGGTTGTACCGCTCGAGCGTGCGCGAGGTGAGCGGCACCATCACCAGCGCCATGCCGTTGAGCAGCAGGAAGGCGATCGAGGTCTTGAGCGGCGTGAAGCCCTGGATGGCCGAGAGCCGGATGCTGGTGGCGTACGCCGTGCCGAGGAAGGCGAACATGCCGACCACCGTGGCCACAGCCGCGACCGAGAACGACCTGTTCGCGAACAGGTCGAGCCGCAGCAGCGGGGCGCGGGCGCGCCGCTCGGCCGCGACGAACAGCAGCAGGAACACCGCCGCGAGGACGAACCCGGCGATCACTCCGCCGCTGCCCCAGCCGCTGGTCGGACCCTGGATCACCGCGTAGAGCAGCGCGAACATCGCCACGGCGACGGTGACCTGTCCGGTCCAGTCCAGCGAGCGGCCCTCGGGCGCCGACGAGTCGCGCGCCCAGAGCGCCGACGCCACGGTGCTCACCGCGGCGAGGACGCCGACCGCGACGAAGGCCCAGCGCCAGCCGGCGAACTCGCCGGCGCCGAAGCCGTAGCGGGCCAGCCAGCCGCCGAGCACCGGGGAGACGAAGCCGCCGGAGGAGAGGGCGGCGGCCCAGATCGAGATCGCCCGCGAGCGGTCGCGGGCGGTGTGCGTGCCCGCGGCCACCATCGCCAGGCTGGTGGGGAAGATCGCGGCGGCGCCGAGGCCGGAGACGATCTGGCCGGACCACAGCACCAGCACGCGGGTGCCGGTGGCGCTGCCGGCGCCGGGCGTCAGCACGCTGACGAGCTGGCCGACCACCAGCAGCGCCGTGCCCGACACCAGCAGGCGCTTGCGCCCGAACAGGTCGCCGAGCACGCCGAAGGTCAGCTCCAGCAGGGTGACCGGAACCAGGAAGGCGTCCGAGATCCAGGTCAGCTGCGCTGAGCTGGTGCCCAGGTCCTCCTGGAACAGGCCGTTGAGCACCGCGGGGACGGCGAGCGCGACCTGGGCGACGCACACGGCGATCGCCGCGGCGGCGAGCGTGCCGCGGCTCAGGCGCGGCGGGCGGCCGGTCGGACTCGAGACGGCGGGTCGCACAGGGATGGACAACGGTGGCCTCCTGCGTCCGGGCGAGTTGACACCCTCGCCTTGTGGGGAGGGTGCCACACGCAGGCCGAGACGTACAGGTTTCCTGATGAACTTTTTCGACAGGAAGCCTGATCATCGAAGGCGTGACAGCCCCCTGTCAGGCATCGCTCGGGTTCAGTGCGGCAGCCGCCCGGACAGCGCCGCCCGGCAGGAGAGCAGACTCTGCCGAAGCTGCGCGATCTGATGATCGGTCAGACCGGCCAGCATCCGGTCCTCCAGCGCCGCCACCTGGTCCCGCAGCCCGCGCAGCAGCCGGCGCCCGCGCGGGGTGAGCGCGAGCACGAGGCGGCGCCGGTCCTGCTCGTCCCGGCGGCGCTCGATCAGCTCGCGCTCCATGAGCGCGGCCACCATGTCCGCCATGGCCTGCGCCGTCACAAAGGAGTTGCGTGCCAGCTGCGCGGAGGTGAGGTTCGGATGCCGCTCCAGCACGGTCAGCGCGGTGTACTGCAACGCGGTCAGCCCGGCGGGCCGGGCGATCTCGTCGAGTTCCGCACGCACCGCCAGCTCGACCTGCTTCATCACGTACAGCAGCGTCGGCTCACCGGTCAGAGTGCCGCGGGAGAACCTCGAGGGCGCCTCGCCGTCCTTGCGCGCCGCGCGTGCGGGCACGGGCATCCTCCCTCTGTCCGGGCACTGTCGATCGTCATCCCATTGTTACGGCTTCCTGATGACTTCGGACACCAGTCTGCCAGTGCGGGGACAGTTGCGACGCCTGCGCCGCCTAGAGATCCAGGACGAGCCGGTTGCCGCGGCAACGGGAGACACAGATCATCATCGTCTCGCCGGCCGCGCGCTCGTCCGCGGTGAGCAGCGAGTCCCGGTGGTCGGGGACGCCGTCGAGCACGTCGGTCTCACAGGTGCCGCAGGTGCCTTCGGTACAGGAGTACAGCACCGCGACGCCGGCGGCGCGCACCGTCTCCAGCACCGAGGCGTCCGGCGGCACGGTGAGGGTCAGCCCGGAACGGGAGAGTACGAGTTCGAACGGCCGGTTCACGGCCGCGGCGTCCGGCTGCTGCGGCTGGAATCGCTCAAGTGCGGGCTCGGGCCAGCCGCTCTCGGCGCAGTAGTGCGACACCGCGTCGAGCAGCGGGCCGGGACCGCAGCAGTAGACGGCCGTGTCCGGCTGCGGCGAGCCGAGATAGTCCGGCAGGTCCAGCAGGCCCGTCTCGTCCTGGGGTCGCAGCAGCACCCGGCCCGCGAAGCGCGCCGCCAGCTCGTCGGCGAAGGCCATCGACGCGCGCCGACGACCGCCGTACAGCAGCGACCACCGCGCACCGGCGGCGTCCGCCGCACGAAGCATCGGCAGGATCGGGGTGATGCCGATGCCTCCGGCGACGAACCGGTAACCGGCCGCCGGGCGCAGCGGAAAGTTGTTTCGCGGGCCGCGCACGTGCAACGCCGATCCGGTCGGCAGCCAGTCGTGTACGTACGCTGATCCGCCGCGCCCGGCGGCCTCCCGCAGCACGGCGATCTGCCACGTCGTGCGATCCGCCGGGTCTCCGCACAGCGAGTACTGCCGCTCCATCCCGTTCCCGAGCAGCAGATCGACGTGCGCGCCGGGCTGCCAAGCCGGAAGGCTGGCGCCGTCCGCGTGGCGCAGGGTCAGCGAAACGACGTCCTCGGCCAATGCTCGGCGTTCGGCCACGGTGACGGGGATTGTGACGGGGACGGGGACGGGGACGGGGACGGCCGCCACGGGTACCGGGACCGCGCCGCTCACGCCGCGGCGAGCCGGGCCAGAATGCGGCGCGCGGCCAGTCCGCCGGCGTCGATGCCGATACTCAGCTCCTGGTAGCCGGCCGGTTCGCTGTCGAGCGCCCGCTGGAGCAGGTTCAGGGCATCGACGTCCTGCATCACCACCGTGCGGTTGAAGTCGCGCAGGAACGCGCTCACCTCCTCGTCCTCGCGGGCGAAGTCGCGGGAGACGGCCCAGAAGTCGTAGACCCTGCCTGAGGCCGACGGCGTGATCGCGTAGGTGATCTCGGTGCGGAACACCGGCTCGGTCCGGCCCACCGGCATGATCCGGCTGTGCAGCAGATACAGGCACGGCGCGAAGTACTCGATGTCCTGGAGGCGGGTGATCCGCCCCTCGATGCCGGTGGAGCGGGCGTAGAACGGAGGGCAGGCGGCGTCCATCATGTGCCGCGAGACGCGCACCACGCCCGCGGCTTCGTCGGCGTCGGTGCTGATCGGGGTGTCGGCGACCTCCGGAGTGCCGATGTACCCGCCGTGCAGGTACGTCTCGTGTGAGAGGTCCAGCAGGTTGTCGACGAGCAGCCCGTAGTCGCAGTCGATCGGCTCCATGCCGCGCACGGTCACCATCTCGGCGAGGTGCGGGGCGCGCGGAATCAGCTTCTCGTCGGCCAGTTCCGGATCACCGATCCACACCCACACCAGCGAATCGAGTTCTGCCACCGGATACGCCGCCACTCGCGCGGTTCGCGGGATGCGCTGCTGTCCCGGCACGTGCACGCAGGCGCCGGTCGTGTCGTAGGTGAAGCCGTGATAGCCGCACACGATGCGGTCGCCGTCGCGCCGGCTGGCGGAGAGGGGGAAGCGCCGGTGCACGCAGCGGTCGGAGAGCGCGACGACGCCGCCGTCCTCCTCGGCGCGGTAGAGCACGATCGGTTCGCCGAGAACGGTGCGGCCGAGCAGATCGCGCCCGACCTCGGCCGCATAGGCGATGACATACCACTGGTTGCGTGCGAAGGCGGTGGCCATGAGTACTCCGGTGTACGAGGGCCGACGGCGACGACACGGGCAGCGTCGCAAGGGCGGGAACCGGGCACAACGCGACTTCCGTCAGGCGGAAGCCCAACCGAGCGCGCGGGAGATGCCGAGACCCGCGAGGCGCACGGTCGGCGCGAGGGCGCCCGGACGCGCGCCGGCGCTGGGTACGATGATCGACACCGCGGCGACCACCTCGCCCCGGACGCCGCGCACCGGGGCCGCGACCGAGAGCGCGTCATCAGTGATCTGACGGTCGCTGACCGCGAAGCCGCTGCGGCGCACCTGCGCCAGCATCCGGCGCAACGCCGCAGGGTCGGTGACCGTGCGCGGCGTGAACGCGTCGAGTCGCCCGGCCGCGAGGTACTCCTCCTGAACAGCGGGATCGGCGTGCGCGAGCAGTACGAGCCCGACGCCTGTGGCGTGCAGCGGCCAGTGCGCGCCGACCCGCGCGAGCACGTTCACCGCCGAACGGCCCGAGATCCGCTCGATGTACACGACTTCCATCCCGTCGCGCACCGCGAGTTGCACGTTCTCGTGCGTGGCCTCGTACAGGTCCTCCAGGTACGGCATCGCGGCCTCACGCAACGGCACCGCGCGCGGGGCCAGTGCGCCGAGTTCCCAGAGCCGCAGCCCGATGTGGTAATCCCCCGACGCGTCCCGTTCCAGCGCACCCCATGCCGTGAGCAGGCCGACGAGCCGGTGCGCTGTGGGCAGCGTGAGGCCGGCTCGTCGGCTGATCTCGGTGAGCGAAAGGGCGGGCGCGGACCGATCGAACGCGGCCAGCACCGCGAGCAGCCGCTCGGCGGCCGAGGCAGGCGCGGGCGATGCCATGGCGCTACCGTAGACCGCCCCAGGTGAGCTGGGCAGTGGCCGCCGAGCGGGCTGAACGTGCACGTCTGTCTACATGGTCGAGCAGCTGGCGCCGTTGAGTGTGAATGCCGCGGGAGCCGCGGCGTTGCCGGTGTGGTTGGCCTGGAAGCCGAAACTGGTGCTGCCGCCGGCCGGGATCGTCACGTTGTAACTCATGTTCGTCGCGGTGACCGTCCCGCTGGACGGAGTGATCGTGGCGTTCCACGCGCTGACGAGGCTCTGGCCGGGTGCCAGCGTGAAGGTCAGCTTCCAGCCGTTGATCGCCGTGCTGCCCGTGTTGGCGATGACGATGTTTTCGGTCAGGCCGGTGTTCCACGCGCTCACCGTGTCAGTAACCTTGCACGTTCCGGGCGACGTGGTGCCGGACGGGCTCGACGACGGCGACGCGCTGGGGCTGGTGCTCGGCGAGGCGCTGGGACTCGGGCTCGGACTGGCGCTCGCGCTGGTGCTGGGTGACGGGCTGGTGGAAGTGTCAAGGCCGAAGAAGTGGATCGCGTACGCGGCCATGCCTGCCTGGGGAAGAACGTGCCCGGCGCCCTGGATGCTGTACGCCTCGACGTGTACCTTGCCCGACGAATCCGCGTACCGCCACCGGGTCCAGCCGGACACTGGAGTGTCCGTGGACGTCGGGGTCTGACTGAGCCCGAACACGTTCGTCCACTGCTTGATGTCCTCCCCGAGCAGCTGGTACGGCACGAGCGTGTCGGCGGTGCCGTGCCACAGCTGGATCGGCGGACGCGGCCCGTTGTAGCCGGGATACGCCGCCCGGACCCTGTCGCCCCAGTCCTGCGCGGTGCGTGTCAGGGTTCCGCTGGTGCACTTGCTGCTGCCCGGCGGGTAGTCGGCCGCGTTGGCGAAGCAGTCGAAGGGCACTCCCATGTACGCCGCGCCGGCCTTGAACACGTCCGGGTAGAGGGCGAGCATCTCGTCGGTCATCATGCCGCCGGACGACGAGCCGGTGACGTAGACCCGGTTCGGGTCCGCGTTGTAGTGCTGCTCGGTGTAGGTGATCATCGAGTTGAGCGCGACCGGGTCGCTGCCGCCGCCGCGCACCTTGGCCGCGGCCGACCAGGTGTCCCAGCAGTTGCCGAACCCGGCCTGCTGCTCGGCGCTCGGGTAGATGACGACGAAGCCGTAGCGGTCGGCCAGCGAGGCGAACTCGCTGCCCGAGTAGAAGCCGGGGCCGGTGCCGCCGCAGCCGTGCAGCGCCAGCAGGATGGCCGGGCGGGGCTGCACGCTGTTGGGCACGTAGATGTACATCTGCGCCCCGCCGGGGTCCGGGCCGAAGTTCGTCACCTGGACCAGCCCGGCCGCCGACGCGCCCGGCGCCAGCCCGGTGACGAAGGTCAATGCCGTGAAGGCGGCGGCCGCGCCGACGGCCGCGAGCATCTTGGTGATCCGCCTCATTGCTCCTCCTGGGTTGCGAGTGCCGGGCCGTGTGCGGCCGGACGCCGACCGCGTGTTCGGACACTTCGGCACATGTCGCGGGAAGGGTGCGGCCGGGGCGGGATACCGTCAACCGCGCGGCGGCGGCGCGCCGGGCACAGCCGGCGCGGCGAGGCGTCTTCGCGCTGGCTGTCAAGTCACCTGTTATCAAGAAACTTGATATCAAATAAGGAAACTTTCATCGCGGCGCCCCGCGGCGCGGCGGTATGGTTCCCCGGTGAGCCCTTCCCGCGCAGTTGCAGCGTCTCGACCCGTGCCCGCGGCGCCGCGGCTGAGCTACCTGGTCTTCCGGCTGGAGCGGCGCATCCGGGCCCGGCTGGACGAGGCGCTCGCCCGGCACGCGGTGACCACCACCGAGTACATGGCGCTCAGCGAGCTGCGGCTGCGCGACGGTCCGTCCTCGGCGCAGCTGGCCCGCATCGCCTTCGTCACCCCGCAGGCGATGAACCTGGTCATCCGGGATCTGGAGCGGCGCGGGCTGGTACAGCGCCGGCCGGATCCGCGCGGCGGCCGGGTGCTGCGGGTCGGCCTCACCCGCGCGGGGACGTCCACGCTGCGGCGGTGCGACCGCGCGCTGGACGGCATCGAGCACGAGATGCTCGCCGCGCTGGACGAGGAGGACCGCAAGACGCTCGCCGACCACCTGACCGCCTGCGCCCACGCCCTGCACCCCGATCCGGACGCGGACCAGCCGGCCGCGCGGGATCAGGGCAGCCCGGTGTAGTTCTCGGCGAGGGTCCGCGCGGCGGCGGCGGACGTGACGGTGTAGTCGAGCTGGGAGAGTTGCAGACGCCTGGTGAAATCGTCGGCCCGCGGGTCCACGTGGAGCATCGTCGTCATCCAGTGGGAGAAGTGCTCGGCCCGCCAGACCCGCCGCAGCGCGGTCTCGGAATAACCATCGAGGCCTGACGTATCGCCGCCGTCGTACCACTGCGCGATCGCGGCTGCCAGCAGCGTCACGTCCGCGACGGCGAGATTGAGGCCCTTGGCGCCGGTCGGGGGCACGATGTGGGCCGCGTCGCCGGCCAGGAACAGGCGGCCGTGGCGCATCGGCTCGGCGACGAAGCCGCGCATCGGGGTGATCCCCTTCTCCCAGACCGGGCCGCGGCGCAGGGTCCAGTCGGCGTCCACGGCGAGACGCGCGGCCAGTTCGTCCCAGATGCGGTCATCGGGCCAGTCCTCGATGTTCTCGTCCCGCGCGACCTGGAGATACAGGCGGCTGACCTGCGGTGAGCGCATGCTGTGCAGCGCGAAGCCGTTCTCGTGGCGGGCGTAGACGAGTTCGTCGCAGGACGGCGGGACGTCGGCGAGGATCCCCAGCCAGGCGAAGGGGTGATCCAGCCGGTACGTCCGCAGGACGTCCCTGGGAACGGCGTCGCGTCCGATGCCGTGGAAGCCGTCGCAGGCCACGACGACGTCGCAGCCGAGGGCGTGCTCCGCGCCGTCGAGGGTGTAGCGGATCGTCGGCGATTCGGTGGCGGCGCCGTCGATCGAGCGCGCGGCGGCCTCGAACAGCAGCGGCTGCTCGGCGGCGAGTCGCAGGGCGATGAGGTCCTTCACGATCTCGGTCTGTGCGTAGATCATCACGGTGCGGCCGTCGGCGAGCGACGGGAAGTCGATGCGGTGCGACCGGCGGTCGAAGCGCAGCTCGATGCCCTCGTGGACGAGCCCCTCGCGGTCCATCCGCTCACCGGCGCCCGAGGCCCGCAGCACGTCCACCGTTCCCTGCTCCAGCAGGCCCGCGCGCTGGCGGCGTTCGACGTATGTGCGATCCCTGGCTTCCAGGATGACGTTGTCGATGCCGTGGCGGTGCAGCAGATGTCCGAGCAGCAGTCCCGCCGGGCCCGCGCCGATTATGCCGACACGAGTGCGGTCCGGTGCCCGCATACTGCCTTCGCCCTCTCCGTGGTCGTACACGTACATCAGCGCTCCGACTCGGCGTCCAGCTCGTCGAAAGTCTTCTGGGCGACGCTGAAGGCGGTGTTCGCCGCGGGAACGCCGCAGTAGACGGCGCTTTGCAGCAGGATCTCCTTGATCTCGTCGCGGCTGAGCCCGCTGTTCAGCCCGCCGCGGATGTGCATCGCCAGTTCGCGTTCGTGGCCGTGGGCGATCAGCGCGGTGAGCGCGACCGCGGAGCGGATCCGCCGGTCGAGGCCGGGCCGCGACCAGATCTCTCCCCACGCGTAGCGGGTGATGAAGTCCTGGAAGTCGGCGGTGAACGCGCTCGTCGCCGCGACGGCACGATCGACGTGGGCATCGCCGAGGACGGTGCGGCGCACTTCGAAGCCTGCGGTGCGTCGGCTCTCGTCGCTGTCGGAACCGAGGTGACGCAGCAGCGCACTGGTCACCGCGGTCGGCCGGTCAACACCGGCCAGGTGCGCAGCGCCGGGGATCTCCACGAGCGTGGCGTCACCGATTCCGTCGGCCAGCTCGCGGGCGCGCGCCGGAGGCACGGCGGGATCGGCACGTCCGGCGATCACGACGGTCTGCGCGCGGATGCGCCCGAGGTCGGCGCGCGCGTCGAACGCGGCGAGGGCGTCACAGCAGGCTGCGTACCCTGCGGGATCGGCGGCGCGCAGATCGTCGAGCAGCGACGCGCCGAGGGTATTCGCGTCCGTCAATGCACGAGCGGGGTCGGCGAACCAGCGTGCCGCGGAGGCTTTCACGAGCGGTTCGGTCCCCTCTGCCCGGACGAGAGCGGCGCGTTCATGCCAGGAGGCCGGCTCGGCGAAGCGCGCGGCGCAGCACACCACAGCCAGGGAACTGATCCGCTCGGGAAACCGGATCGCCAGATCGAGCCCGATGGCGCCGCCGAGCGAGGTCCCGATGTACGCGAACCGATCCCAGCCATAGTGATCGACGAGATCCAGGACGAGATCGGCGAGGTCTCCCATCCGCGTCGCGCCGGGTTCGGGGCGGGGCAGCACGCCGGTCGCCGTCTCACCGTGCCCTGGCAAGTCGTAACGCAATACCCTGTGACGTCTCGCCAGTGCCGGAAGCTGCGGCGCCCAGAGGCGCGCGGACGTGCCGAGCGACGGACCGAGGAGCAGCGGCAGGCCGTGCTCGAGTCCGTCGAACCAGTGCCGCAACAAGGTCGGCGTGCCCGTCACGGCTCCTCCCGAAGCGCTCGGTCTACGAGCTCCACGGCAGCGCCTAGATACTGCGCCGGATCGGTCAGGGCGCGCAGGGTGTCCGTCGGCAGCTGAGCCAGTTCGGGCACTTCGCGCAGTATCTGTTCGACGTCGCCGAGATGCCGCGCGACCTCGGCGGCGAGCTGCCGCGCCTTGGACCGGCCGACGACGGGAGTGAGCGCGACGGCGATGTGCTCGGCGGTGATCCCGCCCCGGCTGAGCTCCAGATTCGCCCGCATGCGCTCGGGATCGACCTCCAGGGTCTCGACGAGTGCTGCGACGTGCTCGGCCGCGCCGCCGGTGAGCCTCAACGCCTCGCGCAGCGGCTGCCATTCAGCGTGCCACGCCCCGGCGGCGCGTTCGTCCTCTGCGGCGAGCGCGCCGAACAGGACGGTGACCAGCGCCGGAACCTGTCGGGCCGCCGCGCCGACCAGGACCGCGTGGATCGGATTGCGCTTGTGCGGCATCGCGGACGACTGGCCGCCGCCGCGTTCGCGGACCTCGCCGATCTCGGTGCGGGAGAGCACGAGGACGTCGGCGGCGATCTTGCCGAGCGCGCCGGACGCGAATGCGAGCGCGGCGGCGAGATCGGCGATCGGCGTGCGCAGACTGTGCCACGGTAAGAGCGGCTCGGCCAGTGCGTTCTCCTCGGCGAACGCCGCGACCAGGCCGAGTGCGCGGCCGGTGCGCGGCGCGGATTCCTCGTGCCAGGCGGCATGCTGGAACGAGGCGAGCGTCCCCGCCGCGCCGCCGAGCTGCGCTGACAGGCTTTCGCGACACGCCGCGATCCGGCGGCGGGCGGCGACGACCTGGTGCCGCCAGCCGGCGGCTTTGAGCCCGAACGTGGTCGGCACGGCGTGCTGCGTGATCGTGCGCGCGGCCATCGGAGTCTCGCGATGCTCGCCGGCCAGCCGGGTCAGCGAGCCGGCCGCCGCATCGAGGCTCCCGGCGATCAGGCCGAGGACGCGGCGCGAGATCAGCATCGTCGCGGTGTCGAGGACGTCCTGGCTGGTGGCACCGCAGTGCACGAACTCAGCTGCCTTAGGATCCTGTTTCGACACGGCAGCACGCAGGTCCGCGACGAGCGGGATCACCGGATTACCGTCAACGCGCGCCCGCGTGGCGATGTCACGAAGCCGCGACGCGTACTCGTGCTCTGGCACGGACGTCATGTCGGCGATGACCGAGCAGATGGCGTCGGCCGCCGACCGCGGGATCATCCCGACGCGGGCCTGCGCCCTGGCCAGCGCCGCCTCGGCCTCCAGCAGCGCGGCCAGATACGCGGCGTCGCCAGTCGCCGTCTCGGCCTCGCCACCTGCGCGTACCGGCGAGAGCAGCCCGAAGTCCGCGCCGGGCGGCTCGTCGGCGCTCAAGGGAGCCGGCTCATCGGAAGTCAAGGAACACCGTCTCCTGCGCTCCCCCGTCGTCGCCCTGTATCCGGATGTCGAAGCGGAACACGCCTTCGCTCTCCTGCCGGGCAAGCAGCGTTTCGCGCCTCACCTCCGGCAGCGCGCCGAGCACGGGGTCCGCGGCCAGGGCGTCCACGTCGTCGGCGAAGTAAACCCTCGTATACAGGTGGTTCAGCAACCCCCGCGCGAAGAGGCACGCGGAGATATAGGGCACGGCGACTGGCCGCAACGTCCTGATGAGATAACCACCGTCGGGGTCCGTGGCGACTCGGCCGAAGCCGAGACCAGGCTGCCAGAACTCGAGCAGCGCGTCGGGAATCGGCGCACCGGCGCCGTCCCTGACCGTGCCGCGCACGACGAGAGCGCCGGGTGCCACGGCCTGGACGAGGTCGCCGCCGCCGGGAGACGGCAGCGCGAACCCGAAGAAGGGGCCGACGGTCTGCGACGGCGTCGGCATCAGCCGCCTGTGGCTCCCGGACGGCATATCAGAGCTCATCCTCGACCGGGGTGGCTGCCGGTCCGTCGAGCACGATGTCCCAGCTGTACCCCAGCGACCACTCCGGCCGGGACAGTTCGTGCACGTACTCGGCCACCAGGCGCGCCCGCGCGGCGGCGTCCGTGACCGATTGCAGAATCGGGTCGTGCGGGAAGAGCGGGTCGCCCGGGAAGTACATCTGGGTCACCAGTCGCTGGGTGAACGCGGTACCGAACAGCGAGAAGTGGATGTGCGCGGGCCGCCACGCGTTGAGGTGGTTGCGCCACGGGTACGGGCCGGGCTTGATCGTCGTGAACCGGTACCCGCCGTTCTCGTCGGTGAGGCAGCGCCCGGCCCCGGTGAAGTTGGGATCCAGCGGCGCAGGATGCTGATCAAGCTGGTGCGCGTACCGCCCGGCGGCGTTCGCCTGCCAGATCTCCACCAGCTGCCCGCGCACGGGACGGCCGTAGCGGTCGAGGACCCGCCCGGAGACGGTGATCCGCTCCCCCAGCGGCTCCCCGCGGTGCTGCCGGGTCAGATCCGCGTCCGACTGCGCCACGTCGCCCGTGCCGAACACCGGCCCGGAGCGCTCCGCCGCGTCAGGATCCGAAATCACTACGAGCGGCTGTCGCGGATGACGCAGGACACTGCTGCGGTACGGTGGATAGTTGCGCTCCGGATGCGTCGCGGGCAGGGCGCCCTTCGCCGTGCGCTCCTCCTCGCGGCGGCGCAGTTCGAGCATCTCGGCGTCGATCGTCTTCTGGTCGCTCATCTTCTGCTCAGCCATCCGCTCCTGCCTCGCTCGGCAGCCGGACCGCCGCCCCGGTCCGCGCGACGAGCTCCGCGACACTGACGTCCGGCGCCGTCTCGACCAGCAGCAGACCTTCGGCGGTGACGTCGAGCACGCCGAGATCGGTGATGATCCGGTCCACGCAGGCCCGCCCGGTCAGCGCCATCGAGCACTCCTCGACGATCTTCGGGCTGCCGTCGCGCGCGTTGTGCTCCATCACCACGATCACCCGGCGCGCGCCGTGCACCAGGTCCATCGCGCCGCCCATGCCCTTGACCAGCCGGCCGGGCACCATCCAGTTCGCCAGGTCGCCGCGGGCGGAGACCTGCATGGCGCCGAGCACCGCGGTGTCGATGTGCCCACCGCGGATCATCGCGAACGACAGCGCCGAGTCGAAGAAGGCCGCGCCGGGCAGCACCGTGACCGTCTCCTTCCCGGCGTTGATCAGGTCCGCGTCGACCTCGTCCGCCCGCGGGTACGGCCCGACGCCGAGGATGCCGTTCTCGGAGTGCACGATCACCCCGGCATCCGGCGGCAGGTGGCCGGGGATGAGCGTCGGCAGGCCGATGCCGAGGTTGACGTAGGCGTCGCCGGCCAGCTCCACGGCGGCGCGCGCCGCGATCCCGTCCCTGGTCCACGGCATCAGTCCCGCACCGTCCGCTTCTCGATGCGCTTGTCGGCCGCCTGCTCGGCGGTGAGCGGGACGACGCGCCGCACGAACACGCCGGGAAGGTGGACGGTGTCCGGGTCGAGCTCGCCCGGCTCGACGAGCTGCTCGACCTCGGCGACGGCGATCCGGCCGGCCATCGCGGCCAGCGGGTTGAAGTTGCGCGCCGAGCGTGCGAAGACCAGGTTCCCGTACCGGTCCCCCTTCGCCGCGCGCACCAGCGCGAAGTCGGTGGTGATGGCGTGTTCGAGCACGTACTCGGTGCCGCCGAAGCCGCGGACCTCCTTGGGCGGCGAGGCCAGGGCGACGGCGCCCGGCTGCGACGCGCTGTACCGCCAGGGCAGCCCGCCCTCGGCGACCGGCGTGCCCACGCCGGCCGGGGTGAAGAACGCCGGTATCCCGCAGCCTCCGGCACGCAGCCGCTCGGCCAGCGAACCCTGCGGCACCAGCTCGACTTCCAGCTCGCCGGCCAGATACTGCCTGGCGAACTCGCGGTTCTCGCCGATGTAGGAGGCTGTGACGCGGCTGATGCGGCCGTCGGCCAGCAGCACGCCGAGTCCGCCCCCGTCAACGCCGCAGTTGTTGGAGACCACGTGCAGGCCGCGCACGCCGCGGGCGTGTACCGCGCGGATCAGCGTCTCGGGGACGCCGGACAGGCCGAAGCCGCCGACCGCGAGCGACGCGCCGTCCGCCACGTCCCCCACCGCGTCCGCCGGATCGGAAACCACCTTGTCCATACCCATCAGGGGCCTCAGAAGGCGTGGACCGCGGCGGCGCCGCGCATCGTGACCCAGCGCGTCTCGGTGAACGCTTCGACGTTGGCGGCCGCGCCGCCGAACCGCGCCCCGGTCCCGGAGGCCAGGACGCCGCCGAACGGACTGTTCGCCTCGTCGCCGACCGTCTGGTCGTTGATGTGCACGATTCCGCTCGGTATCGCGTCGGCCAGCGCAAGGCCCCGCATCACGTCCCCGGTGACGATGCCGAGTGCGAGCCCGTAGTCGCCGGAGCTGGCCAGGCGCACCGCCTCGGCCTCGTCGCGGACGCGGACGACCGGGGCGACCGGGCCGAAGATCTCCTCGGTGAACGCCGGCGCGCCGGCGGGCACGCCGGCCAGCACGGTGGCGGCATAGAAGAGCCCTTCGTAGCCGCCGCCGGCCACGGGCTTGGCACCCGCATCGACGCTCGCCGTGACGATGCCGTGCACCTTGTCGCGCTGCCCGGCGTCGATCAGCGGGCCGAGCGCCACCTCGGCGCGGGCCGGATCACCGACAGGCAGCTGCGCGGCCTTCACCGCGAGGCGCTCGACGAAGTCGTCGTACAGCCGCTCGTGCACCAGGTGCCGGCCGGTCGTCATGCAGATCTGGCCCTGGTGGAAGAAGGACCCGTAAGCCGCCAGGTCCACCGCCCGGTCCACGTCCGCGTCGTCGAGCACGATCAGTGCACTGTTGCCGCCGAGTTCGAGGTGCGCACGCTTGAGGTGGCGGCCGGCCAGTTCGCCGATGCGGCGGCCGACCGCGGTGGAGCCGGTGAACGAGATGACGCGCACCGCGGGGTGCTCGATGAGCGCCTCACCGACGTCGGCGCCGCCGGGAAGCACCTGGAGCACGCCGGGAGGCAGCCCGGCCTCCTCGAAGACGCGCGCGATCGTCACCCCGCCGGTGACCGCGGTGCGCGGATCGGGCTTGAGGATCACGGCGTTGCCGAGCGCGAGCGCCGGGGCGACCGAGCGGATGCCGAGCACGATCGGGACGTTGAACGGCGAGATCACCCCGACCACGCCGGCCGGCATCCGGCGCGCCATCGACAGCCGAGGCTCCTCGCTCGAGAGCAGTTCGCCGTAGGGCCGCGCCGGCAGCGCGGCGGCCTCGTGGCATTCCTGCTGCGCGACGTGCAGGGCGAAGCCGACGACGCCCGGCGTGGCGCCGACCTCGCGGATGTTCCACCACGAGATCTCCTCGGCGTGCTCGGCCCACAGCTGCGCCGCCCTGCGCAGCACCGCGGCCCGCTGCGGATGCGGCGTCGCAGCCCACTGACGCTGTGCCCGCACGGCGCTCGCCGCCGCCCGCGCGACGTCCTCGGCGTCGGCCCGCCCGATCCGCCCGAGCAGGTCTCCGGTGGCCGGCTCGACCACCTCGAGGCTGCCGCCCGAGGCCGGAACCCAGGCACCCGCGAGGAAGATCCGATCACGCCAGGTCGTCTCGTCGAGGAGCATGCCGCGTCCTTCCGCTCGCTGGAGCTGCGCCAGACGCTAGGCTCACCCGGCGGGCGAATCAACACGGCGTTCCGAATACTCGAACGCGAAGCCCTCACGCGTCTCGCGGCCGGAACCCGAGCCGTGCCGAGATCTCGGCCGCGGTGGCGCGCAGCGGCGCCTCCAGGCGTGCCGCCACCGATTCCACCGAGGTGTTCCACGAGGTCAGGTGCATCGCGAGGTTGATCGCGGCGACGACGTTGCCCGCCTGGTCCCGCACCGGCGCGGCCACCGACCGCAGTCCGGGCGCCAGTTCCTCGTCGTTGATCGCGATCCCCTGCTGCCGGACCCGCGCAAGCGTGCCCATCAGCTGCTCCCGCGCGACGATCGTCTTCGGCCCGCGCCGCAGGAACTCGGTCTGGTCCAGCACCGCGCGCAGTTGCTCGGGGCCGCGCCCGGCCAGCAGCACCTTGCCCATCGACGTGCAGTACGCCGGCAGCCGCGAGCCGATGTGCAGGTTGATGTCCATCGGGAACCCGGTGGCCCGGCGCGAACGCCGGCGCTCCACGTAGACGATGTCCGGGCCGTCGAGCACCGCCATGCTCGCCGGATATCCGGTCTCGTCCGACAGCGCCTGGAGGTACTGCGCGGCGAGCCGGGTGAGCTCCATGGAGTTGAGCGCGGCGAATCCGAGGTCGATGACGCGCGGGCCGAGCGAGTACTTCTTCGTGTCAGGGTCCTGCACGACGTAGCCCAGCTTGGCGAGCGTCGCGACGTACCTGTACGCGGTGCTCTTGGTGAGACCGGCGGCCCGCGCCATGTCGGCGATGCCGAGGACGGGGCGCGACTCGGTGAACGAGGACAGGATCATCAGGCCGCGTTCAAGCGACTGCGACGTTCCGACGACGGTGCTGGTGCTGGTGCTGGTGTTGGTCCCGGTGCCTGTGCCGGTGGAGCCCTCGGCGGCGGAGGCGGACGGTGCGGTAGCGGGCATACGACACGGTAACAAACGGCGTATACGTCGATGGCGACGGCGCGGTGGAAACGCACATCGCAAGCACCTTCAGCAAGCCGCGCCTCGAGCCGGAGACCGCCGACAACCTCACATCCTCGCCTGCCCCGCCACATCACATCAGATCAGATCTGATCAGATCAGGACACTGATAGCACAGCGCCGCGATGCCCGTTCATCTCCGGCCGGGGAAGTATCGAAATATTATCGAAACATTGACGCCCCGGCGCAGGCCAAACGACACTGTCGCCAGCGGCAGACTTTGTTCCTGCACCGGTTCCGAGATCTCCATGGACGGGGTAATCATGCACCGTGGTCGTCAATTCCAGTGGATCGCGTCCGCTGGCGTGAAATTGGGGGATGACGCGGCTGATTCGGCTGCGAGTGTTTCACGTCGGGCATTTCTCGGGGTAGGAACCGCCGCAGCCGTGGGGCTTTCCATGGGCATGGCCGGACCGGCGATTGCGGCGCCGACGAGTTCGGACATGTCGAGTGGCGAGGTTCCATTCGGGCCGGTCGTCGTGGACGACCCGGGACGAGGGGCGTCATACGCCCGAGCCGTGCGGCTCAGCGGTTCGCTGCCGGGGCGACCAGGGACCTTGCTGGCGACATTCCAGCAGTTCGGGGCGCCGGGGTTCCCGATCTTCCGCAGCGACGATGATGGCCGTACCTGGAATCACCTGAGCAATGTGCCTGATATCGACAACGCCCCCGGAGTGTGGCTGCAACCGTTCCTGTATGAGTTGCCGCGCGCATTCGCCGGTCTGCCCAAGGGTGCGGTGTTGTGTGCCGGCAATTCGCTGGGGAATTTTTCGTCGACGAGTATTCAGCTGTACGCGAGCACTGACGGTGGCACGACGTGGCAGTTTCTCAGCACGATCGCGGAGGGCGGCCCGCCCGTCCCGGAAAACGGCTATACGCCGGTGTGGGAGCCGTTCCTGCTCCTGCATCGTGACCGACTGATCTGTTATTACTCCGACCAGCGAGACCCGCAGTACGGGCAGAAGCTGGCGCATCAGACCAGCAGGGACCTGCGGAACTGGGGCCCGGTCGTCAACGATGCCGTGGGCACGGACTACAGTCAGCGCCCGGGCATGACCACCGTCGCGCAAGTGCACGACAGCCTGTGGATTATGACCTACGAGGCCGGCGGCGACTCGGGCGACAACTTCTACGCCGTGCACTACAAGATGGCCCGGGATCCGGAGTCGTTCGGCCCGGCAGTCAGCCACGTGCTCCACGACCAGGACGGTTACATCCCTTCAGCCGCACCGGTCGTAGCATGGTCGCCCTCCGGCGGCCCGATGGGCACCATCGTCGTCACCGCGAACAGCGACCAGGACTTCTTCATCAACCGCGCCCTCGGCGATCCGGACAAATGGACGCGGCTGTCTTCGGCGATGCCGGGAGGCTACAGCCGGTTCATCATCCCACTGACAAGCCCGGGATCGTGGAACCGACCCGGCCTGGTCTTCGTGGTGACCGGCCCGTACTACGGCGCCCGGGGACCGATCCAGGCCGGTGTCGTCCAGTTGTAACCGACGGTGAATCAGCCGCCGTAAGCCGCGCCACGCGACTGCCACGCCGCGATCGCGCCAGCGCCAGCAGCGGACGAGCTTGGCGCCTGTGTGGCACCCGTGTGCGGACGGCAGCTCAGGGTTCGAGCAGCGTGGCGCCGTAAGCCTGGAAGAGCTGCCGCATCGCCTGCGGGCTGCGGTCGTCCGTGGTGTGGATGGCCTGGATCAGCGCGTAGGTTCTGGCGCCCATGACCAGCAGGTAGCGTGCCGGTTGCGGGCGCGGGTTCCAATAGGTGTGCGCGGTGCCGCCGGGCACGATTACGGCTCCGCCCGCACCGATCTCGCTGTGCTGGTCGCCGATTCGGATGCGCAGGGTACCGTCAAGCACGTACCAGGCCTCGTCCTCGTCGTGCGCGTGCAACGGCGCCTCGTAGAGCGGCTTATCGCCGACGGCGCCTTGGGCGGTCCACTCGGCCAGCACCAGTTTCGACCCGGACGGCGCCAGGACGCCTTCAGACAGTGTCAACGCGGTCACCTCTGGCACGGTCATGTTCGCTTCTCTCGCAGATCGGCCCCCCGTGACAGTCAGTCTGGCGTTGCCAGATAGCTCGAAACAAGCCGAGGCAGAAGCGACGCTACGTAGACTGAGCTTCAGAGGAGAGCGGAACGCTAACCCGCCAGCGATGTTCTCCGTCACATCGCCGGACTCGGGGAGTCCTCGGTGACACGAGACCAGCACGATCCTGCGATCAACGTGCTGTACACCGAGATCGAGCGCGCAGCACAACGCGCTCGCCGCCGCGTTCGAGATGGCCGGCATCAGCGTTCTCCGGTATGTCGGCGAGCCGTCCGCCGGCGGGCTCCTGCTTCCCCGACACCCTGGCGATGAGAACACACTCGCCTACCACACAGGCTAGTCGTCGATCTCGGCGGCGGCACCTGGACATGTCCGTCGTCGAGGCCTCGGATGGCATATGGGAAATCAAGGGCACGGCGGGCAACGGGCGGCTCTGTGGCATCGACTACGACGAAGTCCTTATTGACTTACCTCAGCGAACGAGTGCGCAGCATGGCGGGCGACGCGCTGTCCCTGCCGGGCCATCTCGCGGCGGAGATCCGCCGGGAGGCCGAACGAGCGAAACACGCGCTGACGCACACCGCCGAGTGCCTCGTGATCCTGCGAGACGTCGAGTTCACCCGCGGCGACTCGCGGGACGTGCCGATCCTGGTCGATCGGCGCACCTTCGACGCCCTCAGTGCGCACCTGACTGCCGAGGTGGTTCGCACGGTCCAGCACGCGATCAGGGAAGCCGAGGAGTTCCGGCTGTCCGACGGCCGAATCGACCGCGACGAACTGTCCGACATCGACTTCATCCTGCTCGCAGTCAAGGAACCAAGGTTCCCACACTGCTCGACGCGGTACGCCGGGTGACCGACGCGCCGGTCCTCGCCAAGCACCAGGACGACGCGGTGCTGCGCGGACTGGCCCGGCAGGCAGGAGTGCTCAGCGGAGCGGTCAAGGACGCGCTGCTGCTAAACAGCTTCTATCGCGCGATCGGCCTACGGCTGCGCACCCGCGCCAACGATGATCCGGCGCGCCGTTTCGCACTCGAAAGCGACGATCGTCTGAACGACACAATCGTCCCGCTGATCAACCGCGGCATGTCTATCCCCACCAAGGAGTCCACGATCGTGTTCGCCCCGGGCGGTCGAGACCCGGTCCGCCGCCTACGGGTCGTCGAACTCGACCGGAATTGGGACGACGCGACGGTGGCGCCGCTCGGCGTCGTGGAAATAGGACACCTCCGGCGAGGACACCCGACTTGAGCTGACGCTCGACATCGACGCGAACGCCGTCATCAACCTGGGAATCAAAGACTTCACACATAATCGACGTAGAGTCATCCGGTTGAACTCCCGCGATCGCTCCGGCGGCGAACTGATCACCGACCAGCGCCTCACCGGATCGCTGGACGACACCGTCGCTGCATCCGTACCTGCACCCCTGACCAATGCTTGCACGAGCGCGAACGCTGACCCACCTCACCCGTGTTACCGGTGCGTTTGTCAATCGTGCGGTTCGGGCACGACGCCGAGGGTTAGCTCGGCGGTGGCCAGCATGCGCATGACCACTGGTGGGGTGTGTTGCAGGTCGCCGTAGACCACGTCCATCGGGGAGACGGTGTGCTCGGCGCCGTCAACGCCCTGGGCGGCCAGTAGGTAGTTGGTTCCGCGCTCGTCGGTGGCCGCCGTCCAGTGGGCGGCGTGCCGGGTGATGAGTACCTGGGCGAGGTAGGCCGCGAGCGCGGTGTGTAGCCAGAGCCAGTCTTCCTGGTCGAAGGAGCCGTAGTCCTGCTCCGCTACGAACTGGTCCAGCGTCGGCAGGAAGGCAAGCGGGTCAGCGTCCAGGTCAATCCCGTCCGCGTCCAACGCGCTCACCAGGCCGTCGAGCGCGGCGCGGCGCTCGCGCTCCCAGCTTTCCAGGTCGATCGGGTCGCCGCTCACCTGCCCGCCCTTTCCGGTTCAGTGGTGTTCGAGGAAGATGATGCCCGCGCGCGTCAGTTCGTCGCGCAACTCCCGGCTCGGGCCCGCGCCCAGGAACTCCCAGCGTGGATCATAGCCGGGGCTCGCGGTGCGCAGCGCCACATCCTTGGCTATCTGCTCTTTGATGTGTCCGCTCAGCGGAACGTGTACCGGCTGGTTGGCGAACTGTCCGGGGGCAAGCTCCACACGCCGATACTGCTGATACATCTTCACCTCCACCGTCAGCGTGCCGCCGCCAGGCAGATCGACCGGGCAGTCGACCTTGCGCACCGTGGCCCGCCGGATCGGGAACTGCGGATCATCACTCGCCGGGACCGGGTAGGCGCGCTCCGGGCCGCCACCGTAGCGCTGCCTGGCGTTCTCCTCCGCGGCACGCCAGCGGGTTTGCGGATCGCGCAGGTTGCGCAGCTGCCGCACTGAGCGCGCAGCCCGCCCGGCCTCCAGTTGCTTGGGCGCGAGGATCTCGGCGAATCGCTGGCGCAAGACGGCTTGCTCGGCACTCTGTATTCGTCCGTGTGCCACTGCCCGGCCGTCGACGCGGCCGAGTTGCTCGGCCATGTCGAGCATCGTGTTCGCGTGGTGCGCGTCCGCCTCGACGATCCGTTTGACCACGGTATCGGTGCGATGGCCGGTCTCCCGGTACAGCTGCTCGACCGCTCGCCCGGCCTTGGTACTCAGCGTGCGCCCCACACGCTCAGCCGCCTGCTCCAAGGCCCGCACGATCGGATTGCTCACCCCGCACCCCCGCGTTCGCCAATCTACGTGTTCTGAGCTTCGCCACGAAATCTTTCAGGGCGTCTGCAACGATGTCTACCGCGTTCCCGGCGCTAGAGAATTGCCCGTCATCAGAGCCTTACTTAGCCTTCCGTTGCTCGGTCGATACAGGGCAGCGGTGCGGTGAGAGGCGGGTTAGAGCCCGTTTTGAACTTCGCTGTGGTGGCCAAGCGGCTGATCGTGGTGCGCGCCAGGCGTCTGGGTCGAACTCGGCGTGCCAGAAAATTTCACCGCCGAACACCGCGACGGCCGAGAGGTCGGCCGCGAACTGGACGGCGTGGCCGCCCGTATTGGCGCGCAGCAATGCCTGCTGGTCAGCTGGAGCGGGATCACCATCGACGCCGAACGCGAGATCCGCACCCTGTTCTTCCGCACCCGCGTGTGGACCGCCGACGACCTGTTCCGCGAGCTGACCGCCGTCTACGACAAACTACCCGAGCAGATCCAGGCCGAGCTCCCCTCAAACGCACCTGGACCCTCGCAATCGAGACCGCCTGACCTCGCGTGATCCCAACCTAGCGAGTCGAAGACTGATGTGCTCGCGGGCACGAGCCGTTCGTGTACGGTCCCTAACCTCAACACGCAAGCGGATCGCACCTACGGCAGGCTGAATCGGCGCAGTAGCTCCCGTGGAAGGTGCACGCGCCGGGTTCGTCAGTGTTCGCATTCGGGAATGGGTTACTTCAGCACGCTGGCACTACTGCGTGGCCGGGGAGGACGAGGTGGCCCAACGCAAGTCGATCGCCGACAAGATGGTCGCGGCATACAAGCAGCATTTGAAGGATCAGGCCGCGGCGCAGAGGAAGGCGCAGGCTGAAGCCGAAAAGGCGGCGAAAGCCGAGCAGCAGCGACTGGAAGCAGAAAGGCGACAAGCGCAGCGTACTGCGGATGCCGCGGCCCGCCGGCAGAAGGCATCTGACGCCGCGGCGGTAGCCAAGGCAATTCGGGGTCTGGGCCAGCGCGAAGCGCAACGCAAACGGGATGAGGAGCAGGCGCGCAAGGAGAAGGAGCGTCAGCAGGCTGCGGCCGAGCGCAAGGCCAAGGCCGACCAGGTCGAGCAGCTGAAAGCCAGAGCGTTGGAGCAGACCAGGCTCGCCGAGGCGAAGATCGAGGCGCTCGGAGATCTGCTGGCCGACCGCGATCGGAACCTGCTTCACTGGCGCGAGGCGACCGAGACCGCGTTCGCCGAGGGCGGAGTCGAGCGTTTCGCCGAACGGGTCGCTGAGGTGTTGCGGGGGCTGAAGTATCTCGATCGGGGCGCCGATCCGGTACGCGTGGCCTACACGCCGGACAACTGTCAGCTCACTCTTGTCCTCGACCTGCCGGGCCAGAACCGGGTACCCACCGAGCGGGAGTTCCGGTACGTGCCCGCGCGCCAAGAGATCGTCTCCTACCTGCGCAAGGAGACCGAGGTCCAGCAAATCTACCGAGATCTGATCGCGCGCTTCACCCTCGCCGTCGCCGACTACGCCGCGCAGATCACCTCGCCCGCGCTGGTCGACCTGATCGCGATCAACGGGCACGTGCGCGCCACTGATCGGGCCACCGGCCAGCCGATCAATCCCTGCCTGATCACGTTCCTGGCCACTCGCGAGCAGTTCGACACCCTCGTACTCGACGCGCCGCACCTGGACCCTGTGCGCTGCCTGCACCATCTGAGCGCCCTGGTCTCCCCGCACCCCTACGACCTGGAAGCGGTCACCCCGATCGTCAAATACGACATGCAGCAGTTCAAGCTCGTCGAGGAAATCGGCGCGCTCGGCGGCCTCGACAGCCGCCCGGACCTGCTGACGATGAACCCCTACGAGTTCGAACGACTGGTCAAGCAATTGGTCGAGGCGATGGGCTTCAAGGCCTGGCGCACCCAGTCTTCCCGCGACGACGGCATCGACGCCGTCGCGGTCAACGAGAGCCCGCTGATCGGCGGCCTGTGCGTGATCCAGGCCAAACGCTACAAGGACACCGTCCCGGTCGAGGCCGTGCGCGCCATCGCCGGCACCATGCACGAAAAGAAGGCGACCACCGGCATCGTGGTGACCACCTCCTCCTTTGGCAAGGCCAGTTACGATTTCGCTGGCTCTGTCGGGCGTATCCAGCTGATCGACGGACGCAATCTGAAAGCCCTGCTACGTGAGCATCTCGGCATCGACGTGCTGATCGGCCTGCCCAAGCTGCCGCCCGGCTGGGAACGCTCTGACATCGCATAAGAATCGAACCACGGACCACGAGGGCTGCCGGCGCGTGCTGTGCCGCGTCACGCGAAGGCTGCTACGAGTGTTGCGAGCGCGGCTGCCAGCTTGACCGCCGCATGCTGTCGTCGGCAGAGCCGGTACAGCGCACGTTGAGCGCCTGCCGGCTACGCCGCGCCGACCAGTAGGGTCAGCGGTCGTGACGGCTCAAGCCGGGCCCTCGCGGAATCGAGGGCTGCGGTTTTGGCTCGCACCACCGCAGGCGCCGAGTCAGCCAGCAGGGGCACCAGCAAGCCCTGCTCGCGCAAGCCGACAAGCCGCAGCGCGCTCGAGGTTTGAGTCGTCCGGCGTCAGGGGTGTAGCTGCGCGAGCCCACTGCGGCAAATGGTGTGGCCCACGACGCGTGTCGTGGGCCACACGGTGCTATGCGAGGTCTATGTGCTGATCAGGAGTGATCAGGACTTGAAGAAGACCTCGTTGTTGTTGTAGTTGTTGGGGTTGTTGATGTCGGGGTGGCCGTGGGGCATGTAGTCGGTGAACTCGGCGACCATCAGGGCCGGGCCCATGCCCTCCACGTCGTCCATGAGCTCGATACAGAGGAGGGTCTCCTTGCCGTGGAAGCGGAACGGGGAGACGATCTCGAACATGTCCTCGTCCACGCCGCTGGTCGGGCCGATGCCCTCGCTGAACGTGATGCCGTAGCTCGTGCCCCAGTCACACGGGGTCGGGGAACAGACGCCCCACGCGTGCAGGGTGATCGAGCCGTCGCGGTTCTTGGTGACCGTGACCTTGTCCACGCCCTGCTCCGCCGGGAACGGGTTGGTCCAGGTGCCGAGGATCGCCGCGGGCGCGCTGGCGAAGTTGCCGATCGGGAAGTCGTCCACGACCGTCGTGCCGTTCTTGCTCGGGGTCATCGGGCTGGCGGCCGGCACGAAGATCTCGCTCAGATCGAAGTTGGGGCCCATGTGCGGCTTGTGAACGTAGATGCGGGGCTCGTCAACCGACAGCACCGTCTTGCCGTTCATGACCATGAGGTTGACCGCCAGGATGCTCCGGCCGTGGCCGTGCTCCCAGCTCCACTCGGCCCGGAACGCGGTACCGGCCGCCGGGTCCACGCCCTCCTGGTTGATCTGCTTGAACAGGACGGGATGCACGTTGCCCCACTCGCAAGGCTTGAGGTCCTTGCTCATGACGCACGCGCCGAACGCGTCAACCAGGATGCCGCCGGTGGGCGCGTGGCTGATGACGATGTTCTGGACGCTGATCGAGCTGGGGTCGCTGTTGGTCCAGGTGCCGATCAGAGAGCTGCTGTTCAGCGGGGTACTGGAGGTACTGTGGGTGTGTTTGGCTGTGGTGTGGGCCGCCGCCGGGCCGGCGGGCAGCAGTGCGGCCGAGGCCGCGGTCACCGAGACGATCGCCGCCATGGCGGCACGCGCCAGTAGCTTCATAGAAGAATCCTTCGTTAGCTTTCGTCGAACACTGTTCTGTTACATGGCCGATCAACCATATGACGCCAACCTGTCCACATGTTCATGGGCAGGAGCATTGTCTTTTTCCGAATATCCGGGGACACCGGACGGTTCCGAATCGCGTATCTCGGCTGTCCAGAGCTGATGCCGCCGCCGTTTTGGGGCAAGGGCGCATCACAAATACAGTGCCAAACCTCCCCGTGTCACAGCATTCTCATTTGCAATGGTGCATCACATGTCAGAGGACGCGCTTCTCCAGTGTTGCTGTTTGGCATAGCAAGTGGTTGAGGCGCCGCCTCTGGGCTGGCAGGTGATGCTGGTTCTGGGGGCGGGATGGGGGGTGAGTGTTGTGGCTCTGAGCTGGGACGTAGGTGGCAGGTGAGCCGGCTGGGCGTCAGGGGGCGGTGGGGGTGACGGGCTCTTCGACGCGACATGTTGGATCTATGGCAGAGTGCTGATCAATTATGTCCGTCTCACATGACGGACCGGCCCGGCACGCGCGACCCGCGTGCCGGGCCGGTATCTCAGCTATCGTAGATAGATTCGGCTCGTGGCGCAGGTGAGCGTGGGTGCGGCGTTGCCACCGACGTTCATCATCGGGTTCGGCAGGAACGGCTCCTGCACCGGCGTGTGGTTCGTGGGGTCGGAGATGAAGCCGTCGATGGTGGCGGTGGATGGGCGGGCGGCTCGGGTGGATGAAACTTTCACGCGCCGGCTGGACACGTCTGTTTCCACCGGAATTCCCGAGAAGTACTGATCACCTTCATCGTCGGGTTTATCCGCGGGGCCGCGCGCGAGAGCGCCCCTGGAAATAGATTGCGATGAGTCTGCTCATTCGCCGGAGGTCAAGGTATTTCATTTCTTGGTTATTGCTGAATGCTTGTGAGCCGTATTCGGACAAGCTACGGTATAACCGTGCGGCATACGGCAAGCCGCAACGTTTCGTCGTGCGCCGACACAATTCGCCGCACGCATACCCCCGCCCCAGTGAAAATGACCGGAGCGTTATCGACATGCCCGAAACCGGAAAGCTGAAACGCCGCTGGACTTCACGCCGCACGCGGCTCGCCGCCGCGAGCGCGTGTCTGATCGGCGCGGCCGCGCTGTTGCCCGCCGCCCCGGCGCAGGCCAGCGGCTCGACCCTGAAGTGCGCCGTGCACACCGTCTCGGTGCGCGTCACCGACCCGGGCACGGCGGACCAGACCCTCTGGGGCAAGCTGTGCTACCGCGGCAGCGTCGAGCCCAGCGCGGTGCAGATCCTCGTCGCCGGCGCGACCTACAACCACACGTACTGGGACTTCCCGGTCGGCAACGGCTACTACTCCTACGTGCAGGCCGCCACCGCCGCCGGCTACGCGACCTTCGACGTCGACCGCATCGGCATCGGCAACAGCTCGCACCCGGCCAGCACCTCGGTCACCATCCCCGCCGCCGCGGTCTCGCTACACGACGCGATCACCGCGCTGCGCCACGGCACCGTGGACGGGCACTCGTTCGCCCACGTCATCATCGTGGGGCACTCGCTCGGCTCGTACGAGACCTGGGGCGAGGTGGCCACGTATCACGACGTTGACGCGGTCATCGTCACCGGCGCCCTGCACGGGGTCAACCCGGCCGCGCCGTCCACCTACTACGGCATGGACAGCTACACCGCGACCAGCGACCCGAAGTTCGCCAACTCCGGTCTGGACGCCGGCTACCTGACCACCAAGCCCGGAATCCGCGAGTCCGTGTTCTACGACACCTCGACCATGGATCCGGCGGTGGTGACCGCGGACGAGGCGAATAAGGACACGGTCACCGGCTCGGAGGCGGCCGGCACCGGCCCGCTGTTCTCGCTGCCGCCGGACCAGGCGCCCTCGCACCAGATCACCGTGCCGACGCTCTCGGTGAGCGGAACGAACGACTGGTTCCACTGCCCAGGGGTGACTCAGTACGACTGCAACGACAGCGCGTCGGTGCGTGCGTTCGAGGCGCAGTTCTACCAGCCCGCAGCGCACGTTCAGATCGCGATGATCCCGTCCACCGGCCACGTCCTCGCGCTTTCCACGACATCGCCGGCTACCGACGCCGTGATGCTCGCGTTCGCGCGCTCCGTCGTCTGCCCGTAGTAGACCTAACGCATCGCAGCACGTTGTCGTCCCGGCCGGGTAACCGGTCGGGGCGATGCTATTGCGGCCACCAGGCCGTGCCGTTCGGTGCGCTGCGGCCCGCGTTTCGCCAGATCGTTGTCGGTCCCCTATGCGATGCTCGGCTCGTGGTCATCACCTTCGATGCGGAGCTGTGGATCTGGGACGCTCGGCGCGCCGAGAGCTGGACCTTCGTGAGCCTTCCCGCCGAGGCGTCCGACGAGATCAGCGCGCTCACCGAGCTGGGCGGCGGGCCGCGCCGCGGTTTCGGCTCGGTGAAGGTGCAGGTGACGATCGGCGGCACCAGCTGGACGACGTCGATCTTCCCGGACGGCGGACGCGGCTGCTATGTGCTCCCGATCAAGCGCGCGGTGCGCAAGGCCGAGGGTCTTGACGCCGGTGACGTCGCGAACGTGACCGTCGAGGTGATCGACGCGCCGTGAACCGGACGCCGCGGGACGCCGGTCAGAAGGCGCCGACCGCGCTGACTCGCCAGCCCTGCGGGGTGTGGGTGAGCGTGAGCAGGACCCGGTTCTGATCGACCTGGGTGCCGTTCACCCTGGTGCTCGTCGTTGACTGGTTGATGAACGCGAGGACGACGACCTGGTCCGGCGACGCCGAGACCACCGACACGGCGGCCGCGCTGCCGTCCGTGGGCCGCGCGACGGTGGCCTTGACGACTCCGTGGTACTGGAGCGCGGTCGGCTTCACGACGGTCTGCGTCGTCTTCGCGTACTGGTCCCGGAACGAGCCGGTGAGCAGGGTTTCGGCCTTGGCGAAGTCCTGGTCCAGATGACGGTAGTCGTAGGAGAAGATGACCGGCGCGGCACGCTCGGCAGCCGCCATCGCGGCGGTGCGTGCGTGGTCGGTACGGATAACGTCGCGGTCCTGGACGGCGAACACGGCACCCGCCGCGAGCGCTGCGATGAGCGCGACCGCGAGGACGGCCGTGACGATGGCCCGGCGGGTTTTGCGGGATTGCGGTGAGTTCGTGCGGGGCGCGGGTTCGGGTGAGTCCGCGAGTGGCTCGACGGACTCGATGGGTGCGATTGGTGCAATAGGTGCGGCGGAATCGGAGGGCGCGGCGGGTGCGGCGGAATCGACGGATTCGGCGGGTGGGATGGGGGCGATGGGCTCGGCTACTTCGACGGCATTGTTGGCATTGTTGACATCATTGTCGGCATCAACAGGCTGAACAGTTGGCGCTGGTTCTGCCTGGGTGCGCGGCACAACCTGGCCGGCGCGTTTCGCCGCGGCGCGCTGGCCGGCGACGGCGCGCGGGCGGCGCGACGTGTTCGCGTCGGTGAGCCGGTTCCGCGTGCGGTGCTGCGACTGGGACTGTGACTGCGAGTGAGCCTGCTGCGAGTCGTCCACGGCTGTGTTCTCCCTTCCGCCCGCGTCAGCCGACGAATTGGATGTCGGACGTGAGCCACTGGCCGTCCTGCTCGACCAGGTCCATCTGGAGGCGGTAGTTGCGGACCTGCCCCGACGGCGCGGCCGTGTTGGCGACCTTGGCGTCCGCCACGACCAGCACGCGGGCGGAACTCGGGCTCGAGCTCACCACGCCGGCCTGGAGCACCTGCCCCGAGGACACCGCCTTGTTCGTCGTGACCAGGTTCTGCAACGTCTTCGCCTCGTCGGTGAACTGCTGCTTGAAGTCGCCGGTCGCGCCGGACAGGACGTTCCTGCTGTCCTGGTCGAACTTGCGGTAGTCGATCGAGATGAAGTTGAGCGCCTCCTGCCGCGCGGCGGCGAGAACGGCCTGATCGCGCCGGCTGGCGTCGTTCTCCTGGTTCACCCGGTAGCCGAGCACGCCGACGCCGGTCACCGCGACGGCGAGCGCCACGGCCAGGATCCAGGGCAGCGCCCTGAAGCGCGTGAGGACACGACCGACCGAGCGCACCAGAATGCGCACCCGCGCCCGGGCGTCAACCGGCCCGTCCGCGCTCACGCCATCGGGCCGAGGAGCATCCACTGCCACGAGTCCCTCCCGAGAAGAGTCGCCTCGCCGCCGTTCGCGGCGATCTCGACCGGCTTGCCGTCGGGTCCGAGCGCCGCGCCGGTCGCCGGGTCGGTGCCGGTCAGGTACGACGAGAACGAGCCCGCGCCCGACGCGCCGCCCGGCCTCGGCACGTTCTGCGCGCCGCGCACGTCCGTGCCGCTGCTCGCCGGGGCCGTGCAGTGCACGTTCGTGTTGGCGGGCCGGTGGCTCGTGTCCTGCGGCGCGCGCTGCTTCGTGTCGTACGTGCACGGCGGCGGGTTGCTCACGTTGAGCACCAGGCCGAAGTGCGCCGTCCCGTCGCCGGGCACCGTGGTGAAGCCCTGGGCGACCACCACAGGGTACGTCACGAGGATCTGCTCGACGCCGGGCAGCCGCGCCTCGACGATCTGGCCGACCGTGACCAGGTTGCCGAGCAGCACGCCGAGCGTCGGCTGCGTCGTCTGGAGCAGGTTCTGCAACTCGCCGGAGGCCGTGATGCCGTTGTCGAGCACCTTGCGCAGATCCGGGTCGCTGGCCCGCACCTGGCCGGTCAGCGCCGCCAGGTCGCGCGAGAAGCCGACGATCGCCGAGCCCTCGTCCACCTGTGTGCGCAGCACCGGCTGCAACTGGCCGATCAGCGCGGTGGTCTGCGGCAGGTCGTCGTTGGCCGACTTGATCAGTGCGTTGCCGGAGTCGATCAGCCGTTGCAGATCCGGGCCGGTGCCGTTGAACGCGGCGCCGAGTTCGTCGATCGTCACCGTCAGATCATGCTTGTCCACCGAGTTGACCAGCCGGTCGATGTTGACCATCAGGTCCGTCGTCGGCAGCGGCGTGCGCGTGTCCGCCCGCGGGATCGTGCTGCCGCCGCTCAGGTACGGTCCGGTGCTCGAGCGCGGTTGCAGGTCCACGTACTGCTCGCCGACGGCCGAGCGGTCGGCGACCACGGCCAGCGTGTCGGCCGGGATCCGCGTGCCGTGCTGGAGGTTCAGATCGACCAGCACGCCGGTGGAGTCCAGGTGGATCGAGCCGACCCGGCCGACCGGCACGCCCCGGTAGGTGACCTCGGCGTTGGTGAAGATGCCGCCGGTCTGCGCGAAGTCCGCGTGCACGGTATACCCGGGGCTGGTGATGCTCTTGCCGAGGCCGACGTAGTCGGCGCCGGCGTAGCCCACGCCGAGCACGGTGATCGCGCCGAAGGCGAGCAGTTGGATGCGGACGACTCTGCTGATCACGCGGCCATCCCCTCCGTCATCATCGCGGCGAGGTTCGGATCGACCTCGGCCGCCGAGTTGTGCGCGCCGAGGCAAAGGATCGGGCACAGGACGCCGCCGCCGCCGCTCGCGCTCGGACTCGCGCCGGGGTGCGGCGTGGCCGACGCGTTGCCCCCTCCCCCGCACAGCAGCAGGCACGACGGCAGCGGCAGCGGAATCGGCAGGCTCGGCAGCGGCAGGACCGGCGCGGGGGTCTTCGACTGGCCCGGCTTCGGCGTGGGAGTCGCAGCGCCGCTCGGCAGCACGCCGCCGAGCAGGTTGCGGTACAGGTCACTGAGGTTGAGGTCGGCGGTGACCTTCAGGTTCACGTAGTCGCCCTTCACCGCCGCGTTGAGGCCCTGCGGCAGCGGATAGCTCAGCAGCAGGTCGAGGGCGTTCGGCAGGTCCGTGCCCGCCTGGTTCAGCTCGGTCAGCACCGGCACCAGATTGCGCAGGTCCGCCAGCAGGCTTTCCTGCGACTCGTTGATCACGCGGGTGCCCACGTCGCCGAGGTCCGCCAGCGAGGTCAGCAGCTTGGTGAGCATCGCACGGTCGTCGGCGAGCGTCTTGAGCGCGCCGGGGACCCGGTCAACGGCCGTGGTGATGACGGTGTGCTGGTCGTTGAGCGTCCTGGACAGCTTGTCGATGCCGCTCAGGGCACGAATGATGTCGTCGCGCTGCTTGTTCAGGCCGCTGACGAACGTGTCCAGCTGCGTGAGGAAGTCGCGCAGGTTCTGCTCACGGCCGCTCAGCGCCTTGTTCAGCTCGACGGTGATCGTGTGCAGCTGCGCGACGCCGCCGCCGTTGAGCAGCGCGGACAGCGCCGAGAGCACTTCCTCGATCTGCGGGTTGGTGCCGGTGCGCGACAGCGGGATCACCGACCCCTCGTGCAGGGTCCCGCTGGCCGGCGCGTCGCTCGGCGCGGACAGCGCGACGTACTTCTCGCCGAGCAGGCTGGTCTGCTTGAGGTCCGCGACAGCGTTGGCGGGCAGGTGCACCGAGTTCTTGACGCGCACGTGCACGTCGGCGTGCCAGCCGCTCAGGCCGATGCTCTCGACCGCGCCGACCGTGACGTCGTTGACCTTCACCGCGGACTGCGGCACCAGGTCGAGCACGTCGGCGAACTGCACGGTGACGTGGTAGACGTCGCTGCCCTGGGCCGGCGCGCCGGGCAGCGGCAGGCTCGCCACACCACCGAACTGGCAGCCGCCGGCCAGCAGCGCCGCGGCCGTGGTGGCGGCGATCGCGGCCAGGCGCCTGCGACGGCCGTCGTGCCGGCCGCGGCGGGGGAAACAGCTGACACCGCTCACTGCTTGCCTCCCAGGATCCCGCCGAGCGTCTTGTCCACCAGGCCGGTCAGCGCGCCGGTGAGCGGGTTGGCGGTCGGCAGCGGCGGCAGCGTGGCGAACAGCTTCTGGAGTCCGCTGCAATCGATCTGCTGGCCGAACGAGTCGAGCAGCGAGCAGAGGAACAGCGCGGGGTCCTGCGTCTGCTGCACGTTCATGCGGGTGTCCAGCGTGCCCGCGGCCGGGTTGTAGGCGTTGGCGAGGTTGCTCAGCGCGTCCGGGGCCTCGTCGAGGAACTCGGCGAGCGCGGCCTGCTCCTTGACCAGGATGCCGGCGATGTCCTTCAGGCCCTTGACGTCGGTGGTGATCTCGGCCTTGTTGTCGTGTACGAACCCGGACACGTCGCCGAGCGCGGCGGCCAGGTTCTTCAGCGCGGCGGCCAGGTCCTGGCGCTCCCCGGCCAGCTGCGCGGAGACCTCGGCCAGGTTCGACTCGAACGCGCGCACCTGCTGGTCGTCGGCGGCCAGCTTGGCGGTGAAGTTCTGGAGGTTGTCCACGGTGCCGAACAGGTTCTGCCGGTTGTCGGAGAGCGTGGTGGCGGCCTGCGAGAGGTCCTGCACCGTCTGGTGCAGCTTCACGCCCTCGCCGTTCAGGTTGTCCGCGGTCACCCCGAGCAGCCGGGAGAGCGCGCCCTGCGAGTTCGCACCCTGCGGCCCGAGCGCCACCGACAGGTCGTTGAGACTGCTGAGGGTGGCGTCCAGCTCGACAGGGACCGCGGTGCGCGACAGCGGGATGACCGCGCCGGAAGCCATCACCGGGCCGCCGCGGTAGACCGGCAGCAGCTGCAGGTAGCGGTCGCTGACCACTGACGGGGTGATGACGGCCGCCTGCGCGTCGGCCGGGACCTGGTAGCCGGCGTCGTACTCGAAGTCCACCTTGACCCGGTCGCCCTGCGGATTGACCGCGGTGACCGACCCGACCCGCACTCCCAGGATCCTGACGTCAGAGCCCGGATAGACGCCGACGGTCCGGCTGAAGTACGCGGTCGCCTTCACCACGGCCGGCGACGGCCAGAAGGCGTACAGCAGCCCGGCGGCCAGGCCGAGCGCGAGCACGGCGGCGAGGATGCGCAGGCGGCGCCTGGTCACGGCGGTCACCGCGTACCTCCTGACTGCGTCCGTACCGACGGCGGAATCGTCAGCACCAAGTTCTGGATGTACGTGTCGAACCAGCGGCCGTTGCCGAGGTTGTTCGCGAAGACCCGCACGAACGGGGCGAGCATCTTCACGCCCTGGTCCAGGTTCTTCTGCTCGCGCTGGAGCAGCGCCAGCACCGCGTGCAGGTTGTCCAGCGCGGGCCCGATCTTCGCGCGGTCGTCGGCGACCAGGCCGGACAGCTCCACCGCCAGCGAGGAGGTGTTCACCAGCAGCTCGTGGATCACCGCGCGGCGCGCCTCGATCTCCTGGAGCAGCAGGTTGCCGTCGTTGATCAGCGCGGTCAGCTGGTCGGAGCGCTCGGAGAGCACCCCGCTGACGCTGTCGGCGTGCGTGAGCAGCTGCTGGAGCGCGGCGTCGCGCGACGCGATGGTCCGCGACAGCCGGGACAGGCCGTCCAGCGACGCCTTCACGTCCGCCGAGGTGTTCTGGAAGTCGGCGGAGATCGTGTTCAGCGCGTCGGCAAGCTGCTTGGTATCGACCTGCTGCACGGTCGTGGTCAGCTGGCTGAACGCGTCCACCACGTCGTACGCGGAGACGGTCCGGCTGAGCGGGATCTCCTTCGCCGCGTCGAGCTGCCCCGGACCGGCCGGCTCGAGCGCGAGGTACTTCTGGCCGAGCACGGTCTTGATCCGGATCGACGCCCCGGTCTGCGTGCCGAACTGCGGGCCGCCCTTGATCTTGAAGGTGACCTTCACATGGCCGTCCTCCAGGCCGACCCCGGTGACCTTGCCCACCGAGACCCCGGCGATGCGCACCTCGTCGCCCGGCTTGAGGCCGCCGGCCTCGCTGAAGGCCGCCGAGTAGGTGGTGCCGCCGCCGATCAGCGGCAGCGAGTCCACGTTGAAGGCGGCCCACAGCAGCGCGGCGATCAGGGCGAGGCCGACCGCGCCGATGACGACCGGGTTGCGCTCGCGGAACGGGGTCATCCGCCGCACCTCGCCTGGGCCGCGTGGAAGTCCGGGGTGAGCGTCTGCCCGGTGACCGGCAGCACCACGCTGCCGTCGAAGTCGCAGAGGTAGAAGTTGAACCAGGACCCGTAGTCGCCGACGTTGGTCGCCGCGTCCAGCTTCGCCGGCAGGTTCTTCAGCACGCCCTCGACGGTCTTCTCGTTCTTCCTGATCGTCCCGGTCAGCGCGGTCAGCTGGCTCAGGTCGGCCGAGATCGCCGGGCGCCCCTGGTCGAGCAGGCCGGCGGACGCGGCCGCCAGGGCGTTGATGTCGCCGAGCGAGGAGCCGATCGCGGCGCGATCGTGCGACAGCCCGGAGATCAGCCGCTGGAGCTGGTCGAGCAGCTCGCCGAACCGGTCGTCGCGCTGGTCGAGCGCGGTCAGCACGCCGTTGAGGTTGTCGATCACCGACCCGATCAGCTGGTCGCGGTCGGCCAGCGCGGAGGTGAGCGAGGCGGTCTCGGCCAGCAGCCCGTCGATGGTGCCGCCCTCGCCCTGGAGGGTCTTGATGATCTCGAAGGCGAGCTTGTTCACATCGTCCGGGCTCAGCGCCGCGAACAGCGGCTTGAACCCCTGGAACAGGACCGTCAGGTCGAGCGCCGGCGTGGTGCGCGAGCGCGGGATCTCGCCGCCGGGCGGCAGCCGCGTCTCGTCGCCGGCGCCGTCCACCAGGGCCAGGTACCGCTCGCCGACCAGGTCGCGCCAGCGCAGTTCGGCGCGCGTGCTGGTGAACAGGGTGTGGTCACGCGAGACGGTGAAGGTCAGCTCGGCCTCGGTGCGGTCCTTGATGGCGACGCCGGTGACCGTGCCGACGCGCACTCCGGCGATCCGCACGTCGTCGCCGACCACCACGCCGGTCACGTCGCTGAACACGGCGCGGTAGCTGTCGGTCGGGGTGAAGGTGAGGTTGCCGATGGTCGCCGCGAGCAGCAGCGTGGCCAGGACGGTCACCGTGGCGAAGATGCCGAACTTGATCAGCGGCGCGGCGATCGCGCGGGACGGCGAGGAGGTCACGACACGCTCACCGCCGTTCCGCGGGCCAGCGGGCCGAACAGCAGGGTGGCCACCGCGGGCACCTGCTCCGGCGGGACGCCCATGACCGGGGCCACGATCGCGTCCACGACGTGCTGCTCGGCCGCGGTGCCGGCGAGGCCGCTGGTCAGCGGCATGGTGGACAGGTCTCCGTTCGCGGCGCCGCCGCGCGACGCGGTGCCGCCGCCACCCGACGTGCCGTCGTTCAGCTTCACCGCCGGGAACGGGACTGACGGATTGGGCAGTCCGCGGCAGTTCGGGCCGGAGCGGTCCGCGTAGCGGGGCGTCTCGCTGGGCTTGTACGGCGCCCGCGGGACCACGACTTCCAGGGTGATGTGCAGCTCGCCGCCGGCGAACACCCGCTGTAGCAGGGGCTCCTGCTGAGCCAGGCCGCGCAGCAGGCAGGGATATTCGGGCGAGTATTCGCTGAGCAGCGCGGTCGTCGGCGCGTACACCCGGGAGACGGTGATGATGCGCTGGCCGTCCTGCTCAAGGACGCTGCGCGCGGTGCTGGCGAAGGACTGCGCGCCGGTGAGGAACGAGGCGAGCTGCTGCTGCTTGGCCACCACCGTCTGGCTGGTGACGGTGAAGTTCTTCAGCACCGCGAGCAGGTCCGGGGCGGCGGCGTTGTAGATGTCCGCGGTCTGGGCGAGCTCGCGCAGGTCCGCCTGGACGGCGGGCAGCAGCGGATTGAGCCTGGACACGTAGCGGTCCAGCGTGACCAGGTTCACGCCGAGCTGGTCGCCGCGGCCCTCCAGCGCGTCGGCGAACGCGGCGAGCGTCGCGTTGAGCTTGCCCGGCTGCACGGTGCGCAGCAGCGGCAGCAGGTCGCCGAGCACCCGCTGGACCTCGATGCCTGCCTCGGAGCGGTCCTGCGGGATGACGGCGCCGGCCTGGATCGCGCGCCCCGGGGACCCCGGCGGTATCAGCAGCTCGACGTAGGTGTTGCCGAACAGGGTGTTGGGCAGCAGCCGCGCGTTGACGTCGGCCGGGATGCGGTCCACGGTGTCCGGGTCGAGCGCGAGGTCGATCGTGGCGACCTTGCCGTCGGAGCTGATCCCGCGCACCTGGCCGACGATCATGCCGCGCAGCTTGACGTCGGCGGAGGTCAGCAGCTGGTCGCCGGCCGAGTCCGCCTTCAGCGTGACGTGCACGACCGGCGTGAAGAAGTGCTGGTACGCGGCCACGGTCAGCCCGATGAGCAGCGCCAGGATGGCGATGAACACGACGCCGTACAGGCGCAGCGCGATCGGGCGGTCGGCCCAGGGGTCGGTATTCGACATCGCCGTCACCCCGCGATGCGGACGGTCGTGGTGGATCCCCAGATCGCCAGGCTGAGGAAGAAGTCGATGATGGTGATCGCGACGATCGCGGTGCGCACGGCGCGGCCGACCGCGACGCCGACGCCGGCCGGGCCGCCCTTGGCGTTGTAGCCGTAGTAGCAGTGCACGAGGATGATCACGATCGAGAAGATGATCGCCTTGCCGAACGACCACAGCACGTCCACCGGCGGCAGGTACTGGTGGAAGTAGTGGTCGTACGTGCCGGTGGACTGCCCGTAGTACGTCGTGGTGATGAAGCGCGCGGCCAGGTACGAGGAGAGCAGGCCGATCACGTACAGCGGGATGACCGCGACGAAGCCGGCGATCATGCGCGTGGTGACCAGGAAGGGCAGCGACGGCACGCCCATCACCTCGAGCGCGTCCACCTCCTCGTTGATGCGCATCGCACCGAGCTGCGCGGTGAACCCGGAGCCGACGGTGGCCGAGAGGGCGAGCCCGGAGACCAGCGGCGCGATCTCGCGGGTGTTGAAGTAGGCGGCGATGAAGGCGGCGAAGTTCGTGGTGCCCAGCTGGTTGAGCGCCGCGTAGCCCTGGAGGCCGACCTCGGTGCCGGTGAAGAAGGTCAGCACCGCGATGACGCCGACCGTGCCGCCGATGACGGCCAGCGCCCCGGTGCCGAAGCTGACCTCGGCCAGCAGCCGCAGCACCTCGCCGCGGTAACGCCGCAGCGTGCGCCCGGCCCAGGCCAACGACCTTGCGTAGAAGCGCATCTGGCGGCCGAGGTCGTCCAGGCCGTTCAGCGGCCCGCGCATCAGCGACATGGCGGCATCACGACCCCTTCTGCGGCACGATCTGGAAGTAGATCGCGGTCATCACGAAGTTGGTGAAGAACAGCAGCAGGAAGGTGATCACCACGGACTGGTTGACCGCCTCGCCGACGCCCTTCGGCCCGCCCTTGGCGTGCAGGCCCTTGTACGAGGCCACGATCGCGGCGATGGCGCCGAACACCAGGGCCTTGATCTCGGCCGCGTACAGGTCGGGCAGCTGGGCCAGCGCGGTGAACGAGGCGAGGTAGGCGCCGGGCGTGCCGTGCTGCACGACCACGTTGAAGAAGTAGCCGCCGGCCACGCCGACCACCGAGACCAGCCCGTTGAGCAGGACGGAGACCAGCATCGCGGCCAGTACCCTGGGCACCACCAGCCGGTGCACCGGGTCGATGCCGAGCACCTCGAGCGCGTCGATCTCCTCGCGGATCTTGCGCGCGCCCAGGTCCGCGCAGATCGCCGAGCCGCCGGCCCCGGCGATCAGCAGCGCGGTGACCAGCGGCGAGGCCTCGCGCAGCACCGCGAGCACCGAGGCGCCGCCGGTGAACGACTGCGCGCCGAGCTGGTCGGCCAGATTGCCGAACTGCAACGCGACCACCGCGCCGAACGGGATGGAGACCAGCGCCGTCGGCATGATGGTGACGCTGGCGATGAACCAGGCCTGCTGGATGAACTCGCGCCACTGCACCGGCCGGCGCGGCAGGGTGCGCAGCACGTCGAGGGCCAGCGCGAACAGCTTGCCCGATTCGCGCAGCGGGCTGACCGGCGAGAACGTCATAGCGCGCGCTCCGGCCCGTGCCGCTGCGCGATGGCCTGCCAGCGCGGCGTGAGCGGCACGTCCGGCCCCGGCAGCAGCCGCGGCGCCATCGCCCCGTTCGCACCGCCGTTCCCGTTCCCGTTGCCGCCCGTGTACTCGTGCACGCCGTTGTCCAACTCGGCCAGCTCCTGCTCGACCAGCGAGGCGTCCTTCTCCTCGGCCATGCCGATCGGCCCCTGCATCCGGCCGTTGAGGAACTGGCGCACCACCGGCTCGTCGCTGGTCAGCAGCTGCTCGCGCGGGCCGAAGAGCACCAGTTCGCGGCGGAAGAGCAGGCCGATGTTGTCCGGCACCACCCGGGCCGAGGCGATGTCGTGCGTCACGATCAGGAAGGTCGCGTCGATCTGCGCGTTCAGATCGACGATCAGCTGGTTGAGATAGGCGACGCGGACCGGGTCGAGCCCGGAGTCCGGCTCGTCGAACAGGATGATCTGCGGGTCGAGCACCAGCGCCCTGGCCAGCCCGGCGCGCTTGCGCATGCCGCCGGAGATCTGCCCGGGCAGCTTGTCCTCCGCGCCGAGCAGCCCGACCAGCTCCATCTTCTCCAGCACGATCCGGCGGATCTCGCCCTCGTGCCGCCTGGTGTGCTCGCGCAGCGGGAAGGCGATGTTGTCGTACAGGTTCATCGAGCCGAACAGCGCGCCGTCCTGGAACAGCACGCCGAACAGCTTGCGCACCTCGTAGAGTTCGCGCTCGCGCAGCCGCGTGACGTCCTGCCCCTCGATCCAGACCGAGCCGCGGTCCGGGCGCAGCAGGCCGACCAGGGTCTTGAGGAAGACGGACTTGCCGGTGCCCGAGGGGCCGAGCATCACCGAGATCTCGCTGGCGGGCAGCGTCAGCGACACGTCCCGCCAGATCACCTGGCTGCCGAAGGACTTGGTCAGCCCTTCGACCCGGATTTCGACTCCCACACGGGGCTCCCTACGACCGCGACGGGCTGCCCCCGCGGGCGCCCCCGGCCTCGGCGCCAACAGTGCAGCTTGCCGAGACTAGGCGCAGGATCCGGGCCGCGACCAGACGTGCATGTAACTCGAAAGAGTGAATCCGAGCCGATTGTTACCGACCCGTAAAGAAGGGCGGCGCGTCAGACACCGTGTGCGACGCGCCGCCCCCGTGAAGTCAGGACGATTACAGGACTACGCGGCTTCCCTCAGCACCGGGCGACCGGTGCGGAAGGCCTCCTCGACGATGTCCGCCGAGCGGCTCACCGCGTCCATGCCCTTGATGAGGTCTTGGAACTTCAGTGCGCTGTCGCGGTACGACTGCTTCGTGCGCACGGTCTCGATCGCGGCGCGCAGCTTGCGAGTGTTGACCCTGCCCACCGGGATGAACTCGGCCACGCCGTGGTACTTCGCCCGGGCGGCGACGCCGGGGTTGTCGTTCGTCACCGGCAGCAGCACCATCGGTACGCCGCAGGCCAGCGCCTGGAGCGTCGAGTTCATGCCGCCGTGGCCGATGTAGAGCGACGCCCGCTTGAGCAGGTCGAGCTGCGGGGCGTAGTTCACGATGATCGGGTTGCCCGGGAAGTCGGTCGGGATCGCGGTGTTCGGGCTGCCCAGCGAGATCACCAGCTGCACGTCCATGTCGGCGCAGGCCTCGGCCATGGTGCGAAAGACGCGCATCATCCGGTTCTGCAAGGTGCCCATCGACGCGTAGACCAGCGGCCTGCCGTCCAGCGACTCCCACGGGAAGGGGACCGGCTCAGACCGGTTCAGGTCGGTCAGCGGGCCGGTGTTGTGGAAGCACTCGGGCGCCTCGTTGCGCGGGAAATCGAAGAACTCGGGAACCTGCGCGATCTGCGCCAGCTTCGAGAACGACTCGTCCACGCTCATCTTCACCGGCAGGCCGAACTTGGCGCGGGCGCGGTGGGCCTCCCTGGTGTACGAGGACTCGATCATGTACCGTACCTGGTACGCGATCTTGTTGCGCACCCGCGCCTGCGTCGAGTCCTCATAGGGCCAGTACATCGTCCACGGCGGGACGCCCAGGTCGGTGTTGAGCGGCAGCAGGCTGCACAGGCTGACGAACGGGATGTCGTGCTTCTCCGAGACGGCCTGCCCGACCGTCTGGATCTGGTCGATGACGAGCGCGTCCACGCCGTTGCCGACGACCGCGTCGGTCAGGTCCTCCTTGTGCATGGCCGCCAGCGCGGTGAGGTCCTTGATGATGAAGCGGATCGCCCGCATCCCGGTCAGCCGGCCCTGCGTTTCGGTGAACTTCTCCAGCGAGCCGAGCGGGAACTGCCGGGTGCCCACGGGTATGAACTCGAGGTCGTTGGCGAGGACCGGCTTCTGGGCGTCGAGAGTCGAGATCACCGATACCCGGTGCCCCCGGTATTTCAACTCGCGGCCGAGCGTGATCATCGGATTGACATGACCCGTGTACGGCGGCGTGATCAGACCGATATGAGACAACTGATTCTCCCGTGAATGTGCCAGGTAGGGCATGGCTGATGGGTCGTACTGGCTACCTGAACGAATCATCTCGCGCCGCAACGCCTTGTGGGCGCTGCGGCGCGAGACCTGGTGCCTTGTTGCCTTGTTTCAGTCGTGCTTGTTCAGCGGTGCCCGGTTCAGCGAGCCGACGTCTCGACTGCCTGCCCGACCGGAGCCGCGTCGCCGGCCGCCTTCGGCGCGGCGGGCAACGGCCCGGGCAGCAGCAGCGCGACCACCGCGCCGATCGCGACGACGACCATACCGGCCCATACCGCCGGCCGCAGGCCGTCCACGAAGTGCGCGGGCGAGCTGTAGTCGCCGTTGGCGGCGAACACCGAGGACAGCACCGCGATGCCGAGGGCGATGCCCAGCTCCCGCAGCGTGTTGTTCACGCCCGAGGCCTTGCCGTGGTCAGCCTCCGGCGTGCTGGAGAGCACGACGGTGGCCATCGGCGCCAGGGTCATGCCCATGCCGGCGCCGCCGAGGATGAACGAGGGCACGAAGGTGGAGTACGGCACGTTGGTGCCCGTCGTGCTGGCGATCCAGGCGAGCGCGCCCGCCTGCATCGCCAGGCCCGCGGAGACGATGACCTTGGCGCCGAGCTTGGGGACCAGCAGGGCGGACAACGGCGCGGTGATCATCGGGACCATGGTCCACGGCAGGGTGCGGACACCGGAGGCGAGCGGCGAGAGGCCCTCCACCGCCGGGAAGAACTGGGCGAACAGGAACACCGTGCCGAACACGCCGAAGGAGAAGGTGAGCGTGGTGAAGTTGAGCACGGAGAACGCCCCGTAGCGGAACAGCCGCAGCGGCATCAGCGGCGTGCGGGTCCGCGCCTGCCAGAGCACGAAGAGCAGGATCAGGCCGACCCCGCCGAACAGCACGCCGAGGGTGTCGCCGGAGGTCCAGCCGTGCGAGTCGCTGCGGATGATCGCCCAGGTCATCGCGAACACGCCGCCCGCGACGAGTACCAGTCCGACGAGGTCGAGTTCTCGGTCTGGACCGCGCGACTCGTGCAGCGTCTTCCACATGAACGGCAGGACCAGCACGCCGAGCGGCACGTTCAGCCAGAAGATCCACTGCCAGGCCAGGCCGTCCACCACGGCGCCGCTGATCAGCGGGCCGATCGCGACGCCCAGGCCGCTGATGCCGCCCCAGATGCCGATCGCCACCTCGCGCATGTTCGGCGGCACGGCGGCGCCGAGCAGGGTGAGCGAGAGCGGCACCATCGCCGCGGCGCCGGCGCCCTGGAAGGCCCGGGCGGTGATGAGCACGGTCGTGTCGCCGGCGAGGGCGCAGGTGGCGGACGCGGCCGTGAACAGGACGATGCCGACCGCGAACATCAGGCGCCGGCCGAACCGGTCGCCCAGCGCGGCGGCGGTCAGCAGCAGCGCTGCGTACGCGAGTGTGTAAGCGTTTACGACCCACTGCATCGACTCGGCCGACCCGCCGAGGTGCTCCTTGATAACCGGCAGCGCGAACACGACGACCAGGTTGTCCAGTGTCGCCATGAACAGCGGTATCGAGGTAGCCACGATCGCCGCAGCGAGAGGCGGCCGTACCGTGGCCGCTTCACTGGTGGTAGAAGCCATTGGCTCGTATCCTTAGCATTGGATGATAACTAAGCCTATTATGGTATCCGATGATAACATGTCAACCATGGCCGATCCCATAGTCAGCGGGCCACAGCGGCGGATGCCCGCGCAGCAGCGACAACAGCAGATCCTCGAGGCCGCGGTCGAGGCGTTCGCGGAGTACGGCTACGCCGGCGCCACCACCGATCAGATCGCCCGGCTCGGCGGCGTATCGCAGCCGTACGTCGTGCGGATGTTCGGAGGCAAGCACGCTCTGTTCATCGCCGCGCACACGTACGTCATCGATCGCGTCGAATCCGTGTTCCGCTCCGCGGTCGAGCAGCGTGACAGTGCTCTGTCTCCCATGGAGGCGCTCGGGCGAGCCTACCTGGAGCTGGTGCCCGACCGGAACCTCCTGCGGATGATGCAGCACAGCTTCACCATGGGCGCCGACCCGCAGTTCGGGCCGGCCGTGCGTGCGTGCCTGGTGCGCATCTACCGGCTGGTCAGGGAGCTGACCGGGGCGCCGCCCGATCAGGCCCGCGCGTTCGTGGCGAACGGCCTGCTGGTCAATACCCTGGTCACCCTCCAGCTGCCCGAGTTCGTCGGCGACGACCCGTACGCCGCGGAACTGGTGGAGTCGGCGACCGGCGCCGCCGAACTCGGTGCCGCGCGGGGCTGACCGGCCCGGTCGGCGGCGTAAGCCCGAGTTGGCATGCATTCGCCAACAGGGTCTTATATCAGACTGTCCCGTCGTCGTATGCTCCCGGCGATGAGCCGCCGCTGATCACCTCCGTGACGGCGGCACGACTGCGAGAGAGGGCAGTAACGTGTCGCACCGTCCCGCCTGGGCTCCGGACGATATCGATCTGGAGCGCCCGGCACCGGCCCGGATGTACGACTACTACCTCGGCGGATCACACAACTTCGCGGCGGACCGCGAGCTGGCCGAGAAGGCGCTCGGCGCGTGGCCCGAGCTGCCGCAGGTCACCCGCGCCAACCGGGCGTTCCTGCGGCGCGCCGTGACGTTCCTGGTCGAGCAGGGCATCGACCAGTTCCTCGACCTGGGCTCCGGCATCCCCACCGCCGGGAACGTCCACGAGATCGTCTCCACGCTCAACCCGCGGGCGCGCACCGCGTACGTGGACAGCGACCCGGTCGCCGTGTCGCACAGCCGGCTGCTGCTCACCGACACGCCGAACGCCACGGTCGTGCACGCCGACTTGCGCGACGCCGCCGCGGTGCTGTCCGACCCGGCGCTCGTCGGCTTCCTCGACCTGAGCCGCCCGGCGGCGGTGCTGATGTTCGCGGTGCTGCACTTCGTGCCGGACGGCGACGACCCGGCGGGCGTGGTCGCCGCGTACCGGGACGCGACCGTGCCCGGGTCGTACCTGGCGGTCAGCCACGGCACCCGGGACTACCTGCCCGAGCGGATCCGGAACCTCGAAGCGGTCTACAGCCGCTCCAGCAGCTCGATGACCATGCGCAGCCACGCCGAGATCAGCGGTCTGATGCAAGGGTACGAACTGGTGCCCCCGGGCCTGGTGGACATGATCCACTGGCGGCCCGACGCGCACAACCCGCTGCCCGACCCGCTCGGCGGGGACGTGAAGCGGTACTCGGGCTACGGCGCGATCGGGCGGCGGGAATGAGCGACGTCGGCGAGATAGCCGGTGAGCTGCCGGCGGCCTGGGCGGCGGCGCTGGCCGCCGCCAGTTCCGTGCCCATGAACGCGGCGGAGACCAGGGCGCTGGTCGCGCTGCTCGCCGACTGGGTCTCGGCCGCGCTGGCTGACACCGTGTCGGCGCGCAAGGCAGGCACCGCCGTGGGCACCGCGCTGGTCGATTCGCACCACACACAGCCTGAATCGCTGGCCGCGTCGATCAGCGTATTGTCAGACCACCTTCCGGCCAGCCTCGAACCGGCCGTGCGCACTGCGCTGTCCGCGGGCCTCGCGGCGGGCTACGCGGACGCGCTGCGTGAGCGCACCCGCGGCGAGCAGGAGGCGATCCGCGTCGCCGTGCTCGAAGCGCACCGCACCAGCGAGGCGCGGTTCCGCGCGGTGTTCCGCAGCGCCCCGCTGGGCATCGGGATCGCGGACGGCTCGGGCCGCATCCTGGAGGTGAACGAGCCGCTGGCCCGGATGCTCGGCCGGAACCCGCGGGCCGTGCGCGGCGTGGAGATCCGCTCGTTGGAGCTGCCCACGGACCCGCCGGACTACTGGGAGCAGTACGAGGCGCTGCTGGCCGGGCGCCGGCGGCAGATGAGCGGCGAGAAGCAGTTCCCCGGCCCGGACGGCGAGGCGATCTGGGCCCGGATGCGCGCGAGCAGCATCATCGGCGACGACGGCCGCACCGCACTGATGATCGGACTGTTCGAGGACGTGACCGAGCGGCACCGGATGACCGAACGGCTGCGTTATCAGGCCACGCACGATCCGCTCACCGGGCTGCCCAACCGTACCCGCCTGCTGGAACAACTCGCCGCGGTGCTGAACCGCACAGCCGCGCCGGCCGACCAGCGGCACGGCAAGCAGCACGGCGAGCAACGCATCGCCCTCTGCTTCCTCGACATCGACGGATTCAAAGCCATCAACGACACGCTGGGCCACGACGCGGGCGACCGGCTGCTGATCGAGGTCGCCGCGCGGCTGCGCGAGGCCACCGAGCCGTACGGCCACCCGATCGCGCGGATGGGCGGCGACGAGTTCGTCATCCTGCTGGCGGACACCGCCGGCCCGCACAGCGCAACCGAAGCGGTCGAGCGTGCACTGGCCGCGATCCGCCGGCCGCTGGTGCTCGACGGGCGGGAGCTGAGCGTGACCGCGAGCGCCGGCATCGTCGAGCGTCCCGCCGCCGGCGCGCTGCCCAGCGAACTGCTGCGCGCCGCGGACATGACGATGTACTGGGCGAAGTCGGCAGGCCGGGACCGCTGGGAACTGTTCGACCCGGAGCGCAACGCCCGCCAGGTGGCCCGTTACGCGCTCTCGCACGAACTGCCCGCGGCGCTCGAGCGTGGTGAGCTCTTCCTCGAGTACCAGCCCATCGTGTGCATGGAGACGCACCGAGTCCACGCACTAGAGGCGCTGGTGCGCTGGAACCACCCGCAGCGCGGCCTGCTCGGCCCCGACCAATTCGTACCGCTGGCCGAGGAAACCGGCACGATCGTGGCGCTGGGCCGCTGGGTCCTGCGAAAGGCCGTGGCCGACGCGGCGGCCTGGCCACAGCACCCGGACGGCACCGAACTGTCGGTCTCGGTGAACGTGGCCGTGCGTCAAGTGCACGATCCGGGACTGGTACCCGAAATCCGCGACGCCCTGGCCGAGTTCGGCCTGCCGCCGGCGCGCCTCCAACTCGAGATCACCGAGAGCGCGGTCATGGACCCCGGCGAAAGCGGCCGCCCGGCCGTGGAGCGCCTGCGCCAACTCTCGGCCCTCGGCATCCGCATCGCGATCGACGATTTCGGCACCGGCTACTCGAACCTGGCCTACCTGCGCAGACTCCCCGCCCACACCCTCAAGATCGACTCGTCCTTCGTCGCGGGTCTGATCCCCGACCCGGACGAGGACGGCCACCAGGCCTCCGAGGAACCGATCGTCAGCGGCCTGATCACCCTCGCACGCGCCTGTGGCATGACCCTGACCGCCGAGGGCGTGGAGACCGCCGCGCAAGCCGACAAGCTGCGCGAGCTGGGCGCGGACAGCGGCCAGGGCTACTACTACTCGCGGCCCGTGCGCACCGACCGCGTGCCCGCGCTGCTCAGCGCCATGCCCGGGCCGCCCGCCTGACAGCGCCTAGCGCGTAAGATCGCCGCGAAATGCGGCGACCGTGCTCGCCATCGCCCCAGCCAGGGTCACTCAGGCTCAGTCAAGGCCCGGACCGGCGTCGCGTACCTCCTCCACCTTCCGCATCGCGTCGCGCAGGTCGGCGAGCCAGGACTCGGCGCGCTGGCCGACCTGGCGGACGCACCAGGCCAGCGCGTCGCTGCGGCTGCGGGCGACGCCCGCGTCCACGAGGGTGTCGAGCAGTTGGCGGTCGGACTGCTTGAGTCGGGTCATCACCGGCACGGACAGCGTGGTGAAGGGCTGCGTGGTCTCGCCGCAGCGCACCCACCACGACACCTTCTGGCGGAACTCGTGCTCCGCCTCGCGGGCGACCGCGATGCGTGCCGCGCGGGTGCGCTCGCGGAACTCCTTGATCCGGCCCGCGACGGCTGCCGCCTTCTCCGCCTCGGACGCTCCCTGCGCCGTGCGTGGTTCGGGGATGCGGCCGATGACGGTGATCTCCTCGCGATCGACGACCACTTCGGGCGGGCCGTCGAACAGGTCCTCGGGCAGGCGGCCGGTGAACCAGCCGCGCAGGGTCTCGGTTCTGCTCTCTCGGGTCATGCTTCGATGATTACATCATTACAAGATTTCGCGAGTGCCGCGCTGTTCGCCGTGAGCGATCGCTGATCTGGGGTTTCGACCCGCGGATGACCGGCATGTCGCGGCCACTCACGCCGAACGCTTGACAGGCTTGGGACGGCGCCGTACACATCTGCTGGTTGGAGAGCGCTCTCCCACACTGTCAACGACGACGACCGGCCCCGGTGGCGGTCCCGTCGCGGCACGCCTCGCGCTTGATCGCCTGCTCGCTCGCTTGCGTGATCGATGAAGTGATCGACTGCTTGCCTGCCTGCTTGCGCGCTTGTCCGCTTGTCGCTTGCCGCGGCGCGATCCCGCCCGCCCCCTGGGCCACGAAAGCGCGCTTCGCGCTGGAGGGAAAGCAGAATGTCCGTCTTACCGCGTATCGGCCGGCGCGCCGAACGTCCCCCGAGCGCGCTGCGGCGCCGCTCGGCAGTCACCACCATGGCGATGATCGCCGGCTGTACCACCGGAGCCGCCGTCATCTCGCTGACCTCGGCGCCCGCGGCGCTGGCCGACACGCCGCCGCCCGCCCCGGCCGGCTGGACCACCGTGTTCAGCGACGACTTCGCCGGGCCGGCCAACACCGCGCCCTCGACGAACAACTGGTTCTACGACATCGGCACCGGCTACGGCACCGGCGAGAAGGAGCAGACCACCAGCTCCACGAACAACGTCTACCTCGACGGCAACGGCCACCTGGTGATCAAGGCCCTGAACAGCGGCGGCACCTGGACCTCCGGCCGGATCGAGAGCACCCGCGCCGACTTCCAGGCCCCGCCCGGCGGCCAGATGGAGATGATCGCCTCGATCCAGCAGCCTAACCCGGCCAGCGGCCTCGGCTACTGGCCGGCCTTCTGGGCGCTCGGCTCGCCGATGCGGGCCGGCGGCGGCTGGCCGCAGTCCGGCGAGATCGACATGATGGAGGACGTCAACGCCCTGAACCAGGCCTCGCAGACCCTGCACGACTCGGCCAACAGCCCCGGCCACGGCCTGATCCCCTGCCCCGGCGCCGGATCGACCTGCCAGACCGGCTACCACACCTACGCGGTGATCATCGACCGCACCAACACCAGCGCCGAGCAGCTGATCTTCCAGATGGACGGCGTCACCGAGAGCACCATCACCGAGGCCTCGGTCGGTGTCGCCGCCTGGCAGGCCGCCATCGACCACGGGTTCTTCATCATCTGGGACCTGGCGATGGGCGGGAACTACCCCGACGGCGTCTCCGGCCAGACCACCCCGACGGCCGCCACCACCTCCGGCGCGTCCATGAGCGCGGCGTGGGTGGCCGTGTACGAGAAGGGCGGCAACTCCACGCCGACCGCCACGCCCACGGCGACCGGCACCATCAAGGGCGTCAACAACCTGTGCCTGACCAACCAGAACTCGCTGAACACCGAGGGCAACCCGATGTTCGTGAGCGCCTGCAACGGCGGCGCCGGGCAGAACTGGTCCACGTACTCGGACAACACCGTGCGCGTCGAGGGCGGCTGCCTCGACGTGGTCGCCGCCGGCACGACCAGCGGGACGAACGTCGACTGGTACCCGTGCAACGGCACCAACGCGCAGCTCTGGAATCACCAGGCCAACGGCACGCTGGTCAATCCCAACTCCGGGCTTTGTCTGAGCGATCCGGGCGGCAACACCGGAGCGCGGCTGGTCATCGAGACCTGCAACGGCTCCGCGCAGCAGGTCTGGAACGGCCCGGCCGGCGGTACCGGCAACACCGTGACGGTGACCAACCCGGGCGGCCAGACCTCGACCGTGGGCACCGCGGCGAGCCTCCAGATCCAGGCCTCCGACTCGGCCGCCGGCCAGACGCTGACCTACAGCGCCACGGGCCTGCCGACCGGCCTGTCGATCAACGCCTCGACCGGCCTGATCTCCGGCACGCCGAGCGCGCAGGGCACCTCGAACGTCACGGTGACCGCGCGGGACGGTACCGGCGCCACCGGCACCACGTCGTTCAGTTGGACGGTCAACCCGACCGGCGGCGGTACCTGCAACACGAGCACGAACTTGGCGCAGGGTAAGACGGCCACCGCATCCTCGACCGAGAACGCCGGCACCCCAGCCTCGGCCGCGGTCGACGGCAGCCCGACCACTCGCTGGTCCTCCGCCTTCAGCGACCCGCAATGGATCCAGGTGGACCTCGGCTCGGCCCAATCCATCTGCCAGGTCACGCTGAACTGGGAGGCCGCCTACGGCAAGTCGTTCCAGATCCAGACCTCGAACGACGCGGCCACCTGGACGACCATCTACTCCACCACAACCGGAACCGGCGGCAACCAGACCCTCAGCGTGAGCGGTTCGGGCCGCTACATCCGCATGTACGGTACGGCCAGGGCGACACAGTACGGCTACTCGCTCTGGGAGCTCCAGGTGTTCGGCAGCGGCTCCGGCAGCACCTGCGGGACGACCAACCTGGCGCAGGGCAAGACGGCCACGGCCTCCTCGACCGAGAACGCCGGCACCCCGGCCTCGGCCGCGGTCGATGGCAGCCAGACCACCCGCTGGTCCAGCGCCTTCAGCGACCCGCAGTGGCTCCAGGTGGACCTCGGCGCCACGCACTCCGTCTGCAAGGTCGTGCTGAACTGGGAGACGGCGTACGGCACCGCGTACCAGATCCAGACCTCGAACGACGGCGCGACGTGGACGAGCGTTTACTCGACCACCACGAGCACCGGCGGAACGCAGACCCTGAACATCACTGGTAGCGGCCGCTACATCCGCATGTACGGCACGGCCAGGGCGACACAGTACGGCTACTCGCTCTGGGAGCTCCAGGTCTACGGGAGCTGACACGTCGGCTCGCTGTGGCATGACTCTGTGACATGGCCCTGTGACATGCCTGTGTGACGTGACGGAGGTCGCGAAACCGCTTCGCGGCCTCCGTCGCATTCGGGCCCGCGAGATCGTCCCGGGAGACCGCTCTACATGACTCTTCACGACGGCCCGCCGGTGACCTGGGGCGAGCCGGGGCGGGCAAGTTCCGCAACGGCGGAGGTGTCCGAAGCCCTTGACACGCCCGAAACCCGAGCGCAACCATCGCATCCTGGAGAGCGCTCTCCAATGAGTTACCCACCCCTTTCCCGGTCAAGCTGGAGAAGCCAATGAAGGCACTCTCCTCCGCCGCGTTAACGCATCGGAGATCCCTACCACCCTGGGTACGTGCGATCACAGTCGTGGTCGTAGCGCTCGCACTTGCTGCGTACGCGCTCGTCGCGACCAGCTCCACGGCACACGCCGCGCCTACCCTGCTCTCCCAAGGCAAGCCGACCACCGCGTCGTCGGCCGAGAACGCGGGCACCGCCGCCGCGAACGCCACCGACGGCAACACCGGCACCCGCTGGTCCAGCGCCTTCAGCGACCCGCAATGGCTCCAGGTGGACCTCGGTGCGACGGCGTCGATCAGCCAGGTCGTCCTCCAGTGGGAGGCCGCGTACGGCACCGCGTACCAGATCCAGACCTCGAACGACGGCGCGACGTGGACGAGCGTTTACTCCACCACGACCAGCACCGGCGGCACCCAGACCCTGAACGTCACCGGCAGCGGCCGCTACATCCGCATGTACGGCACCGCGCGGGCCACGCAGTACGGCTACTCGCTCTGGGAGTTCCAGGTCTACGGCACCATCGGCACCGGCGGCGGCTGCGGCACCACGAACGCCGCGCTGAGCAAGCCGACCACCGCGTCGTCGGCCGAGAACGCGGGCACCGCCGCCGCGAACGCCACCGACGGCAACACCGGCACCCGCTGGTCCAGCGCCTTCAGCGACCCGCAATGGCTCCAGGTGGACCTCGGCTCGACCCAGTCCATCTGCCAGGTCGTCCTTCAGTGGGAGACCGCGTACGCGACCGCGTTCCAGGTTCAGACCTCGAATGACGCGGCGGCGTGGTCGTCGATCTACTCGACGACCACCGGGACCGGTGGCACGCAGACGCTGAACGTG
>JBKOWZ010000203.1:0-21143 GCA_046724665.1 Actinomycetota bacterium
CGTCACGGCCACCGGCCGGACGGCCCTGGCGCTGCGCCGCCGCCTCGGCCTCGCGCGCCGCGCGCAGGTTGGCCACGTCGCCCTTGTAGATCCACACCTTCACGCCGATCCGGCCGAAGGTGGTGCGCGCCTCGTAGAACCCGTAGTCGATGTTCGCCCGCAGCGTGTGCAGCGGAACGCGGCCCTCGCGGTACTGCTCGGACCGGCTCATCTCCGCGCCGCCGAGGCGGCCGGAGACCTGCACCTTGATGCCCTTGGCACCGGCCTTCATGGTGGACTGGATCGCCTTGCGCATCGCGCGGCGGAACGCCACCCGGCTGGAGAGCTGCTCGGCCACGCCCTGCGCGACCAGCTGCGCGTCGATCTCCGGGTTCTTCACCTCGAGGATGTTCAGCTGCACCTGCTTGCCGGTCAGCTTCTCCAGCTCGCCGCGGATCCGCTCGGCCTCCGCGCCGCGGCGGCCGATGACGATGCCCGGACGCGCGGTGTGGATGTCCACCCGCACGCGGTCGCGGGTGCGCTCGATCTCCACCTTGGAGATGCCGGCGCGCTCCATGCCGGTGGTCATCAGCTTGCGGATGGCGACGTCTTCCTTGACGTACGCCTTGTACAGCTTGTCGGCGTACCAGCGCGACTTGAAGTCGGTGGTGATGCCCAGGCGGAACCCGTGCGGGTTGACTTTCTGGCCCATTACCGGGTCCTGCCCTTCTTGGCGGCGTCTACCTTCGCCGGAACGAACTCCTCGACCACGATGGTGATGTGGCTGCTGCGCTTGCGGATCCGGTACGCCCGGCCCTGCGCGCGCGGCTGGAAGCGCTTGAGCGTCGGGCCCTCGTCCACGTACGCCGCGGCGATGAACAGGTCGCCGAACAGGTTCTTGTTGTGGCGCGCGTTGGCGGCGGCCGACGCGACGGCCTTGTACACCGGCGTGGCGGCGGCCCAGGGCGCGAACTTCAGGTAGTCCAGCGCCTTGTCCACCGGCAGCCCGCGCACCTCGTTGACCACGCGACGCACCTTCATCGGGGTCATCGGGATGTGCTTGGCCTGCGCCAGCGCCTGGTTCTCCGGCAGGTCCTTGGCCTTGTTCTCAGCCACGGCGCGACCTCCGGTCTTCCTTCACGTGACCCTTGAACGTGCGGGTCGGCGCGAACTCGCCGAGCTTGTGGCCGACCATCGACTCGGTGATGAACACCGGGACGTGCTTGCGGCCGTCGTGCACGGCGATGGTGTGGCCCAGCATGTCCGGGACGATCATGGAGCGCCGGGACCACGTCTTGATGACGTTCTTGGTGCCCTTCTCGTTCTGTACGTCCACCTTCTTCTGTAGGTGGTCGTCCACGAAGGGACCCTTCTTGAGACTGCGCGGCATCTAGACCTCCTCCTAGCGCTTCTTGTTCGTCTTGCGACGACGGACGATGAGCTTGTCGCTGGCCTTGCCCGGCTTGCGGGTGCGGCCCTCCTTCTGGCCCCACGGGGACACCGGGTGGCGTCCGCCGGAGGTCTTGCCCTCGCCACCGCCGTGCGGGTGGTCGATCGGGTTCATCGCCACGCCGCGGACGGTCGGGCGCTTGCCCTTCCACCGCATCCGGCCGGCCTTGCCCCAGTTGATGTTGCTCTGCTCGGCGTTGCCGACCTCGCCGACGGTGGCACGGCAGCGCGCGTCGACGTTGCGGATCTCGCCGGAGGGCATGCGCAGCTGCGCGTACGGCCCGTCCTTGGCCACCAGCTGCACGCTGGCCCCGGCCGAGCGGGCGATCTTCGCGCCGCCGCCGGGCCGCAGCTCGATGGCGTGGATGATGGTGCCGGTCGGGATGTTGCGCAGCGGCAGATTGTTGCCCGGCTTGATGTCGGCGTCGGGACCCGACTCGATCCGGTCGCCCTGCTGGAGCTTGGCCGGCGCGATGATGTAGCGCTTCGCGCCGTCGGCGAAATGCAGCAGCGCGATGCGCGCGGTGCGGTTCGGGTCGTACTCGATGTGCGCGACCTTCGCCGGTACGCCGTCCTTGTCGTCCCGACGGAAGTCGATGACGCGGTACGCGCGCTTGTGGCCGCCGCCCTGGTGGCGGACCGTCACGCGACCCTGCGCGTTGCGGCCGCCCTTGGAGTGCAGCGGGCGAACCAGCGACTTCTCGGGGAAGTCGCGGGTGATCTCGGCGAAGTCGGCAACGCTGGCGCCGCGGCGACCCGGGGTCGTCGGCTTGTACTTGCGGATGCCCATGGCTTCTCAGATTCCTCTGCGTGTCCTCGGCTGCTCCGGTCCCCCTTAGGAGACCGGGCCTCCGAAGATGTCGATCCGGCTCTTCTTGCTCGCGTCACTCGGGTTCGGATCGACCGAGACGATGGCGCGACGGGTGTCGGGGCGCTTGCCCCAACCGGCGCGGGTGCGCTTGCGCTTGCCCTTGCGGTTGATCGTGTTCACGCCCGTGACCTCGACGTCGAAGAGCAGCTCGACCGCCTGGCGGATCTGCGTCTTGTTGGCGTCCTTGTGCACGATGAACGTGTACTTGTTCTCGTCCAGCAGCGCGTAGCTCTTCTCCGAGACCACCGGCCGGATCAGCAGGTCGCGTGCGGCGTTGTAGCGGTCGAACTCGGGCATCAGGCCTGGTCTCCTTCCGCGGCGTCCGCCTTCTTGGCCGGACCGGCGACGAAGGCGTCGAACGCGGCCTTGGTGAACACCACGTCGTCGCTGACCATCACGTCGTACGTGTTGAGCTGGCCCGGGTACAGCAGGTGCACCTCGGGCAGGTTACGCAGCGACTTCCAGGCGTTCTGCTCTTCGCGGCTGAGCACCACAAGCACGTGCCGCCGGTCGCTGAGCGCCTTGATGGCGGCCAGCGCGGTCTTCGTGTTCGGCTTCTCGGCCACGTCGAAGGCGTCCACGACGTGCACCCGGCCGTTGCGCGCCCGATCGGAGAGGGCGCCGCGCAGCGCGGCGGCCTTCATCTTCTTCGGGGTGCGCTGCGAGTAGTCGCGCGGCACCGGGCCGTGCACCACGCCGCCGCCGGTGAACTGCGGCGCGCGGGTCGAGCCCTGGCGGGCGCGGCCGGTGCCCTTCTGCCGGTACGGCTTCCTGCCGCCGCCGGAGACCTCGCCGCGGGTCTTGGTCTTGTGCGTGCCCTGGCGCGCCGCGGCCTGCTGCGCCACCACGACCTGGTGGATCAGCGGCACGTTCGCCGGGACGTCGAAGATCTCCGGGGGGAGATCGACAGTCAGAGTAGTGGTCATCTCACTCAGCCCTTAGCAGCCGTCTTGACGAGCACGACGCCGCCGTTGGGGCCGGGGACGGCGCCCTTGATCAGCAGCAGGCCCTTTTCGGCGTCAACCGCGTGCACGGTCAGGTTCTGTACGGTCACCCGCGCGTTGCCCATCCGGCCGGCCATCCGCACGCCCTTGAACACGCGGCCCGGGGTGGCGCAGGCGCCGATGGAGCCCGGGGACCGGTGCTTGCGCTGGGTGCCGTGGGCGGCGCCCAGTCCGCGGAAGTTGTGCCGCTTCATGACACCCGCGGTGCCCTTGCCCTTCGAGGTGCCCACGACGTCGATCAGCTGGCCGGCCGCGAAGGCCTCCGCGGTGATCTCCTGGCCGAGGCTGTACTCGGCGGCGTCGTCGGTGCGCAGTTCCACCAGGTGGCGGCGCGGGGTGACGCCGGCCTTCTCGAAGTGGCCCTTGCGCGGCTTGTTCACCTTGCGCGGGTCGATCTCGCCGAAGGCGATCTGCACCGCGCTGTATCCGTCGTTCTCGGGGTTGCGCACCTGGGTCACGACGCACGGCCCGGCCTTGACGACGGTCACCGGGACGACCCGGTTGTCCGCGTCCCAGACCTGCGTCATGCCGAGCTTCTCGCCCAGGACGCCCTTGATCTGCTTGCCCATGATCGTCAGGTCCTCAGAGCTTGATCTCGATGTCGACACCGGCCGGCAGGTCGAGCCGCATCAGCGAGTCGACGGTCTTCGGCGTGGGGTCGAGGATGTCGATGAGCCGCTTGTGGGTGCGCATCTCGAAGTGCTCGCGCGAGTCCTTGTACTTGTGCGGCGAGCGGATGACGCAGTACACGTTCTTCTCGGTCGGCAGCGGCACCGGACCCGCGACCTGCGCGCCAGTGCGGCTCACCGTCTCGACGATCTTGCGCGCCGAGGAGTCGATGACCTCGTGGTCGTAGGCCTTGAGCCTGATGCGGATCTTCTGTCCCGCCATGGCTGCTTCGATTTCCTTCTACTCGTAATCCGCTGCGGTCTGTCCGGTTTTCTCCGACCCACGCGGTCGGGCGTGTCGCGGTGCTGCCGCACGCGGGGTCCGACAGCGGGGCGCTGCCCCACCGGTCACCATCGCTGATGCGCGGGCCCTGGAGGTCCACCACGCAGCTCCACGCCTTCTGGCGAGACCTTCGCGAAGTGGCTGGTACTTCACTCCGGGCGCGAGGCGGAAGCGACACTCCCGCCAAGCAACCTGTCCAGTATGCCGCAGGATCAGTGCTGGTCCAAATCCACGAAGGCCCCTGAGACCGAAGCCTCAGGGGCCGAAGGCCGAACGGCCTCCCGTGCTACTTGACGATCTTGGTGACCCGGCCGGCGCCGACGGTGCGGCCGCCCTCGCGGATGGCGAAGCGCAGGCCCTCCTCCATGGCGATCGGCTGGATCAGCGCCACCGACATCTCGGTGTTGTCGCCCGGCATGACCATCTCGGTGCCCTCGGGGAGGGTCACCACGCCGGTCACGTCGGTCGTCCGGAAGTAGAACTGCGGCCGGTAGTTGTTGAAGAACGGCGTGTGCCGCCCGCCCTCGTCCTTGGACAGGATGTAGACCTGGCCCTCGAAGTCGGTGTGCGGGGTGATCGAGCCGGGCTTGACCACGACCTGGCCGCGCTCGACGTCGTCGCGCTTGGTGCCGCGCAGCAGCAGGCCGACGTTCTCGCCCGCCTGGCCCTCGTCGAGCAGCTTGCGGAACATCTCCACGCCGGTGACCGTCGTGGTCTGCTTCTGCTCCTTGATGCCGACGATCTCGACGGTCTCGTTGACCTTGATCACGCCGCGCTCGATCCGGCCGGTGACCACGGTGCCGCGGCCGGTGATCGTGAAGACGTCCTCGATCGGCATCAGGAACGGCTTGTCGATCTCGCGCTCCGGCTGCGGGATGGCCTCGTCCACCGCGTCGAGCAGCTCGAGCAGCTTGTCGGCCCACTCGGGGTCGCCCTCGAGCGCCTTGAGCGCCGAGACGCGCACGACCGGCAGGTCGTCGCCCGGGAACTCGTACTCGGACAGCAGCTCGCGCACCTCGAGCTCGACCAGCTCGAGGATCTCCTCGTCGTCCACCATGTCGGCCTTGTTCAGCGCGACCACGATGTACGGCACGCCGACCTGGCGGGCCAGCAGCACGTGCTCCTTGGTCTGCGGCATCGGGCCGTCGGTCGCGGCGACCACCAGGATCGCGCCGTCCATCTGCGCGGCGCCGGTGATCATGTTCTTGATGTAGTCCGCGTGACCGGGGCAGTCGACGTGCGCGTAGTGGCGCTTCTCGGTCTGGTACTCGACGTGCGCGATCGAGATGGTGATGCCGCGCTGGCGCTCTTCCGGAGCCTTGTCGATCTGGTCGAAGGCCGACACGGCGTTCAGCGTCGGGTACTTGTCGTGCAGCACCTTGGTGATCGCCGCGGTCAGTGTCGTCTTACCGTGGTCGATGTGGCCGATGGTGCCGATGTTGACGTGCGGCTTAGTCCGCTCGAACTTCGCCTTCGCCACGATGTCCTCCTGTGGACGGGTGCGGTGCCGGTTCGCTCAGGCTGAGTGTCCGGCGGCTTAACGGTGGATCGGCTTGGGCTACTCGCCGCGCGCCTTCTTGACGATCTCCTCCGCGATGTTCCGGGGAACCTCGGCGTAGGAGTCGAACTGCATGCTGTAGGAGGCACGGCCCGAGGTCTTCGACCGAAGGTCGCCGACGTAGCCGAACATCTCCGACAGCGGGACCAGGGCCTTGACGACCCGGGCGCCGAACCGCTCCTCCATGGCCTGGATCTGGCCACGGCGGGAGTTGAGGTCGCCGATCACGTCGCCGAGGTAGTCCTCCGGCGTGGTGACCTCGACCGCCATCATCGGCTCGAGCAGCGCGGGGCTCGCCTGGCGGGCGGCCTCCTTGAACGCCATCGAGCCGGCGATCTTGAACGCGAGCTCCGAGGAGTCCACCTCGTGGTACGCGCCGTCGTGCAGGGTGACCTTCACGCCGACCAGCGGGTAGCCCGCCAGCACGCCGAACTCCATCGCCTCCTGGCAGCCGGCGTCCACCGAGGGGATGTACTCCCGCGGGATGCGGCCGCCGGTGACGGCGTTGACGAACTCGTAGCCCTCGCCGCCCTCGATCGGCTCGATGCCGATGATGACGCGCGCGTACTGGCCGGAACCGCCGGTCTGCTTCTTGTGCGTGTACTCGACCTTCGGCACCGCCCTGCGCAGGGTCTCCCGGTAGGCGACCTGCGGCTTGCCGACGTTGGCCTCGACCTTGAACTCGCGGCGCATGCGGTCCACCAGGATCTCCAGGTGGAGCTCGCCCATGCCGGCGATGATCGTCTGGCCGGTCTCCTCGTCGGTGCGCACCTGGAAGGACGGGTCCTCCTCGGCCAGGCGCTGGATCGCCGTGCCGAGCTTCTCCTGGTCGCCCTTGGTCTTCGGCTCGATCGCCACCGAGATGACCGGGGCCGGGAAGTTCATCGACTCGAGCACCACCGGGTTGGCGCTGTCGGACAGCGTCTCGCCGGTCGTGGTGTCCTTGAGGCCCATCACCGCGACGATGTCGCCCGCGCCGACCGAGGGGATCTCCTCGCGCTTGTTGGCGTGCATCCGGTAGATCTTGCCGATCCGCTCCTTGCGGCCCTTGACCGAGTTGAGCACCGCGGTGCCCGACTCGAGCCGGCCGGAGTACACCCGGACGAAGGTGAGCTTGCCCAGGTGCTGGTCGGTCATGATCTTGAAGGCCAGCGCCGCGAGCGGCTCGGAGTCCGAGGGCTTGCGGTGGATGACCGTCTCCTCGTCGTTCACCGCGTGGCCGTCGATCGCCTCGACGTCCAGCGGGGACGGCAGGTACCGCACGATCGCGTCGAGCAGCGGCTGCACGCCCTTGTTCTTGAACGCGGTGCCGCAGAAGACCGGGGTGAGCGAGGAGGCCAGGGTGGCCCGGCGGATGCCCGCGTAGAGCTGCTCCATGGTGGGCTCGGTGCCCTCCAGGTACAGCTCCATCAGCTCCTCGTCGGCCTCGGCCGAGGTCTCGATGAGCCGGTCGCGCCACTCGGCGGCGGCCTCGGTGTGCGTGGCCGGGATGTCGACGACGTCGTACATCTCGCCCAGCTTCGCCTCGGGGTTCCAGACCAGGGCCTTCATGGTGACCAGGTCGATGACGCCCTTGAAGTCCGCCTCGGCGCCGATGGGCAGCTGCATCACCAGCGGGACGGCGTTCAGCCGGCTGACGATCATGTCCACGCAGCGGTGGAACTCGGCGCCGGTGCGGTCCAGCTTGTTGACGAAGCAGATGCGCGGCACGCCGTACCGGTTGGCCTGGTTCCAGACCGTCTCGGACTGCGGCTCGACCCCGGCCACGCCGTCGAACACGGCGACCGCGCCGTCCAGGACGCGCAGCGAGCGCTCGACCTCGACGGTGAAGTCCACGTGGCCCGGGGTGTCGATGATGTTGATGGTGTGGTCGACCTCGTCGGTCTTCCAGTGGCAGGTGACGGCGGCGGAGGTGATGGTGATCCCCCGCTCCTGCTCCTGCTCCATCCAGTCGGTGGTGGCAGCGCCGTCGTGGACCTCGCCGATCTTGTAGCTCATCCCGGTGTAGTAGAGGATGCGCTCGGTCGTCGTGGTCTTACCGGCGTCGATGTGCGCCATGATGCCGATGTTGCGGACCTTTGCGAGGTCGAGCGCGGCGTTCGTGGCCATGGGGGCTCGTCTACTTTCGCGAGTCGGAAAAAGGTGTATCGCCGTGCCGGCGGTCAGCGCTGACCGACTGCCGCGGCTACCGCCGTTACCAGCGGTAGTGCGCGAAGGCCTTGTTGGCCTCGGCCATCTTGTGCGTGTCCTCGCGGCGCTTCACCGAGGCGCCGAGCCCGTTGGAGGCGTCGAGGAGCTCGTTCATCAGCCGCTCGGTCATCGTCTTCTCGCGGCGCGCCCGCGAGTAGGTGACCAGCCAGCGCAGCGCCAGCGTGTTCGAGCGGCCGGCGCGCACCTCGACCGGGACCTGGTAGGTCGCGCCGCCGACCCGGCGGGACTTGACCTCGATCGCCGGCTTGACGTTCTCCAGGGCGCGCTTGAGCGTGATGACCGGGTCGGTTCCGGTCTTCTCCCGGCAGCCCTCGAGGGCGCCGTACACGATGCGCTCGGCGGTGGAGCGCTTGCCGTCCAGCAGGACCTTGTTCACCAGCGAGGTGACCAGCGGAGAGTTGTAGACCGGATCGACGACGACCGGGTGCTTCGGGGCGGGGCCCTTGCGAGGCATTACTTCTTCTCCTTCTTGGCGCCGTACCGGCTACGAGCCTGCTTGCGGTTCTTCACGCCCTGGGTGTCCAGGGAACCGCGGATGATCTTGTAGCGGACGCCGGGAAGGTCCTTGACTCGGCCGCCGCGCACGAGCACGATCGAGTGCTCCTGGAGGTTGTGGCCGACGCCGGGGATGTACGCGGTGACCTCGATGCCGCTGGACAGGCGCACGCGTGCGACCTTCCGCAGTGCCGAGTTCGGCTTCTTGGGCGTGGTCGTGTAGACGCGGGTGCACACACCGCGCCGCTGCGGGCTGCCCTTGAGCGCAGGAGTCTTGGTCTTGGTGACCTTGTCCTGCCGGCCCTTGCGGACCAACTGCTGGATCGTGGGCACTGCTACTCCGTTTTCCGATCATGCCAAGCCTTCAGCCGCGGCGCCGTACCCTCGCGGGCCGGGCGGCGGCCAGGCGGTCCTCTGGCGAAAGTCTGTGATTGTGATTGTGCTGGCACTGCACCCGGTTTTTGCCCGATGTCCGGATTCTCCGACCCACGCGGTCGGGTGTGTCGCAGCCACCCTCTCGGGGACCGAACCCGGTTCAAGTGGGTTCGCTCCGCCCTCCAGGGCTCCGTACGGTCCCCTGTGGGACTGATCGCGAGTCACATCAGCGGTATCCGCAATATGCGCGCGCACGGACAGCCGGGGACACCCCAGGCACAAGGTGAGAGCGTACCGACGGGCTGTGCCTCCGGTCAAAACGGCCAGCCGCACGGCGCCGAGGGCGTGAACGCCCACACCACATCTATTACGGTTTCTATTCTCGCATGCCGGGACGTGTGCTCAAATCCGTTTCAGTTGCCGAGGTGAGCGCGTGGCGCGGGCGCCGACGTCTGGCCTGAACCGTTCGGCGTGCCGCTGTTCCCCGCCAGGGGCGTGGCCGTGCTGCTGGTTGGCGCTCCCGTGTCCGTGGGGGTGACCGTGGCCGACGAACCGGCCGACGCGGTCGTCGTCGCGGGACGGCTCGCCGAAGCGGACACGCTCGGCGATCCGCTGCGCGCGACGCTGGTCGCGGGACCGGCGCTCGTCCGCGCCTGGCTCGGGCTCGAACTCGAACTCGGCGAACCGCTGGGCAGCGTCACCGTCCCCGGACTCGTCGAGGGAACGACGGTGTCGCCGACGTCGGGATTCGCCGAGTGAGCGGAACCCAGGTTGGCCACCAGCAACCCGAGCCCCGCCCCGAGCGCGGCGAGCAGCAGCACGAGCCCGGTCACCAGCCCCCGACGCCGGCGCTGTTCGGCTGTGGCTGCGGCTGCCAGCGCGGCAGTAGCCGCCGGTGAGGGAGCGGTCGTCGAAGTCCCGACCAGCGGCGGAGCCGGCGTGACCGGCAACGTACCCGTCGTCCGATCGGTGGCCGCCAACGGCACGAAACGCTGCTCCGCTGCGGCTGCCGTCGGCCGTTGCGAAGGGTCCGCGTCAAGCATCTCCACGAGCAACTCGACCATCTCGGACGGCACACGCGCCTGACGCAGCGGCTGCAAGTCCAACTCGCGCTCGCCCTCGCGCTCCTCGGGCGCCGCACCAACCGTGGCCTCCCACAGCAAGGCCCCGAGCGCATAAACGTCGTCAGCAGCCCCTACCGGCAATTGCGCCTGCTGCTCGCCCTCGTCCCCGTCCCCGACTCCCTCCCCGCCCTCGTCCTCATCCCGCGCCGCACCGAATCCCGCGTCGAGAATCTTCACCTGCCGGTCATCATGAATCGCGACACTGTTCGGCCCGAGTGCACCGTGCGTGAGCCCGACCTCGTGCAGCGCGGCCAGCGCCCCGCTGATCTGCCGCCCCCAGTCCGCGGTGCGCGGCCACGGCTGCGGGCCGGTGACCATGATCTGCTCAAGCGTGCGGCCGTCAGTCCGCTCGGAGATCGTGTAACTCGCCGCGCCTCCCGGCAGCTCGTCCACCGTGCCGACGTCGTAGACCGCCGCGACGCCCGGATGGTTGAGCCGGGCCATCGCCGCCAGCGCCGCTTGCGCTGCCTGCGCCGCCCCCTCGTGCACCGTACCCTCGGCGTCCTGCTCGGCAGCGGGCGTCAGCCGAGCCGTGACCGAACGGGCCAGACGCTCGTCGTACGCCTGCCACCGCTCCGCGGACCCGGCACCGCCCAGCAGCCGGTCGAGCCGGTACCGGCCCGCGAGCAGCGCTCCAGGTCGGCCGAGCGTCATCCGCACGCCTCCAATTGTCCCGCTACTTGACGACGACGTTCGTGATCCCCACGTACAGCTGTAGCGCGAGATAGAAGAGCACCACGCTCCACACGACGACGTAGATCCACCCGAGCCGCCGTGCCCACACGGCCAGCGGTACGCCGTCCAACGCTCCGTCAGCGGCCTCGATCTCACGCATCGCCGTCCGCGCCCGCCGGATCGCGACGACTCCCCCGAAGACCGGCAGCAGCCAGCCGACGGCCGCGAAGGCCATCGCCGCTATCGCCGAAGGAGCCGTCTTGCGCACCGGCGGCGGCGACCCGGCCTGCTCCTGCCCGCCGCCGCGTTCCCCCGCCTGATAACGCGGCCGTCCGAGTTCGTAGTCGCCCTCGGTGTTCATGAGGCGACCATAGCGCCAACCCGCCGCGCCGTGACCGCGGTCTCAGAACCGTGCGGTATCGATTTCGACGTCGAACGGCGACGGCAACCGGAGCGTCTCCCCGAACGGCACCTTGTGGGCGTCGAGGTACTGGTCGCCGGACGGATTCGAGTACAGCGTCGTGAAACCCTTGCCGTCATATCGATCGACGAGTAGGTAAAGCGGAATCCCGGCGCCGGCGTACACCCGGAACTTGGTATCCCGGTCGCGTTCCCGGTCTCGCTTGCTCGGTGAGACCACCTCGATGACCAGCTTGACCTGGCCCGGTTCCGCGCCGGGTCGCTGCCCGGTCCACGCGGTGGCCGGCGCGACGTAGATGTCGGGACGGTACTCCTGCTGATCCGGCTCCACGATCAGTCCGGCGGCGGGTTCGATCTCCCAGTCGTCAGGAGTGCCCAAAGCCAGCAGACGTACAAGGTAGCGGACGATCAGTTGGTGCAGGTCGTTGGGAAACGGACTCACGATGATCTCCCCGTCCACGATCTCTGCCCAAGTCCCTTCGGGCAGAGCATCGAAGGCACGCCGGATCGCGTCACGGTACTCATCGACCATGGAGATCATCCGTTCCTCCGACAAGAGCAGCATGAGCCCATTGTTCCCGGCCTCCATCTTCCCCCGCGCAGTTCAGCAGTCCAAGCGGGAATACGCCAGGGTGCGCTACCTCAGCGATCTACCTCACTCCTGCCTTACTCCTGGCCTTGGACGGCCCCCGAGCAGGCTCGTGCCCCCGGCTCCGTCTGCGGAACCGGGGGCACGAGCGGCAGAGCTCTCAGCTCGTCGGCGTCAGCCGGCGTAGCCGCCGAAGTCGTACTCCTCCAGCGGGACGGCCTGGCCGGAACCCACGCCGAACGGCGCGTAGTCCAGGTCGTCGTAGCCCGCCAGCGAGTACATCTGGGCCTTGGCCTCCTCGGTCGGCTCGACCTTGATGTTGCGGTAGCGCTGCATGCCGGTGCCGGCCGGGATCAGCTTGCCGATGATCACGTTCTCCTTGAGGCCGACCAGCGAGTCCGACTTGCCGTGGATCGCGGCGTCGGTCAGCACCCGGGTGGTCTCCTGGAAGGAGGCCGCGGACAGCCACGAGTCGGTGGCCAGGCTCGCCTTCGTGATGCCCATCAGCTGCGGGCGGCCGGAGGCCGGCTGGCCGCTCTCGGAGATGACCCTGCGGTTCTCCTCCTCGAACTTGCCGCGCTCGACCAGGTCGCCCGCGAGCAGCTCAGAGTCGCCGGTCTCGATGATGGTGACCCGGCGCAGCATCTGCCGCACGATGATCTCGATGTGCTTGTCGTGGATCGACACGCCCTGCGACCGGTAGACGCTCTGGACCTCGTGGACCAGGTGCACCTGCACGGCCCGCTGGCCGAGCACGCGCAGCACGTCGTGCGGGTTGGCCGCGCCCTGGACCAGCTTCTGGCCCACGCTGACGACCTCGCCCTCGCTCACCAGCAGCCGGGACCGCTTGGAGACCGGGTAGGCGACCTCCTCGCTCCCGTCGCTCGGCACGATCACGATCTTGCGGGTGCGCTCGGTGTCCTCGATCTTGACCACGCCCGCGGCCTCGGCGATCGGGGCGACACCGCGCGGGGTGCGCGCCTCGAACAGCTCGATGACACGCGGCAGACCCTGCGTGATGTCGTCGCCCGCCACACCGCCGGTGTGGAAGGTGCGCATCGTCAGCTGGGTGCCCGGCTCGCCGATGGACTGCGCGGCGATGATGCCGACCGCCTCGCCGACGTCCACCAGCTTGCCGGTGGCCAGGCTGCGGCCGTAGCACATCGCGCAGGTGCCGACCTTGCTCTCGCAGGTCAGCACGCTGCGGACCTTGACCTCGGTCACGCCGTGCTTGATCAGCTCGCCGATCGCCACGTCGCCGAGGTCGGCGCCGGCCTGCACCAGCGTCTTGCCCTCGACCACCACGTCCTCGGCCAGGTTGCGCGAGTACACCGAGGACTCGACGTCGTCGGCGCGCCGCAGCCCGCCGCCCGCCGCCTGCACCGCGATGACCATCGTGATGCCGCGCTCGGTGCCGCAGTCCTCCTCGCGGATGATGACGTCCTGCGAGACGTCCACCAGACGCCGGGTCAGGTAACCCGAGTCGGCGGTACGCAGGGCGGTGTCCGCCAGACCCTTGCGCGCGCCGTGCGTGGAGATGAAGTACTCCAGCACGGTCAGGCCCTCGCGGAAGGACGCCTTGATCGGACGCGCGATGGTCTCGTTCTTGGCGTTCGACACCAGACCGCGCATGCCGGCGATCTGCCGCATCTGCATGAAGTTTCCTCGTGCGCCCGAGTCCACCATCATGAAGATCGGGTTCTCCCGGGGGAAGTTGGCCTCCATCGCCTTGGCCACCTCGTTGGTCGCCTCGGTCCAGATGGAGATCAGCTCCTGCTGGCGCTCGTCCTTGGTGATCAGACCGCGGTCGTACTGCTTCTGGACCTTGTCGGCCTTCGCCTCGTAGCCCTCGAGGATGCCCGACTTGGTCGGCGGCACCACGATGTCCTCGATGGCGATGGTCACCCCGGAGCGGGTCGCCCAGTAGAAGCCCGCCGCCTTCAGGTTGTCCAGGGTCATCGCGACCTGGACCTTCGGGTAGCGCTCCGCCAGGTCGTTGACGATCCCGGACAGCTGCTTCTTGGCGACCGGCTCGTTGACGTACGGGTAGTCGAGCGGCAGGGCCTCGTTGAACAGCGCCCGGCCGAGGGTGGTCTTCAGCCGGAACGGCTGCCCCGACTCCCAGTCGTCCGGGGCCACCCAGCCGCGCGGCGGGACTGCCTCGATCAGCCGCAGGTCGATCGGCGCCTGGAGGTCGAGCTCGCGGGCGTCGAAGGCCATGATCGCCTCGCCGATGGAGCCGAAGGAGCGGCCCTCGCCGGCCACGCCCTCGCGGTCCATGGTCAGGAAGAACAGGCCGAGCACCATGTCCTGCGTCGGCGCGGTGATCGGGCGGCCGTTGGCCGGCGACAGGATGTTGTTCGAGGACAGCATCAGGATGCGGGCCTCGGCCTGCGCCTCCGCGGACAGCGGCAGGTGCACGGCCATCTGGTCGCCGTCGAAGTCCGCGTTGAACGCGGTGCACACCAGCGGGTGGATCTGGATCGCCTTGCCCTCGACCAGCTGCGGCTCGAAGGCCTGGATGCCCAGCCGGTGCAGCGTGGGCGCGCGGTTGAGCAGCACCGGGTGCTCGGTGATGACCTCTTCCAGCACGTCCCACACGACCGAGCGGGCGCGCTCGACCATCCGCTTGGCCGACTTGATGTTCTGCGCGTGGTTCAGATCGACAAGCCGCTTCATCACGAAGGGCTTGAACAGCTCGAGCGCCATCGCCTTGGGCAGGCCGCACTGGTGCAGCTTGAGCTGCGGGCCGACCACGATGACCGAACGGGCCGAGTAGTCCACGCGCTTGCCGAGCAGGTTCTGCCGGAAGCGGCCCTGCTTGCCCTTGAGCATGTCGGACAGCGACTTGAGCGGCCGGTTGCCGGGACCGGTGACCGGGCGTCCGCGGCGGCCGTTGTCGAACAGCGCGTCCACGGCCTCCTGGAGCATCCGCTTCTCGTTGTTCACGATGATCTCGGGCGCGCCGAGGTCGAGCAGGCGCTTCAGCCGGTTGTTGCGGTTGATGACCCGGCGGTACAGGTCGTTCAGGTCGGAGGTGGCGAACCGGCCGCCGTCGAGCTGCACCATCGGGCGCAGGTCCGGCGGGATGACCGGGACGCAGTCCAGCACCATGCCGTTGGGCGAGTTGTTGGTCTGGAGGAACGCCGAGACGACCTTCAGCCGCTTGAGGGCGCGGGTCTTCTTCTGGCCCTTGCCGGTGCGGATGACCTCGCGCAGCGACTCGGCCTCGGCCTCGAGGTCGAAGGTCTCGAGCCGCTTCTGGAGGGCCGCGGCGCCCATGCCGCCGGAGAAGTACAGGCCGAAGCGGTCCCGCATCTCCCGGTACAGGATCTCGTCGCCCTCGAGGTCCTGGACCTTGAGGTTCTTGAACCTGGCCCAGACCTCGTCGAGCCGGTCGAGCTCGCGCTGCGCCCGGTCGCGGATCTGCTTCATCTCCCGCTCGCCCGACTCGCGCACCTTGCGCCGCTGGTCGGCCTTGGCCCCCTCCGCCTCGAGGGCGGCGAGGTCCTCCTCCAGCTTCTTCTGCCGGGCCTCGAGCTCCGCGTCGCGCCGCTGCTCGAGCTGCTGGCGCTCCACCGAGATCTTCGCCTCGAGCGAGGGCAGGTCGCGGGTGCGCCGCTCCTCGTCCACCCAGGTGATCATGTAGGCGGCGAAGTAGATGACCTTCTCCAGGTCCTTCGGCGCCAGGTCGAGCAGGTAGCCGAGACGGGAGGGGACGCCCTTGAAGTACCAGATGTGCGTCACCGGCGCGGCCAGCTCGATGTGGCCCATCCGCTCGCGCCGCACCTTGGCGCGGGTCACCTCGACCCCGCAGCGCTCGCAGATGATGCCCTTGAAGCGGACCCGCTTGTACTTGCCGCAGTAGCACTCCCAGTCACGAGTAGGTCCGAAGATCTTCTCGCAGAACAGGCCGTCCTTCTCCGGCTTGAGAGTGCGGTAGTTGATGGTTTCCGGCTTCTTCACCTCGCCGTAGGACCACTGGCGGATGTCCTCGGCGGTGGCCAGGCCGATGCGGAGCTCGTCGAAGAAGTTGACGTCAAGCACGTGTGTCAATCCTTATGGTTCGTCCCGCTTCGAGGGGGAAGTCCCGCCGCGGGAGCAGTGAATCCATGGTTCGGGAGCGGTGGCCGCCGACCGGGTCCGTTTCCAGGGGACCCGGCCGACCGGCCGTCACTCAGACTTCTTCGACGCTGCTCGGCTCCCGCCGGGACAGGTCGATACCCAGCTCTTCGGCCGCGCGGAAGACGTCCTCGTCCGTGTCGCGCAGCTCGATGTTGTTGCCGTCCGAGGAGAGGACCTCCACGTTCAGGCACAGCGACTGCATCTCCTTGATGAGCACCTTGAAGGATTCGGGGATGCCCGGCTCGGGGATGTTCTCGCCCTTGACGATGGCCTCGTAGACCTTCACCCGGCCGAGAACGTCGTCGGACTTGATGGTCAGCAGTTCCTGGAGCGCGTACGCCGCGCCGTAGGCCTCAAGCGCCCACACCTCCATCTCGCCGAACCGCTGGCCGCCGAACTGGGCCTTACCGCCCAGCGGCTGCTGCGTGATCATCGAGTAGGGGCCGGTGGAGCGGGCGTGCAGCTTGTCGTCCACCAGGTGGTGCAGCTTGAGGATGTACATGTAGCCGACCGCGATCGGGTACGGGAACGGCTCGCCGGAACGCCCGTCGAACAGCCGCGCCTTGCCGGAGCTGCCGACCATCTGCACCCCGTCACGGTTCGGCAGGGTCGAGCCGAGCAGCCCGGTGATCTCGTCCTCGCGGGCGCCGTCGAAGACCGGGGTGGCCACGTTGGTGCCCGGCTCCGCCTCGTCCGCGCCGATCGCCCGCAGCTGGCGCTTCCACTCCTCGTCCTCGCCCTCGACCTTCCAGCCGGTCTTGGCCACCCAGCCGAGGTGGGTCTCCATGACCTGCCCGGGGTTCATCCGGGAGGGCACGCCGAGCGGGTTGAGGATGATGTCCACCGGGGTGCCGTCCTCGAGGAACGGCATGTCCTCCTGCGGCAGGATCTTGGCGATGACGCCCTTGTTGCCGTGCCGGCCGGCCAGCTTGTCGCCGTGGGTGATCTTGCGCTTCTGCGCCACGTACACCCGGACCAGCTGGTTGACGCCCGGCGGCAGCTCGTCGCCCTCGTCACGGTCGAAGATCCGCACGCCGATGACCTTGCCCTCTTCGCCGTGCGGCACCTTGAGGGAGGTGTCGCGCACCTCGCGGGCCTTCTCGCCGAAGATCGCGCGCAGCAGCCGCTCCTCCGGGGTCAGCTCGGTCTCGCCCTTGGGGGTGACCTTGCCGACCAGGATGTCGCCGGGCACCACGTCCGCGCCGATCCGGATGATGCCGCGGTCGTCGAGGTCCGCCAGCACCTCCTCGGAGACGTTCGGGATGTCCCGGGTGATCTCCTCCGGACCCAGCTTGGTGTCGCGGGCGTCCACCTCGTGCTCCTCGATGTGGATCGAGGACAGGACGTCGTCCTGCACCAGGCGCTGGGAGAGGATGATCGCGTCCTCGTAGTTGTGGCCCTCCCACGGCATGAAGGCCACCAGCAGGTTCTTGCCGAGCGCCATCTCGCCGCGCTGGGTGCACGGGCCGTCGGCCAGCACCTGGCCGACCTCGACCCGGGCGCCCTCGTCCACGATCACCTTCTGGTTGAAGGAGGTGCCCTGGTTCGAGCGCTGGAACTTGGCCACCCGGTAGGTGGTCTGCGTGCCGTCGTCGTTGGCCGTGGTGACGTAGTCGGCGGTGACCTCGGTGACCACGCCGGCCTTCTGCGCGCCGACCACGTCGGAGGCGTCCACCGCGGCGCGGTACTCCATGCCGGTGCCGACCAGCGGGGATTCGCTGCGCAGCAGCGGCACCGCCTGGCGCATCATGTTCGCGCCCATCAGCGCCCGGTTGGCGTCGTCGTGCTCGAGGAACGGGATCATCGCGGTGGCCACCGACACCATCTGGCGCGGCGAGACGTCCATGTAGTCCACGTCGGTCGGCGGGATGTAGTCCACCTCGCCGCCGCGGCGGCGCACCAGCACGCGGTCCTCGGCGAAGGTGCCGTCGGCCGCGATCGGGGAGTTCGCCTGCGCGATGACGAAGCGGTCCTCCTCGTCCGCGGTCAGGTAGTCCACCTCGTCGGTGACCCGGCCGTACTCGACCTTGCGGTAAGGGGTCTCCACGAAGCCGAAGGCGTTGATCCGGCCGTAGGAGGCCAGCGAGCCGATCAGGCCGATGTTCGGGCCTTCCGGCGTCTCGATCGGGCACATCCGGCCGTAGTGCGAGGGGTGCACGTCGCGCACCTCGAAGCCGGCCCGCTCGCGCGACAGACCGCCGGGGCCCAGCGCGGACAGGCGCCGCTTGTGCGTCAGGCCGGAGAGCGGGTTGGTCTGGTCCATGAACTGGGACAGCTGGCTGGTGCCGAAGAACTCCTTGATGGAGGCGACGACCGGCCGGATGTTGATCAGCGTCTGCGGCGTGATCGCTTCGACGTCCTGGGTGGTCATCCGCTCGCGCACCACCCGCTCCATCCGGGCGAGGCCGGTGCGCACCTGGTTCTGGATCAGCTCGCCGACGGTGCGAAGGCGCCGGTTGCCGAAGTGGTCGATGTCGTCCACCTCGACCACCACGACCGGGGCGCCGTCGCGCACCGGGGGCATCTCGGCCTCGCCGGCGTGCAGCTTCACCATGTAGCGGATGGTGGCCACGATGTCGTCCTGGGTCAGCACGCCCGCGTCGAGCCGCTGGTCCAGGCCCAGCTTCTTGTTGATCTTGTAGCGGCCGACCTTCGCCAGGTCGTAGCGCTTCGGGTTGAAGTAGAGGTTCTCCAACAGGTTCTGCGCGGCCTCGCGGGTCGGCGGCTCGCCCGGGCGCAGCTTGCGGTAGATGTCCAGCAGCGCGTCGTCCTGGGTGGAGGTGTGGTCCTTCTCCAGGGTCAGCCGCATCGACTCGTACTCGCCGAACTCGTCCAGGATCCTGGCGTCGTCCCAGCCGAGCGCCTTGAGCAGCACGGTGACGTTCTGCTTGCGCTTGCGGTCGATGCGCACGCCGACGGTGTCGCGCTTGTCGATCTCCAGCTCGAGCCAGGCGCCCCGGGACGGGATCACCTTGGCGTTGAAGATGTCCTTGTCGCTGGTCTTGTCCACCGAGCGCTCGAAGTACACGCCGGGGGAACGCACCAGCTGGGAGACCACGACACGCTCGGTGCCGTTGATGATGAAGGTGCCCTTGTTGGTCATCAGCGGGAAGTCGCCCATGAACACGGTCTGCGACTTGATCTCGCCGGTCTCGTTGTTGGTGAACTCGGCGGTGACGAACAGCGGCGCGGCGTAGGTGAAGTCGCGCTCCTTGCACTCGTCGATCGAGTACTTGGCCGGCTCGAACCGGTGGTCGCGGAAGGTGAGCGACATGGAGCCGGAGAAGTCCTCGATGGGCGAGATCTCCTCGAAGATCTCCTCGAGGCCGGAGGCGGCGGGCACGTCGATCCCCTGCGCCTGGGCGGCGGCCACCCGGTCCTTCCAGACCTGGTTCCCGACCAGCCAGTCGAAACTCTCGGTCTGGAGCGCGAGGAGGTTGGGAACCTCGAGCGGCTCACGGATCTTGGCGAAGGAGACCCTGCGGGGGGCTGTGCTTGAAGCGTTCTGATTGGTGCCGTTGGCGGTGCGCGAGGCGACGGTGGCCAAGGTGACGGGGTCCTTCCGAGGGCTCGGACTCACTGCGCGCCGCCGAGGGTCGCTCACAGCCCCGCCTGCGGCGCTCCGGGATCTCGGACGACCCGGTGGAGGAGTGGTGGCCGACCGACTCCGGAGCGTGCGGGGAGGATAGAAGGCAGCGCAAACGAGCAGTGTAGCCGAAAGGCCAACTGCTGTCGAGCCCGGGGCATCGACTCCACGTCGTCCCAGGTCAGCGGCAGGCAGCCCATCACGGGGCGCCGTCACACACCCCGGAAGGCCGCCTTGTGCGCGCCTCCGGCGGAACCCTCGACCCGCCCGCACACGGGGAGAACCAAACCAATCCTCGCCGCCGACGAGGGACTCTAAACATTGAGTCCTCGCACCGGTCCGACTTCAGTCCGCTCGCACGGCCCCTGCTGCGCTGCCTCGGGGGGCCGGCCGCGGTGAACCAGACGTCCGAAGAATCGCGCGCCCAGGGCTTTTCGTCAAGAGTTACCGCCGACCAGGAGTGTCTACTGGCCGGTCAGCGGCCGACCTGCATGATCACCCGCTGCGCGCGGGTCTCGCAGGTTCACTCGGGACGGTGAATAAAATGCCTCTTTCGGGTGCACGGAGGCATCAGTACATGGAAACGAGGCGCGTTACTTGTCCGGGGGCGCGCGAAGACGCGGGAGGGGGCGCGACCACTCGGATCGCGCCCCCTCCCGCGCAAGGCTCGCGAACTCGGCGAACGTGCCGCCGAGCCCGCCAACGGTTTGACGGTGTTACTTGACCGTGACGCCGGCGCCGACTTCCTTCAGGGCGGCGGCGGCCTTGTCGGCGGTCTCCTTGTTGACCTTCTCGAGCAGGACCTTCGGCGCGCCGTCCACGACGTCCTTGGCCTCCTTGAGACCCAGCGAGGTCAGCTCGCGCACGACCTTGATGACCTGGATCTTCTTCTCGCCGGCCGACTCGATGATGACGTCGAACTCGTCCTTCTCCTCCTCGGCCGGGGCGGCGTCGGCGGGGCCGGCCGGGCCGGCGATGACGGTGGCGGCCGGGGCGGCGGCCTTGACGTCGAAGGTCTCCTCGAACAGCTTCACGAACTCGGAGAGCTCGATGAGAGTCAGTTCCTTGAACGCGTCGATGAGCTCCGCGTTGCTCAGCTTCGCCATGGTGGCGGGTTCCTTTCGGTGCAACAGAAAGACGGGTGGGCGGGACGGCTACAGCTACTCGGCGGGCGCGTCGGACGGGGCGGCGTCGGATACGTCGCCGCCCTGCTCGACCTTGGCGCGCAGCGCGTCCGCGGTGCGGGCGAACTGCGTCAGCGGCGCCTGGAAGAGCGCCGCGGCGTTCGCCAGCGTCGCCTTCATCGCGCCGGCCGCCTTGGCGAGCAGCACCTCGCGCGACTCGAGGTCGGCGAGCTTGGTGACCTCGGCGGCGGACAGCGGCCTGCCGTCCATCACCCCGCCCTTGATCACCAGCAGCGGGTTGGCCTTCGCGAAGTCGCGCAGCCCCTTGGCCGCCTCCACCGGGTCGCCCTTGACGAAGGCGATGGCGGACGGTCCGGCCAGCAGCTCCTCGAGCCCGGCGATGCCGGCCTCGGTGGCTGCCCGCTTGGTCAGCGTGTTCTTCACGACGGCGTACTGCGTGTCCGCGCCCAGGGAGCGACGCAGCTCCTTGAGCTGCTTCACGGTGAGCCCGCGATACTCGGTGAGCAGTGCCGCGCTGGACCCACGGAAGTACTCCGTGATCTCCTCGACGGCGGCCTGACGCTCAGCCTTCGCCATGCCAGGGCCC
>JBKOWZ010000031.1:0-18960 GCA_046724665.1 Actinomycetota bacterium
GCCCGGCGCACGGTGGTGAAGTCCCGCCCGCGCCGCAGGTGGAGTTCCTCCCGGCCGCCTAAGGCGGTTCCGGTGAGACGGCTCCTTCGGTGAGGCAGCTCCTTCGGTGAGGCAGCTCCTTCGGTGAGGCGGCTTCGGATCGTCGGGCCGCCGGATCGAAAAGAGATCGACCACCCGATCGCTCGCCCCTGAAATCGCTCGCCCCTGAACTCTCACCGAATGGACGATCGACGAACACGCCGCCCTCAAACCAGGGCGGTGCTCGACAAGACACCCTCGAACAGACGCTCAAGCAGCAGCGCTATCGCCATCCACGACTGTGCCCGCGATATCGACGACGCCGGTGATTCCCGGACGCTCCACCGAGGCGAACAAGTCGCGCAGCGTCGCCAGGCCGACCTCGGCGAGCGAGCCGGCCACCGTGATCAGCGGATGCGCGTCGATGACCGCCTCATGCGGAACGGCCAGTACCCGGCACCCGGCGGCGGCCGCGGAGCGGGAGCCGTTCGGGGAGTCCTCGATCACCACGCACAGCTCCGGATCCACGCCGAGCAGCCGCGCGGCCATCAGATACGGTTCGGGATGCGGCTTGCCGTTGACGACATCGTTCCCTGACACGGTCGTCTGGAAGCGGCCGGCGCCGATCGAGCCGAGAGCGGCCTCGACGATACGGCGCGACGAGGCGGTCACCAGCGCGGTCGGGATCCCCGCCGCGTCAAGCTCGGCGAACAGCTCCTTCGCCCCGGCGACCAGTTCGATGCCCTCGCTCAGCCGCTGCGCCATCGCCAGTTCGATCCGCTCGTTGAGCTGCGCGGGGCTCAGCGGCACGCCGCTGACGTCGAGCAAATACCGCACGGCGACGTCGTTGGGCTGTCCGAGCACCTTGACCCAGTGCTCGCGGCCGAGGTCGTAGCCGTATTCGGCGAGGATGGCGATCTCCGTGTCGAACCAGATCGGTTCGGAGTCGATCAAGGTGCCGTCCATGTCGAACAGCACGGCCTCGGGGGGTGTGCGCAAGATTCCGCTTCCTGGTCAGGCCCGCCCGGCGGCGGTCACGGTGATCGCCGCCGGGCGGAGGTCGAGTCCTATCAGGTGTTGAAGTACGAGATCGGGTCCCATCAGGTGTTGAAGTACGAGGTCAGGTCCTATCAGGTGTTGAAGTACTTCGCCTCCGGGTGGTGCACCACGATGGCGTCGGTGGCCTGCTCGGGGTGCAGCTGGTACTCCTCGGACAGGGTGACGCCGATCCGGGCGGGGTCGAGCAGATCGACGATCTTCGCGCGGTCCTCCAGGTTCGGGCAGGCACCGTAGCCGAGCGAGAAGCGCGCGCCGCGGTAGTCGAGCTTGAGCATCCCGTCGATCGTCGCCGGGTCCTGCCCCGCGAAGCCGAGCTCGGCGCGCACCCGGGCATGCCAGTACTCGGCCAGCGCCTCGGTCAGCTGGACCGAGAGGCCGTGCAGTTCGAGGTAGTCGCGGTAGGCGTTGGCCTCGAACAGCTTCGCGGTCTCCTCGGCGATCCGCCCGCCGACGGTGACCAGCTGGAAGGCGACCACGTCGGTCTCGCCGCGCTGCGCGTCTACGCCGTCCTGCGGGCGGAAGAAGTCGGCCAGGCACAGGTGCCGGTCGCGCCGCTGCCTGGGGAAGGTGAACCGGGTGCGCTCGCCGCCGCGCTCGTCGAGGACGATCAGGTCGTCGCCCTTGGACACCGCCGGGAAGTAGCCGTAGACCACGGCGGCTTCCAGCAGGTTCTCGGTGTGCAGCCGGTCGAGCCACATGCGCAGCCGGGGGCGGCCCTCGGTCTCGACGAGCTCCTCGTACGACGGGCCGCCCTGCGGCCCCCGGGTTCCGTGCAGTCCCCACTGGCCGAGGAAGGTGGCGCGCTCGTCGAGCCAGGAGGCGTAGTCGGCCAGCTGGATGCCCTTGACCACGCGGGTCCCCCAGAACGGCGGGGCGGGGATCGGGTTGTCGGTGGCGACGTCGGAACGCGCGGGCAGCTCTTTCGGGTCGGTGAGCACGAGCGAGCCGTGCGGCGAGACGCGGCGCTTGCGCAGCTCGGGCAGGGCGGCGCCGGGCGCCCCGGTCTTGACCGCGACGACCGCGTCCATCAGCCGCAGCCCCTCGAAGGCGTCGCGGGCGTAGCGCACCTCACCCTGGTAGACCTCGGCGAGGTCCTGTTCGACGTAGCTGCGGGTGAGCGCGGCGCCGCCGAGCAGCACCGGCCAGCGGGCGGCCACGCCGCGCTGGTTCATCTCCTCCAGGTTTTCCTTCATCACCACGGTCGATTTCACCAGCAGGCCGGACATGCCGATCACGTCGGCGCCGTGCTCCTCCGCCGCCTGCAAGATCGCCGAGATCGGCTGCTTGATGCCGAGGTTGACGACGGTGTAGCCGTTGTTGGTCAGGATGATGTCAACCAGGTTCTTCCCGATATCGTGCACGTCGCCCTTGACCGTGGCCAGCACGATGGTGGCCTTGCCGGAGGAGTCCGTCTTCTCCATGTGCGGCTCGAGATGGGCGACCGCGGTCTTCATCACCTCGGCCGACTGGAGCACGAAGGGCAGCTGCATCTGGCCGGAGCCGAACAGCTCGCCGACCGTCTTCATGCCCTCGAGCAGCACCTCGTTGACGATTTGCAGCGCGGGGCGGGTGGTCAGCGCCTCGTCCAGGTCCGCCTCGAGCCCCTGCCGCTCGCCGTCCACGATGCGCCGCTGGAGGCGCTCGTCCAGCGGGAGGGCGGCCAGTTCCTGCGCCCGGGTGGCCTTCGCCGACGCGGTGGACACGCCGTCGAACAGCTCCAGATACCTGGTGAGCGGGTCGTAGGCCGACTCGTCGGCGGTCTGCGGACGGCGCCGGTCGTAGACCAGGTCGAGCGCGGCGTCGCGCTGCTCCTGCGGGATGCGCGAGATCGGAAGGATCTTGGAGGCGTGCACGATCGCCGAGTCGAGGCCGGCCTCGACGCACTCGTGCAGGAACACCGAGTTGAGCACCTGGCGGGCGGCGGGGTTCAGCCCGAAGGAGATGTTGGACAGGCCGAGGGTGGTCTGCACCTGCGGGTGCCGCCGCTTGAGCTCGCGGATCGCCTCGATGGTCTCCAGTCCGTCGCGCCGGGACTCCTCCTGGCCGGTGGCGATGGTGAAGGTCAGGCAGTCCACCAGGATCGAGGACTCCGGCACGCCCCAGTTCCCGGTGAGGTCGGCGATCAGCCGCTCGGCGACCGCGACCTTGTGCTCGGCGGTGCGCGCCTGCCCCTGCTCGTCGATGGTCAGCGCGATCACCGCCGCGCCGTGCTCGGCCACCAGCGTGGCGATCCGGGCGAACCGGGAGTCCGGGCCGTCGCCGTCCTCGTAGTTGACCGAGTTGACCACCGCGCGGCCGCCGAGCAGTTCGAGCCCGGCCTGCAGGACGGCCGGCTCGGTGGAGTCGAGCACGATCGGCAGGGTGGAGGCGGTGGCCATCCGCCCGGCGACCTCGCGCATGTCGGCGGCGCCGTCCCGGCCGACGTAGTCCACGCACAGGTCGAGCAGGTGCGCGCCGTCCCGGATCTGCGCGCGGGCGATCTCGATGCAGGCGTCCCAGTCCTCGGCCAGCAGCGCCTCGCGGAAGGCCTTGGAGCCGTTGGCGTTGGTGCGCTCCCCGATGGCCAGGAAGGAGGTCTCCTGCCGGAACGGCACGGTCTGGTAGAGCGAGGAGGCCCCGGGCTCGGGCTTCGGCGAGCGCCGGACGACCTCGCGGCCGCGCACCCGCTCGACGACCTGGCGCAGGTGCTCGGGGGTGGTGCCGCAACAGCCGCCGACGAGTGAGAGCCCGTACTCGGTGGTGAAGTTGTCGTGCGCGTCGGCCAGCTCGGACGGACTGAGCGGGAAGTGCGCGCCGTCCCGGCCGAGGATCGGCAGACCCGCGTTCGGCATGCAGGACAGGCCGATCGTGGCCTGCTTCGCCAGGTACCGCAGGTGTTCGCTCATCTCGGCCGGCCCGGTCGAGCAGTTCAGGCCGACCAGTTCGACGCCCAGCGCCTCCAGGCTGGTCAGCGCCGCGCCGATCTCGGAGCCGAGCAGCATGGTGCCGGTGGTCTCGACGGCCACCTGCGCGAAGATCGGCAGGTCGGCGCCCGCGGCCTGGATGGCGCGCCGGGCGCCGACGATCGCGGCCTTCATCTGGAGCAGGTCCTGGCTGGTCTCGACCAACAGCGCGTGCACGCCGCCCGCGATCAGCCCCGCGGCTTCCTGCTGGTACCCGTCGCGCAGGGTCGCGTACGGCAGGTGGCCGAGGCTCGGCAGCTTGGTCCCGGGACCGATGGAGCCGATCACCCAGCGCGGCCGGTCCGGCGTGCTGTAGCCGTCGGCGACCTCGCGGGCGAGGCGCGCGCCGGTCTCGGACAGTTCGTAGATGCGGTGCGCGATGTCGTATTCGCCGAGCGCGGTGAGATTCGCGCCGAAGGTGTTGGTCTCGACGCAGTCGACACCCACCGAGAAGTACGCGTCGTGTACAGAGCGGATGATGTCTGGACGGGTCGCGTTGAGTACCTCGACACAGCCCTCCAGTCCCTCGAAGTCGTCGAGGGTGGGGTTCTGCGCGTGCAACATGGTGCCCATTGCCCCGTCAGCGACGACGACACGCTCGGCAAGCGCTCGGCGGAGATCCGCGGCGGTGGAGACCATGGGCGGTCCTTTCCATGCAGGAAGGTCTGAGTACTTCGCTCATCAAGGGTACCGACGGGCGCGCAGTCGGCGGCGAAGCGTCTCACGGGCGTAGGCTGAGAGCGGCGCGCGCCGAGTGCGCCTGGCAGTGTGTTTGTTGCATGGGATCGTGTACTGCCTTGGGCGTCCGGCGCGCAGGGCCTGAGGACGAGGAGGCGCGGGTGATCGAGCTCGAGGAGCTGCCCGAGCTGGTCGACCCGGTGATGGTCGCGGCGTTCGAGGGGTGGAACGACGCCGCCGATGCCGCGTCCAACGCGGTCCGGCACCTCGCCGAAGTGCTCGACGCAGATCTGTTCGGCGCGATGGACGCCGAAGACTACTACGACTTCCAGGTCAACCGGCCGGTGCTGGCGCTGGACGACGACGGTGAGCGAGAGATCGTCTGGCCGACCACTCGCTTCTCGGTGGCCCACGTGCCGGTGGCCAGCCAGCGTTCGGGCACTACCGAGACGGGCTACCGGGACGTGGTGTTGGTGCACGGCATCGAGCCGAACATGCGCTGGCGCTCGTTCTGCGAGGAGCTGTTCGATCTCGCCCGGGACCTCGGCGTGACCACGATCGTGTCGCTGGGCGCGTTGCTGGCCGACGTGCCGCACACCAGGCCGGTGCCGGTCAGCGGCTCGTCGAGCAACGAGGACTTGCAGGGCGCGCACGGCCTGGACAAGCCGACGCTTCAGGGCCCGACTGGTATCAACGGGGTCTTGCAGGAGATGGCGCGGCACGAGGAGATCGATCTGGTCTCGTTCTGGGCCGCGGTACCGCACTATGTGGCGCAGGCACCGTGCCCGAAGGCGACCTTGGCGCTGATCCGCCGGATCGAGGACGTGCTGGACCTGACGATCCCGCTCGGCGAGCTGCCGGAGGAGGCGCGCGCCTGGGAGACGGGCGTGGACGAGCTGGCGGCGGAGGACTCCGAGGTCGCCGAGTATGTCCGCACCCTTGAGGAGGCGAAGGACACCGCCGAACTGCCCGAGGCGAGCGGCGAGGCGATCGCCCGGGAGTTCGAGCGCTACCTGCGCCGGCACGAGCGCCGCCGCCGTGGGGGCGACGACGGCCCGGCTTAGCCGTCCGCATGAGCGCCAACAGGACTGCGTCTGTACGACGACGGCCCGGAGTAAGGGGCGATTCGAGCGCCCATTCGACTGTGCCCGTATGACGATGGCGCGGCGTAAGTGCCCATCCGGCTGTGTCCGTGTGATGGCAGTCCGGAGTAGGCGGCCATTCGACTGTGCCCGTGTGACGGCGCTCCAGAGTAGGCGGCCATTCGACTGCGTCTGCGTGACGGTAGTCCGGCGTAGGCGCCGATACAGCCGATACAACTGCGTGACCGTGGCCCGGCATGAGCGCTCATCCAGCCGCGTGACGGCGGTCCGGCGCGAGCACCGATATAGCCGATAAGACTGCGTGACGGCGGCCGAGCATAGCCGTCTTTGTCTACCCGTCATGATCCCCGTCACCCGCTTCCCGTTCTTCCCGTTATGTGCTTGCGTACTTCGTCGAATATTGATTCAGCCCTCATACTCGAAGGGATTGAGCAGCCTTACTCCGGTGCGCTCGAAGTCCTTCACGTTGCGGGTGACCACGGTCCAGTCCCGCGATAGAGCCTGCGCGGCGATGAGGGCGTCCGCGTGCGGCAGCTTGCCGTCGGTCGTGATCCTGCCCCAGGTGAACGCGTCCTCGAGGTTCACCGGCAACAGGCGGTCGCCGAACGAGTAGGAGTCGATGAGCTCGTCGAGCCACAGGTCCAGGCGTTGGGCGGCGGGAAGGTTGATCCGCGCCTGCTTCTGGATTCCCCGCCGCAGCTCGCCGATGACGATCACGCTGGTGTGCAGCCGGTGATCCGGTACGGCATCCAGCCAGGCGAGCACTCGGGGGTTCGGCGAGCGCCGGTACATCTCGGACAGGATGTTGGTGTCGAGCACGTACATCGCACGACCTATTCCCAGTCGTCGAAGATGTTGAGGTCTTCCTCGGTCGTGTAGTCCCGCTGCCGCTCGTTGAGCAGTTCGATGAACTCGTCCTCGAGCTTCGGACCGTTCAGCAGCCAGTCCTTGAAGGTCTTCGGCCTGGATGCCGGATGCAGGCGGTGGTACTCCTCGATGTCGATCACGACGGCGATCTCCTCCCCGTGTTTGGTGACGAACTGCGGGCCTTCCGACTGGACGGACCGGATCAGTTCGCTGAACCGCTGCTTGGCCTCCTGGATCTGCCAGTGCGCGTCCTCTTTGGTTGCGGCCATCGCAATCCTCCCGATTCCGTCCTTGCCTCTTGACTAGACAGACTAGACAGAAGCGAAGGGCCAACGCAAGGCATTCCAGTAAGTGTGATGATCAGACGACTACTGGTAGTTACAGGGCGATGCCGAGAAGGGCGTCCACGGCGCGCGAGACCAGGCCAGGAGCGGAAGGGTCGGAGGCGGGGCGGCTGCCGGATCCAGTCAGGACGGCGTCGGCCCAGGCGTCTACGGCTGCGAGCGCGCCGGGGGCGTCCAGGTCGTCGGCCAGGCGCTCGCGCAGCTTCGCGAGCAGGGCATCTGCGGGCAGCGCGTCGGGGCGGGAGACGGCGGCGCGCCAGCTGGCCAGCCGGTGCTCCGCGGCTTCCAGGTCGTCGGCGAACCATTCCCAATCGCTGCGGTAGTGGTGCGCGAGGATCGCCAGGCGGATCGCCATCGGGTCGTGGCCGGCGGCGCGCAGCTTCGACACGAAGACCAGGTTGCCCTTGGACTTCGACATCTTCTCGCCGTTCAGGGCGACCATCCCGGCGTGCGCGTAGACCTTGGCGAACGGCCGCTGTCCGGTCACGACCTGGGCTTCGGCCGCGCTCATCTCATGGTGCGGGAATGCCAGGTCTGAGCCGCCGCCCTGCACGTCGATCCCGCTGCCGAGGTACTCCAGCGCGATGGCGGCGCACTCGATGTGCCAGCCGGGGCGGCCGGGGCCGAGCGAGCTAGGCCACGACGGCTCGCCGGGACGCTCGGCGAGCCACAGCAGGCAGTCCAGGGGGTGCCGCTTGCCGGGGCGCTCGGGGTCGCCGCCACGTTCGGCGAAGATCTTCGCCTGGACGGCGGGGTCGAGCCCTGCGATGCCCGCGACCACGCCGAAGTCGGCGTCGCTGTGTACGTCGAAATACACGTCGTCGTCCACGCGGTACGCGGCGCCGCTCGCCAGGAGGCGTTCGACGAGTGCGATAACCAGCGGGATCGCCTCAACCGCGCCGACGTACCGGTACGGCGGCAGGATGCGTAGCGCCGTCATGTCCTCGCGGAACAGCGCGGTTTCCTTCAGCGCGAGCAGTTCCCAGTCCGCGCCGTCCTTTGCCGCGCGTTCCAGCAGCGGGTCGTCGATGTCGGTGACGTTCTGGACGTAGAGAACCTTGTACCCGGCGTCCCGCCACACGCGTTGTGCGATGTCGAAGGCGGTGTATGTCGCCGCGTGTCCTATATGCGTCGCGTCGTAGGGCGTGATTCCACAGACGTAGATGCGAGCAGGTATGCCGTCTTCCGGGCTGCTCGCCGGGATGCGGACCAGACTGCCGGTGGACGTGTCGTGGAGGCGCAGGGCTTCGCCACGTCCGGGGAGCTTCGGCGGGTTGTTCGTCGGCCATGCATCCATACGTTCAACTGTACGGGCAGCGGACGATCACAGGCGGCGCCCCCGGCCACGGCATGATCTCAGACGAGCGGCCACGGTACCGGACGGTGGCGACCGACCGGACTCGGGAAGCAGCCCACGGCCAGTAGCGCGTCGATGCGCGCGTGGAACGCGGCCGTCTCCGGTTCGGTGAGAAGTTCAGTGATGCGGTTGGCGAGCGCATCGTCGGCCCGTAGCCGTTTGAGGTCGGTGACTTCGGCGTCGCTCAGCGGCCTGTCGGCGAAGCCCCATAGCAGGCTGCGCAGTTTGTCGTCGGTGTGGAACGTGACGCCGTGGTCGATCGCGTAAACGTGCCCGTCGGCGGTAGGCAGCAGATGCCCGCCCTTACGGTCGGCGTTGTTGATAACAGCGTCGAACAGTGCGATACGCCGCAGTTGCTCGCTGTCCCGGTGCACCAGGAGCCCCTGCTCGCCGTCGGCGAGGCTGACGGTCATGATCGGACACCAGCCGTCCAGGTCGCGTCCACGTGCGTTCGGCGGCATGACGGCGAGCAGTTGCTTCGTCTCTTGCGTGTCGATCCAGCGCTGGCACATCCCGGGGCCGTACGGGCCGTCGCGCAGGATGGTTTCGGGCACCAGGTCCCAGCCGAGTGCGGCACTGACCTCGTAGGTGGCGACCTCGCGGGCGGCGAGGGTGCCGTCGGGAAAGTCCCAGAGCGGGTTCTCTCCGGCGATCGGCTTGTACACGCAGGTGACGGAACGCCGCTCGTCCGGCTCGTCCAGAGCATCCCCGTCATCGAGGACTGCGACGCAGTAGAGGGTGGTGTTCGAGGCGTCGGTGAGGCGGCCTTCGACCTTCAGTTCGCCCTCGCGAAGCGCGTCGGTCACGCCGCCGTCCGCCGCCGGTAGCCGTTCTGGCGCGGACACACGTGCCCCTCGGGGTCGAGCGGCAGATCGCAGAGCGGGCACGGCGGTCGGCCTGCGGAGACGACGGCCTGCGCGCGGGCCGCGAACGCGCGTGCCTGGCCACCGGTGAGCCGCACGCGCAGCACGTCGGGCGCCTCGGCGGTCTGATCATCGGACAGCGGCTCGGCCGGGTTCTCGTCCTCGGTGATCGCGCCGGCCTCGATCACGATCTTGCCGTGCGGCTCGTCCCAGGCCAGCGCGAGCGAACCGACCCGGAACTCCTCGAGGATCGGCTGCTCCAACGGCTCGTTGTCGGCCAAATCGGCGGGGGCGGCGGCGGGCACCACGGGACTGCCGCCGGTGCGGCGCACGATCTCGTCGAGCAACTCCTCCAGCCGCTCGGCGAGCAGCGCCACCTGCTCCTTCTCCAGGCCGACCGAGGTGACCCGGCGGCCGGCGCGGGCCTGGAGGAAGAAGGACCGGGAGCCCGGCTCACCGACGGTGCCGGCCACGAACCGTTCCGGCGGATCGTAGACGAACAGGTGCCTCGGCACTGTGCTCAGCCTCCCTCTAGCTGCCTCATGCACTACGTCTCTCAGGAATTGTCCAGTGCTGCGCCGTAACGCGTACTGCGTGGCATCGCGTGACTGGGGGTACGCGTCGGGTCCGAGCCTACGCGGTCCTAGCTGGCTTCTGCGTCGGCAGGGATGAGGCCGGTGAAGTCGCCGCCAGTGTCGTTCAGCCGAAGGATGTGCGGCCTGAACGCGGTGTATTGGATCACGCTGACCGAGCATGGGTCGATCTGGAGCCGCTGGAACAGATCCAGGTGCATGCCGAGCGCGTCCGCGACGATGGCTTTGATGAGGTCGGCGTGTGAGACCACCGCGTAGACGGCTTCGTCGCCGAGCTCTGCGTTCCACCGCCGGATCGCGGTTACCGCACGCGCCGACATCGCCGACATCGCTTCGCCGTCCGGGAAGCCTGCACCGGCAGGGTGCAGCTGGACCAGCTGCCACAGCGGTTCCTTGACCAGCGTCTTAAGATCGCGGCCCGACCACGTGCCGTAGTCGCATTCGATGAGCGACTCGTCCAGGCGCAGCGGAGTGTCGCCGCGACCTGCGAGCAGCGCGTCAGCGGTCTGGCGCGTGCGTTCCAACGGGCTGCTGACGACGGCCGCCAGCGGCGCGGCGGACAGCCGCTCGGCGAGCGCGGCGGCCTCGGCCTGCCCACGCTCGTCCAGCTCGACGCCCGGCGTCCGGCCGGCGAGCACTCCGGACGCGTTCGCGGTGGTGCGGCCGTGCCGGATCAGCAGGACAGTCGTCACTGTCCCAACCTACCGGTCACGCCGAGTGCGAAGCTCGTCGGTACCTATCGGTACGCCGTTGTCTCGGCGCCTACTCGTCGAGCCCGGCGGCACTTAGGGCGTCGCGGCACGTCCTGAGGGCAGCGAGGCGCTCCTCCTGGCTGGATGCGAACGCCGTCAGGCTCAGAGTCGTGATTCCGGCGGCGGCGTACTCCTTCATCCGGTCGGCGATGCGCTGCGGCGTACCGATCAAGCTGGTGGCGTCGATGAACTCGAAGGGCACGGCCGCCGCCGCGTTGCGGTGCTCCTTGGCCAGGTAGAGGTCCTGCACGCGTGCTGCGGCGTCGGCGTAACCCATCCGACAGGCGAGTTGGTTGTAGAAGTTCTGCTCACGGCTGCCCATGCCGCCGATGTAGAGCGCCGCGTACCACCGGATCTGGTCGGCGGCGCGCTCCAGGTCGTCATCGACCACGACCGGTACGGTCGGCACGACGTCGAAACCGGTCATGTCCTTGCCCACCTGCTTGCGGCCGGCCTCAATCGACACGAGTTGCTCGGCGGCGAACTGCGGTGAGAGGAAGACCGCGAGCCAGCCGTCGGCGATCCGGCCGGTCAGCTCCAGGTTCTTCGGGCCGACCGCGGCGATGTAGAGCGGGATGTGCTCACGCACCGGATGCACCGTCAACTGGAGCTTCTTGCCCGGGCCGCCGGGCAGCGGGAGCTTGAAGTGCTCGCCGTCGTAGGCGACGCGTTGGCGGCTAAGGGCCATGCGCACGATGTCCACGTACTCGCGGGTGCGCGCCAGCGGCGCCTTGAACGCGACGCCGTGCCAGCCTTCGGACACCTGCGGGCCGGAAACGCCGAGGCCGAGGCGGAACCGGCCGCCGGAGAGCGAGTCGAGGGTGGCCGCGGTCATCGCGGTCATCGTCGGGGTGCGCGCCGGGATCTGGAAGACCGCCGAGCCGATGTCGATGCGCTCGGTCTGGGCGGCGACCCAGGCCAGGATGGTCGCGGCGTCGGAGCCGTACGCCTCCGCGGTCCAGCAGACCGCGTAGCCGAGCCGGTCGGCCTCCCGGGCCAGGGCCAGGTTGTCGCCGTCGTTGCCCGCACCCCAGTATCCGAGGTTCACGCCCAGCTTCATCGCTGCTCCGCTTCTCGTCCGCCCGCCGCGCGCCGTACCGCGAGCCACGGGTTCCGGCCTTCGCCGGACATCACCCTACTTGGCGGTAACAAGCTCGTCGAGCGTGACTCGACGGTGCCGCCGAACGGGCGATGGGCACGGTCTGTCCACAGCCGAACAGGTGAGGGGTCGGCGCGAGGCGGGTCCCAGCCACTACATTCACAGCTATGGAGCAGCGACATCTGGGGCGGACCGGGTTGCGCGTGTCACGCCTGGGTCTGGGCACGATGACCTGGGGCAGGGACACCGACGAGGCGGACGCGGGCGATCAGCTCAAGGCCTTTCTCGACGCCGGGGGCACGCTGGTGGACACAGCGGACGTCTACGCGGACGGGGAGTCGGAGGCCTTACTCGGGCGGCTGGTCGAAGGCATCCGGTCGGACGTCGTGATCGCCACGAAGGCGGTGTCCGTGCCGCACAGCTCACGGCGTTTCGACGCCTCGCGCGGGCACCTGCTCGCGGCGCTGGACGCCTCGCTGACTCGGCTGGGCACCGACTACGTGGACATCTGGCAGCTGCACGCCTACGACGACCACACGCCGATCGAGGAGACGCTCTCCGCGCTCGACGCGGCGGTCGCCTCGGGCAAGGCGAGATATGTCGGTGTGTCCAACTACTCTGGTTGGCAGCTGGCGGCGGCGGCCTCCTGGCAGCGGGCGGTGCCGGGGCGGGCGCCGGTCGCGTCGGTGCAGATGGAGTACTCGCTGGTGCAGCGCGGCGTGGAGCGGGAGGTCGCCCCGGCCGCGCTGGCGCTGGGCATAGGGCTGCTGCCGTGGTCGCCGCTCGGGCGGGGCGTGCTGACCGGCAAGTACCGGACCGGGATCCCCTCGGACTCGCGCGGGGCCTCGGACCGGTACGGCGGCTTCGTCGAGCCGTACCTCGACGGGGCCGCACGGCGGATCGTCGATGCGGTCGCGACGGCGTCGGACGGGCTCGGGGTCGCGCCGGTGGAGGTGGCGCTCGCCTGGGTGCGTGACCGGCCCGGAGTAACCGCACCGATCGTCGGGGCGCGCACCGCGGCGCAGCTACGCGGGGCGTTGGCGGCGGAGGAGCTTTCGCTGCCTCAGACGATCCGCGACGCGTTGGACGACGTATCGGCGCCGTATCTGGGTTACCCGGATCACGGCTGGAACAGAGGGTAGGACGCGATGGACCAGGGGGGTCGGCCGAACGAGGGCGATCCGGGCGGGCACGCGGCGCAGTCCGGGCAGCAGCCCGGGGAGCAGGATGCCGCCGGACGCGGGCGACTCGTCGCCTGGCTTTCGGCGGCGGGCGCGCCGGACGCGATGGCCGAGCGGATCGAGCGTGCCCTCGGGGAGGGCGCGGCCGAACGCGTGGCGGCCGATCCGTGGTGTGTGCTCGACGTGCCCGGCGTCGCGCCGCAGGCCGCCGACGCGCTGGCACGCGTCGCCCTGCCGAGTGCCGAGCCGACCGATCCGCGCCGCTCCCGGGCGCTGATCGCCTGGCTGTTGCGGCGGGCGTCCACAGCCGGGCACACGGTGCAGGGCGCCGACACGATCGCCGACGCGCTGGGCAAGTTCGGCGTGCCCGACGCGACCGGGGCGATCGCCGACGCGATCGAGAACGGCGCGGCGCTGGCCTTCGCCGAACCCGTTTCGCTGGCGCTGGACGCGGACGACGCGCAGATCGAGGCCTTCGAGCAGCTGGACGCCGCGGACGACGACGATCCCGCGGCGATGCTGACCAGCGCGCACACGCTGCTGACCGTCGAGCGCTGGGCCTTCGCGGAGCAGGCGGCGGCGGAGGCGGCGCAACGGCTGGCCGCCACGCCCGAGGCGGTCGAGGCGAAGCAGGGCGCGGATTCGGCCGACGCACTGGTCGCCTCGGTGGCCGAGCACGGCCTGACCCTGGTGGCCGGTGCGAGCGCGGCGCAGCTGGCCGAGCTCGCCGAGGCGTTCCCGGCCGCGCTGTTGACCTCGCCGTCGGCGGCGGGGCTGCGAACCCTCACGGCCGTCGGGGCGGACGCGATCGACGCGCGTGCGCTGGCCGCGGATCCGGGCCGGATCGACGCGGCGGATGTACTGATCGTCGCGGACGCGCAGTTGCTCGGCCTGGAGACGGGCACCGCGTTGCTGGAGGCGGCACGCGACGGCGCGCACGTGGTGCTGGCCGGCGATCCGGCGACGCTGCTGGGCACGAGTCCGGGTGCGATATTCCGGGATCTGCTGGAGATCGACGATCCCTCGTTCGGCGGACGGCTGCCGCGTGTCGAGCTGAAACGACGCCCTACCGGCCCACTCAGCGCCCTCGCGGACGCGGTGCGTTACGGCGGGCTGCCGCCGCAGGAGCTGCTGCTCGGCCCTGACGGCACGTCAAAGGAGGTGGTGATCGTCCCGGTGCGTGAGGCGGGCGCTGCGGTGCATCGCGCGGTGCAGGTGGTCACCGACTCGATTCCACGAGCGTTCGGTCTGAGCGGCGGTCAGGTGCAGGTCGTCGCGGTGGACGCGGAATCACCCGCCGGTACGGGGACGCTGAACGCGGCGCTCAAGTCCCGTTTCAATCCCGGCCCCGGCGTGTGCGGGGGTTTCGACGCGGGCGACCGGGTCGTCGTCACGACGCCACTGCCGGATCGCGGACTGCTGGGCGGCGAGACGGGGACGGTGAGCCGCGCGGACGCGCAGGGCCTGACGGTCACGTGGGACGCACCGCACGATGCGAGGGAGGGCAGCGAGGGGGCGGATGACTTCGCGGTGGCACAGGCGCGGGCATTGCGGCACGCATGGGCCCTGACCATCGCCGAGGCGCAGGGCGGCCGGTGGCCGGCCGTGGTGGCGATCTTCGACGGAGACTCGGCGCCGAAGCTGACGCGGGCACTGGTTCTGGGCGCGATCACCCTGGCGACCCAGCACCTGACCGTCGTGCACGGCGCCGGCCGCGCGCTCGCCGAAGCGGTCGAGAAGATTCCGGACCGGCCCCGGCGCACTCGGCTCAAGTACGCCCTCAGAGAGTAGGAACTAGCCCAGAGGATCAGCGGGACGACTCGGTCTCGCGCTCCTCGTCGTCCTCATCCTCTTCTTCGGCGTCGTCCTCGTCGAACTCGTCTTCCTCTTCCTCTTCTTCCTCGAGTTCATCGTCATCGACCACATCGACGCGGTAGAGCAGGCGCTCGGCGTCGGCGTCGGAGAACGGGTCGTCGTGCCAGCCGCCGAGGGACTCGGAGTCGGCGGCGACCACCCAGAGCGTCGCCTCGGCGGCCTCCAGGCCGATCTCCTCGGCGCGGTAGGTGATCTCGTCCACGTCGAACGCGTCGAACAGCTCGGCAACCGCGGCGCGGCTGTCGCCGTCCTCGGCGTCGAAGTCCTCCCCCGCGTTGCGCGCGGCGGTGACCAGCGCCTCGGGGTCCGCGATCAGGTAGTCGCGGCGGATGAACACCGAGAAGGCCTCGACCGGCTCGGGTCCGGCGTAGCCCGGCGACGGCTCGGCGGGCACCTCGAACGGGGTGACCTCGTCGTGCACGGTGTACAGCAGCTCGTCGTACTCCTCGGCTGCCGCGGCGAGGGCGTCGAAGGCCTCGAGCACCGACGGGTCCAGCTCGTCGGCCCTGGCCTCGACCGCGGCCAAGTGCCGGTCGATCGCGGCCTTGAGCGCCTCAGCCGCCGCGCGCACCTGCGCGGGCGTGGGCGGGGTGCCATTCAGGCTGGGCGCGGCGGACGGCGTCGTCTCGGACATGGAGACGACGGTATCGGAGTTGGGCACTGGTTGGCACGTGCGTTCCGTCCGGCGACGCGGCGTTTGGCCGAATGTCATCCGGATGCTGCTTGATTCGTCGCCAGGGCGCGGTACCGCAGACGCCAGCTGGGCGCCACGGGGCCCGGAGCGATGAAAGCTTCCGGGACGGCCGGGCCGCCGCGGCGCCGCGATGGCGCGTACCCCCGGCGCGAGCGCGGCCGAATCCGGCGATTACGCTGCTTCCAGCGACCTGTTCTTCCCCAGCCCGTCTTCCGCGAGGTACGAGGTACCGATCATGGCAGCCACCACGTCCGCCAAGCGCTCGCCGCTCGTCACCGCCTACGTGGCCTTCGCCTGGGCCACCGGTGTCGCGATGGCTGTGCTCGTGTTCGTGGCGGTACCGCTGAAGTACTGGGCGCACGCGGGCGAGCTGGACAAGATCGTCGGCATGACGCACGGAATGGGCCTGTACCCGATCTACGTGATCCTCTCGATCGCCACCGCGTACGTCTACCGGCTCTCGATCCCGCACATGGCGCTGATGGCGCTCGCCGGCCTCGTCCCCGGGCTCTCGCCGTACGTCGCCGGACGCACGCTCAAGCACATCGACGCCAAGCAGGCGGCCCGCATCCCGGCGCAGGCTCAGGCAGTGGACTCGCCGATCTCACGCTGAGCGGCGCCTAGTCGTCGCCGTCCTCGTCATCAGGCGCGTCGGCGGATGAGCCGCGCAGTTCGCGGCGCCAGTAGAGCACGTACCAGCCGACGGTCACGGCCGCGAAGAAGCACCACTGGAACGCGTAGCCGATGTTCAGCAGGTCCCAGCTCGTGCCGTGCGCGGGCAGCGGAGCGGCGATCACGGTGAGGCCGCCCGATGCCGACGCGGAGTCGGTTGCGGAGAGGTACCCGTTGGGCAGGTGGTACGGCCACAGGTTCACCAGCTGCGCGGCGGAGATGACGGCGACCTCGTGCGGCCCGATCGCCGAGGCGTCCGGCGCGAGTGTCTGCACGATGCCGTTCTGGTTGACCGAACCGGTCGCCGACTCCGACGCGGCCGCCCAGCCGGTCACAATGACCTGACCGGCCGGCGGCGCCGGGATGGCGGGCTGTCCGCCGCCGGTGGCCGGGAGCCAGCCGCGGTTGACCGCGATGGCCCGGTGAGGGCCGGTGACCAGAGGCGCGATCACGTAGTAACCGGCGTGCCCGTTCAGCGTCCGGCCGGGGACGAGCAGCTGCCGCGAGGCGTCGTACGTCCCGGACGTCTCGACCGCCTGGCCGACCTTCCCATCGTCCACGCCGTCGGCGGTGATCAGCTGCGCCGCCGGCTGCGGCGTGCGCCAGGCCGACAGCTGCGCGGGAGTGAGCGGGACGACCTTGTGCCCGACGTCCCACTGCCAGCGGCCGAGCAGCAGAAAGGCGACCACGAGCACCGCGATCCCGGCGTGCGCGGCCATCCAGCGCGGCGACCTGAGGTCGTCGCGGGTCAGCCGGGGTTGCGCAGCGGTCACGGACGTGGACACGTCTGCCAGTATCCGTCCGGTTGGCTCGCGCCTACGCACCGGGGTCGAGACGGCGCTTTGCGGCACCCGAGCGGTCGCTCCGGTCGGAAAGGGGTGCCCTGGTGTGGGCTCGCCGCCCGGGTACGTGAGACACCGAACCGGAGTGGACGCGGGCCGACCTGCGCGGGGGCGAGTGGGTGGGGACACGTAACCGGCAGCCGCATACCCAGGTCAGACCGCTCGGAGCCGGTGCGTCCCGATAGGCACCCTAGGACAGCAGCAGTCTGAATCGAGCGCGCAGGACTTCGCTGATTGCCGTAGCCAGGACCACCGTCTGACGTCTAACACGCTTTCAAGCGCCGGGGTTCATCGCGTTCAGGTCCGCGCGTCCCGCTCGCGCAGTTCAGGCAGGACGCGAGCGAGGGCCGGGAAGTCGTTGTCCACGTGCAAGACCGTCAGGTCGTGGTGGACCGCGGTCGCGACCACCACAAGATCGAGCACACCTGGGCCGCGGTGCTGAGAATGGCCGGTCAGCTCGTATTGGGCACGCTCGGCCCACCGCCATGGATCTTTGGGCATGCCTACCGGCGGGAACATCGCATCGAGATCGGCTTCCAATTCCGAACGGTGCACCTGGCTGCGCGCGCCGAAGAGCACCTCGAGCCGGGTAGGCATGCAGTGGCGCAGCAGGCCCTCGGCCAGAAACGGCAGCCATCGAAGCCGCAAGTCATTCTCGTTGCTTAGGATCTGCCACACCGCGCCGGTGTCGATCAGGTAAGCGTCACTCACTGCGCAGGCGTCCCCGGCCCGCCTGCGGCGCCCTTGCGGTGCTCCCATTCCGCCACGGCCACGTCGAACTCGCCGCGCTCGTAGCGCTCGGCCATACGCTCCAGGGCTGCCAGGCGGCGCCGACGCGCATTGACCTCGCGCAACGCGGTGTTCACGGTGTCCTTCTTGGTGGCGGTGCCGAGATTGCGCATCGCCTGCTCCAACTCATCATCATCAAGATCGATTTGAGTGACAGTCACTGATGCGCTCCCCCACATGTGTCCACTCGACATACATACGCTTGAGCGGCGATGTACATCGCACGATAGCGAACCGGTCGCATCGCCCAGGCCAAGGCAGCAATCCCGGCCTATGCTGCGCGTGAGGGCACCACGTTGGATGCCCTCACGCGTCACGCCCGCCCGGATCAGGCCCGCAGGCGACTCACCTCATGATCAGCCGATCAAGATCGGGCCGCTCGAGATCGGGTCGGGTGAGGCCTCGCGGCTGGCACCGGCTCCCGAGACGAATATGCCGGTGTAGGTCACCGAGGTCAGGAACAGCGTCTGTCCCGGAGGACAGCTGAAGCCACCCGGACCGGGAGGCCCTACCGTGAGGCTTCCGGTTGTCTGCCCATTGCGAACGGGGAACGTCCCCGACGTGGTGAGCGAGGTGGACACCGTCTCCTTGTTCCCCGCCTTGGGATGGTTGCCTCCGTTGTTGAAGCACTGGTAGAGCGCGGTGGCGTTGTTGACAGTGACTGTGATCAGTTCGCTCGAGACCGTGCTTCCGAGCCCGGCCTCCTTGAAGGAAACCGTCAACGCGCCGGTGCTGGAGCTCACGCTGGAGTTCGCGTACAGGAAGTGCGGGCTGTCGGCGAGCGCCGAGTACGCGCCCAGCCCGAGACTGCACACTGCCGCGACGAGCACGAATAAGAGACGCCTCATCGTCTCCCCCTTTCCATGGATTCTGTATTCGATCAGCTGTGTATTTGCCTCCCTCGCCTGCGCCATCGAGCCCGGGACCTGGGACGCACGTGGCGACGACTACTCCGGGCTCACGTTGAAATGAAGCGTGGGGCCGGCGGCCGACGCTCGCGTTTGCTCGGGTCTGTTCGCTGATGCCACCCCGTCGGCCCGATACCGCACGCCGTATGGTGCTAACGCGGGGCGGAAGCTAGGACGGTCGGGCAGTGCTGTCAACCGGTTCCTATTTCCCGTCCGCATGATTCACTTGGCTGCCATCACAAGGAAAGGCCTAGGACCAGCGCTCATTGCGCCAGCCTGCTTCTTCGCCGCGAGAGGTCTCAAGCCCACCCGGATGGCCTACGT
>JBKOWZ010000243.1:0-30756 GCA_046724665.1 Actinomycetota bacterium
GGGGTGAGCGGATCAAGATCGTGTTCCTTGTCTCGCGCGGATCGCGTCTTCGCAGTGGCGTGAGCCACCCGACAACCATCATCGAACCCTGAGAAAACGCGCGGACCGAGGAGGGCTCAAACTCGTCCTTTTGAGCGGATCGGAAGGCCCGCAGGGACTCGGCGGACCACACGGCGCACGCCCCGCTCACCCACTGCCGGCGACCGTCGCCCTCCCCGCCGAGCCTGTTGCGCAGCACTCGGGTTCGGTGTAGGGATTTGGGCTGTTGCAGTGGACTGTGTGTGGAGTTGTTCGCTCAATGCCTTCCTTAGGCCGGGGAGCCGGCTCAGCCAGAACCTTGACAACCCAAACAGATTCCTCCTATCTTAAACAAGATTCCTCATACCTTCGTCCGATTTCGCCAGATTATTGCCACTGTCTCGACGGCATTCGTCGGGCGGATCTTGTCGTGCCCTGACGAGCCACATGCCTCGAAGATCACCAGCATGCGTGTTGGATTTTGTTTAGTCAGCCAGTGGCTTTGCCAACCGTCGATGGCGGTCACGGCCAGTGGACCGGCCGGTCGTTCCCGGGGCGTACAACCCAGGACTCTGTTTCACAGATGTGCGCTTCGGCGCGCACCAGGCCGCCGTGATGTTCGCGCGGTCTGACCCGGCTTCCGCTGTCCGACCACTTCGACGACGCGGCGCGCGAGCCCGCGCGTCGGGCACGGCACGCACCATGCAATGCGAATTGCGAATTCCGTCCTCAAAGGAGAGTGTATGGAACGCTCCAGGCACCGCTTCGGGCGCTTGACCCCGATCGGCCTCGCCATCGCGATGCTGCTCGGCCTGCTGGGCATGCAGGTCGCGACCAGCACCGCGGCGCAAGCCACCACCAGCCAGTTCCACGGCCTGAACTGGGCCGACCCCAATGACAACTTCGTCACCGGCCATCTTCAGCCGGTCGGCCTTTCCGACACCGACAGCTACTCGACCGTGTACGCCAAGGCGACCTCGATCCTCAAAGGCTTCCAGGCCCTGGGCGCCAACACCGTGCGCATGCCGCTCAACGAGTCGACCGTCGCCAGCAGTTGGTGGAACAGCTACACCGCCGCGTTCGACGCGGCCACCGCGCTGGGCATGAACGTCTTCCTGACCCCCTGGCTACAGAACGGCGTGATCGGCGACAGCAACGCGTTCTACGCGATGTGGGACACCGTGATCAACAAGTACCTGAGCAACAGCCGGGTCTACTTCGGCATCATGAACGAGCCCTGGGGCTACAGCATCACCGACGAGGACAACCTCGTCGCGGCCTGGGTCGCGCACTACTCCCAGATACCCCGCGGGCGGATCATCGTGCCCGGCGCCTGGGAGGGCAACCTGTGCGCCGTCGGCGCCGACTCGCGCCTGAACGGCACCCTGCTCTCGCTGCACGACTACACCCTCGGCGGGGAGACCCACCCCACCGAGGCCGACTGGATCACCAGCTTCGAGAACAACGTCTGCGGCTATGACAGCCGCGCCATTCTCACCGAGTTCGGCGTCCCGATGAACACCGGCGTGAACTACAACGGGCCTCGCGACGGCACCAACGACGTGTCCTTCCTCTACGCGCTGACCGACACCGTGCGCAAGCAGGGCATGGGCTCGCTCCTGTGGACCGGCGTGAAGTACGCCACCCAGACCCAGGGCCCCGGCCCGTGCGAGAACGCCTCGTGCGCGATCACCTCCCTACAGGGCACCGCGCCGAACTACACGCTCAGCATCACCAACCAATCCGGCCTCGACCGCCTCCAGTACGGCTGGGGCAGCAGCAGCACCGGCGGGGGCGCCACCACCGGTCCCCTGCACGCGGTCGGCGCGGGCAAGTGCCTGGACGTGCCCGGCGCAACGCAGACCAACGGCACGGTGACGCAGATCTGGGCCTGCAACGGCGGCAGCAACCAGACCTGGACGCGCACCGCGAGCAACCAGCTCACCGTCTACGGTGGCGCGAAGTGCCTGGACGCCGCCAACAACCAGACGACCGCCGGCACAGCGGTGCAGATCTGGGACTGCAACGGCGGCGCCAACCAGCAGTGGACCCTCAACGCCAACGGCACCATCACCGGCGTCCAGTCGGGGCTCTGCCTCGACGTGACCGCAGGCTCCACCACCAACGGCGCCAAGATCGAGCTGTGGACCTGCAACGGTGGCAGCAACCAGCAGTGGACGCTCGGCTGACGCCACCACAGCCCGACAGCCGTCCGGGACCACTACCGGATACCCGGCCCCGGCAGCACGCGGCACGGCACTGATTCGGCACTGTGGCTCGGCTCCCCGCGGGGAGCCGAGCCACAGTGCCGATCTGTCAGATCACCGAGATCACGCGGGCGAGCCGGTGACCGTGGTGCCGGACTTGGTGACGGTGTACGTCGTCTTGGCGCCGCTCCAGTAGTAGAACGTGAGCGTTACCGGCACGCCGTCCTTGATCGCGTTGAGGAAGTGGTCGGGCGTCATGGTGATGGTGTTGCCCGCCTGGTTCGGCACGTAGGCGACGCCGAACTCCTGGAACGTCGTCCAGGACGCCTCGCCGGCGCCGCTGCCGTCGGCGTACTTGGCTTCCATCTGCGCCAGTTGGTCGCCGTTGAACTGCGTCGGGATCACCAGGCCGCTGGTGGTGTCTCCGGTCGCGGCGGCCTGGGTGACCGGGGCGTAGGAGATCACGTTGATCTTCCACGGCACACCCCGGGAGAACCGCACGCTCAGCGTCGAGTCCACGCCGAGCTTCTGGTCGCCGACCAGCTTGGTCACCGTGGCGGAGGTCAGCGTGAGCACGTCGCCGTTGAGCGCGTAGTCCTTGCCCTTGACCAGCAGCCAGTCACCGGCGCTGAGCCCCTCGAACCGGGTGCCGTTGAGGTTCAGGGTGGTCGTCCACGCCGTGATCGGGCCGGACTTCGGCACGAACAGCTGGTCGGTGGCCCCGGTACCCGAGCGCGTCTTCCAGCCCGCCTGAATCAGCGCGAACAGGTCCGGGACCTTGATCTGGTAAGTGTTGCGGTCGATGTACAGGCCGGGGTCCCACAGCGCGGTGGTCACGTGGTTGATCCGCGCCTCGTACTCGAACATCTCGAAGAACTTGTCGGCCTCACCCGGCTCGATGGCGTTGTAATCGGTCCAGCTCGGGTACTTGAACGTGCCCCACTCGCCCATGTAGGCCGGGATGCCCTTGGCGACGAAGGTGTTGTAGATCTCCGAGTAGAGGTCGAGCATGTCCTGCTGCACCCGGGCGTTGAAGGTGTCGTACCCGGCGATGTTCACCGTGAACGGCCAGAAGCCGTAGTTGTGGATCGTGGCGACCAGGTTCGAGTCGTGCAGCGAGGCTATCTCGGCGGCCAGCGCGTCGAAACCGGGCTGCGAGTTGGCGCTCGGGAACAGCACCAGCAGGCGGGTGCCGTTGCGGCCACCGGAGTGGCGCACGACGTTGAAGAAGTCCGTCTGCAACTCGTCCAGGTACTCAATCGCCTGTGCGTCCGTGGCATTGGCGAACTGCGGCTCATTCACGCTCTCGAACAGCAGCTTGCGCGACTCGTCCTTGAACTCGGTCGCGATCTGCTTCCAGGTCGCCTCGAAACGCGCCACCACGTTGTCATGATCGGTCGGCATGCTGGAGATCCACTGCCACGAATCGTGATGCACATTCAGGACGACGTAGAGGCCGTCCGCGAGCGCCCAGTCCACCACCTGCTTGACCCGGGCCATCCACGTCGGATCGATCGCGTACGGCGCGGTGGCGGACGCGTGGATACCCCAGGTCACCGGGATGCGCACGCTGCGGAAGCCGTCGGCCTTCACCGTGTCGAACAGCTGCTTGGTGATCAGCGGGTTGCCCCACGAGGTCTCCGTCGGGATGGCATCCAGCGTGTTGCCCACATTCCAACTCGGCTGCATCGCCGCGACCGTGTCCATCGTGGGATTGTCGGGCGCCGGCAGCACGCCGCCCTGAGTGCTCTGCCCGGTGTTGTTGTCGGTAGCGCTCGACGCGCTGGCGGGAAGCGCGCCCGCACCGACGATTGCACCGCCGAGGAGAGTGACACCGGTTGCGACGGCGGCGAGCCGCCATCGGATTGCTCGTCGTTGAACGTGCCGCACGAATTCCTCCATGGGGAGAGCCCGCATCCTCGCGGACTGATGGGTGCTTCGGCAGGTGTCTCAGCAGGCAGATCAGCTCACGTTCATGACGACCACCACAGCACCGCTCCTCGCGGCGGCGCAACGCGGGCGCGCGGATGCCGCCGCAGGAGCGCAGCGCGGGATCGGGGATGGTCTCGACACTGTCTTCGTCGCGTGCGTGCGGTCAGAGGTGAGCGTCGGCGTAGCGCGTCATGACTGTCGAAGCGCTTCAACACTAATAGAGACTAGGTCAGCACGCCCGGTTCATACAAGACCAACCGGCCACACCTCACGCTCTGTGAGCTGCGGCATATCCGGAATATATGGACTAGGACGTGCCGACGAGGCTTTCGAAGCGCTTCACCTGCGTACGGCTGCGCGGCTGTGCTCCCGCGGGGCAGGCGGCCCGTACGGCTCCTGCGCGCGGCGGTCAGCGCGCGGAGCCGTACGGTCGGCCGTGCCTGTGGTCAGTTCCGCAGGCTCCATTGCTGGTTCGCGCCGCCGTTGCACGACCACAGGATGAGCTTTGTGCCGTTCGCGGTTCCGGCGCCGTTGGCGTCGAGGCACAGGCCGGACTGAGCGCCGGTGATCGTGCCGTTCGTGTTGATGTTCCACTGCTGGTTGGTGTGGCCGTTGCAGTCCCAGATGATCACCTGGGTGCCGTTGCTGGTGCCCCCGCCGTTGGCGTCCAGGCACTTGTTGCCGTACACCTGCAACTGCTTGCCGGAGGTGAGGGTCCAGCGCTGGTTGGTGCCGCTGCCGCAGTCCCACAGCTGGACCTGCGTGCCGTTCGTGGTGCTCGCGTTGGGCACGTCCACGCACCGGCCGGACTGGCCGCCGACGATCTGCGAGCCGGTTCCGGCGGGCGGCTGCCCCCAGAGGGCCGAGTTGTCGAAGTTGGCGGGTTCGGTTTCACTTGCGGCGCCGACGGTATCGACGGTCGTGATGGTGATGGTGGCGTCGGGCAGCCCCGCCGACTTGGCCGTGACGGTGCTCGTGCCGGCGTAGTAGGAGCGGAACTCGATGGCCGCCTGACCGTTGAACGCCTCCGTGCCGGGGGTGAAGGTGTACGACTTGCCGCCGGGCAGCACTCCCGGACCGCTGGTGACGGTCAACGTCACGGTCCGGTTGTCGTTCACCCACGCGCCGGACGCATTGCGCATGGTCACCACGAGTTGGGTGTCCGTGGCGCCATCGTCGGTGATCGTGGTCGAGGAGTACCGGCCGGCCCGCAGCGTCATCGCGCTCGCGCTCCCCGCCGCGGCTTGCTCGCGAGCCACCGGCGTGGGGTCGGCGATGTTCGTCAAGCCCGACCAGTTCGCCTTGTTCGCCCGGTACCAGTACCACTGGTCCTTGGGCAGCCGGTAGTAGTCGACCATGCCCATGCGGGCGAAGCTCGGATCCAGGATCGTGCCGTGGTCGAAGCCGGCCCAGATGGCCAGCCCTGCGCTGTCGGTCGTGAGCCTGAACCTGGTCGCGTTGTTCGGGTCCTGGGTGTCGCCGTACGTGGGGCCGTAGGTACCGGGCCGGTCGGAGGTGTACGAGCCGTACTCGGTGACCATGTTCGGCATCCACGTGTTGGTGATCTTCGCGCCGTCCCCGTTGTACCCGGCGACGTCGCAGACCGACAGCTGGTCCAGCGAGGCACGCTGCACCCCGCCCAGCGCCGCCTTGCGGGTCGGGTCGAGCTGGTGGGAGTAGTCGCGCATCCTGCTCGCCAGCGCGGTGGCCTTGCCCAGCGTGGCCGAGGAGGTGAAGAAGACCTCGTTGCCCATGGACCAGTTGATGATCGAGGGGTGGTTGCGGCCGACCCGGATCATGTCGCGCAGGCTGTCCATGGCGCTTTGTTCGAAGGCCGGCTGGTCGGCGGTCTTCTGCGGGTAGCCGTCGGCCTTGTAGTCGCTGACGGTACCGGTCGGCGTGGGCTCGATGCCGGCGGTGGCGGTCGCCCAGAAGTCGTTCTCGGACCAGAACATGACGCCGAGCTTGTCGGTGGCGTCCGCGAAGGCGGGATCGTGGGGGTAGTGCGAGCCGCGGATGAAGTTCATGCCGGCCTCGCGGACATAGCTCACGTCGCGCTCGAAGCCGGAGTTGGTGACGGCGTTGCTCCAACCACCGTGGTCCTGGTGCACGTCGGCCCCGACAAGCAGTGTCTTGACACCGTTGAGGTAGAAGCCGTCCACCTTCCACTGCGCGCTGCGGAAGCCGAAGGTCGTGGTGTACGTGTCGACGACGCTCCCGGCCACCACGAGGGAGGTGGTCACCGTGTACAGCGCGGGATTGTTCGGCGCCCACAGGCTGAGCCCCTGCAACATGCTCGCGGTGTCCGAGAGGGAGCCGCTGAGCGCGTCCAGAGTGCTCGTGCTCGCCGCACCGATCGTCTGCACGGGCGAGTTGAACGTGGCCAGGACGGTGCTCGATCCCTGCTTACTCACCTGCTGCTGGGCGTAGACGTCGATCGGCGCGGAGCCGTCGTTGCGCACCTCCGTCTGCACCCGCACGTTCGAGCGGCGCGCTGCGAGGTTCGCACTCAGGGCACTGTCGCTCGGGTACTGCGACAGGTCGATGTTGCGGTAGTACGCGGGATTGCTCGTGTCCCACACCGGATTGGTCAGCGCGGGCGTCGTGACGAACGTGCCGTACCAGGTCACGTGCACGTTGTTCGTCACGTTCAGGTAGACGTCCCGATAGATGCCCCCGCTGAACTGGTGGTCGCCGGTGCGCGGCGCCAGGTCGGCCCGCCACCGGTTGTCCACGCGCACCGCGATCACGTTGTCACCCGTTTGCAGGGAGCTGGTGATGTCGAAGACGAACCCGGTGTACCCGCCGCGGTGCGTACCGATCACGGTGCCGTTGACCCACACGTCGGTGACCGAGAACGAGCCTTCGAATTCCAGCTCCACCCGCTGGCCGCTCCAGGAGGAGGGAACCGTGAAGTGCTTGCGGTACCAGCCAAGGCCCACATAGAAGGACTGCCCGCCGGTGGTGCCGCCGACGTTGTAGGGAGCGTCGAAGTCGTGCGGCAGGGCCACCGGCCCCCACTTCGAGTCGTCGAAACCAGGGTTCTGAGCCCCCGCCACGTCCGAACGCGCGAACATCCACCCCCGGTCGAAGTCGATTTTCTGCCGGGAGCCGGCATCAGTCAGCTGTCCGGCCGCCATCCTGTCGCCGGCACGAGTGGCTGAAGCCGACGCCGGTGGCACCAACAAGGCCGCGATGGCCGCCAGCGCGGCACTCAGGACGAAAGCGAATCTCCTCACGATCACTCCACGGCTGTTCGTAGGTCGCGAGCCCACCGCTGGGGTACGAATCGGGCGGTCGGCCGGTACTGGTGGGTTCTTACACCGCGATCAGTTGCCAGTGCTGGCTGATGTCCCCGGTGTCGGTCTGCTGCACGATCGCCGCGTTGTCGGCCGTGGAATCGCCGCGCACGCCGATGACTTTGCCGCTGCGCACGCTGACCAGCTTGCTGAATCCGCCGCCGGCGTCCGCGAGTGTCCAGAGCTGATTGGTGCCGCCGTCGGCCGACCACTGGATGATCGTCACGTCGTCGGCCGTGGAGCCGCCGTTGACGTCGGCGAGCAGGCCCGAGGCGACGTTGGTGATCGTGTAGACGGCACCTGACGGGGTGAATGTCCAGTGCTGGTTCGCGCCGTCGTTGACGGTCCACTGGATCAGGGCGGTGCCTGCGCTCTTCGACGCGCCGGGATTGTCAAGGGCTTTTCCGCTGCGGCGGTTGACCAGCTTGAACGTCGTGCTGACCGACGCGTTCGGCGTCACCGTCGTCGAGCCGCCGGCGCCGATGGTCACGGCCTGGCTCCACGTGCCGGCCTTCACCGTCGTCGTCGCGCCGGGCTTGCCGTGGATCGTCGCGGAGGTGACCCGGCCCGCGCTCCAGCTGATGTCCACGGTGAACGCGCCGCGCGCGGGGACGCCGGTGACACTGCCGGAGGCCGACCAGGCCGCCGGTGTCGCGGGCAGCAGTTCGATCAGGCCCGGCCGGGAGTAGAGCAGCATCTCGAGCATGGCGCTTGGCGTGCCGAAATTGGCGTCGATCTGGAAGACCGAGCTGTTGCTGCTGAGGTTGTACATGTCCAGCAGGTTGATCGCGGCGCCGTTGCTGTAGTTCACAGACGGCCGCAGGACGGTCATCACCGCCTGATACGCCTTGCCGGAGTTCTTCAGCCGCGCCCAGCAGGCCGCGCGCCAGGCCATACCCCAGCCGTAGGTGTTCATGCCGCGCGCGGTCAGCAGGTTGGTCACGCCGGTGAGCAGCGCCGCCGGGCTTCGGTCGGCCGTGATGCGGTCTCCGGGGAAAAGGCCGATCAGCGGGGAGAGGTGCCGGTGCGTGGCGTCGCCGAGATTGGCAGGGGTCATCCACTCCTCGAGCCAGCCGGTGGTCGAGCTGACCTGCGGAAGGTAGAGCCTGGCTTGCAGGCCGCTGATCGTGGCCGCGTAGGCGGAGTCCTGTCCGAGGGTCGCGGCCGCCGCGGCGTAGTTCGCGAACAGCTGCCACACGAGTTCCTGCGCGTACGTGATGCCCTTGGCGTTGGTCGGCCCCTGCTCCGGAGACCAGTCGCTGTCGTCAATGAGCAGGCCGGTTCCCGGATCGGTGATCAGCCGCGCCTCCCAGAACTGGCACGCGCCCTTGAGCAGCGGATAGATCTTCCGCAGGTAGGAGGTGTCCAGGGTGTACAGGTAGTGGTCGTAGAGCGTGTTGCTGATCCACGCACTGCCGGCCGGGTGCCACCACCAGCCGCCGCCGCCCCAGACGTTCGTGCTGATCGCGGTCGTCCATCCGGCCACTCGGCCGCTGGAATTGCGGAAGCCGTTGCGCGAGTCCTGGAACAGCGACTGCGTGGTGGCGCTCCAGCCGGGCAACTGCGCGAGACAGTAGTCTGCGAAGACCTCGAAGCACGAGGGCAGGCCGGCCCGGTCGGCCAGCCAGTAGTTCATCTGGATATTGATGTCGGTGTGGTAGTCGCTCATCCAGGCCGGATTGTTGTTGTCCAGCCACACGCCCTGGAGATTCGCCGGCAGCGTTCCGCGCGAGCCGGTGATGGCCAGGTACCGGCCGAACTGGAGGTAGCTCGCCTCCAGTTCCGGATCGGGGGCGGCGCCGGCGGCGGCGCGCGCGGCGAGGCGCGAGGGGGTGTCCATGGCGCGTTGGGCGGCCGTGGACGTGCCGAGGTTCACCGTCTGGGCGTTGTAGAGCGCCTGATAGTCGGCGACATGCGTGGCCAGCAACGAGTCACCGGACACCGCCGCGGCGGCCCGCGCCTTGTTCAGCGCGAGACTCAGCGGGTTGATGCTGGTGTCCTTGTAGCCGACCGCCGAGTTCTGCGTGTAATTCGTGCCGCCGCAGAACACGATGACGACTTCGCTGCATCCCGCGAACGCGACCTGAGCGCCACTGACCGAGAGCGTCCCCCCGGTCGCCACCACGGCAGCCACGCACGCGTAGGCGAGACCGTTGGGCAGGCTGCCCGCGAAGGACGCGGTCATCGTGCCCGAGTCGGCCTGCGTCGTCTCGCCGTGGGTACCGCTGAGCGCGACGTTGCCGGTGTAACTGCCGCCGCCGCTCTGCTTGAGGCGGACGATCACGACGTCGTCGGGGTGGCTGGCATACGCCTCGCGCGTGTACGTGACGCCGCCGTATTGGTAGGTCGCGGACACGTAGCCGTTGCTCAGGTCGAGCGTGCGGCGGTAGCCGGAGACGGCCGAGACGCTGTGCGCCGGGACGTTCACGTGCGCCTTGGCCAGCGATTGGAAGGACCCGAAGTTGCCGCCGTTGTCGTAGAAGAACTGGCCGTCGCCGCCCAGGCTCGCGTTCGCTCCGCCGGTCCACAGGCTCACATCGGTGAGGTAGTACGCATCCGACGCGGGATCACCGGTCACCATCGCGCCGAGCCGGCCGTTGCCGATCGGCAGCCCCTGCTGCATGACGGCCGATTCCGAGCCGGGGGACTGATACCACAGCGTGGTGGCCGCCGATGCGGGCACCAGGAAAGGGGCGGCCGGACGGACCGTGTTCGACGCGGCGGCGGCCGGAGCAAAAGCAAAGCGCGGCAGGCCGCCGAACGCTGTCATCGCCCCGAGGGCGGTACCGAGTCTCAGCACATCGCGACGCTTCGGTTGCGGCGTCATGACATCCCCTTCGCAGAGATCAGACTGCGGCGCCTCCCCCGGCCCGCTTCGAGCGAAGTGACTCATAGATCCGATCTATTGTCAACCCAACGCTGATATGAGTCGGAAACACTCGGCGGAACACCCCTCCCTTCCGCGTCGAACCTTCTATGGCGCACACGATTCCCGGCGACAGCTGACCATCCGCGGCGCCCTATCCCACCAATACATAGGATGAAAGTTTCGAGATGGCCTCACCGAGACGCACCCTGAACCGCGCCACGCCAGGGCTGGCCGCCGAAGCAGACAGCCACGTGGGCCCGTTCCCGTCGAGTTGGTCAGGGTCGGGATGAGGATCGCGAGGCAGCTAGGTATCGCCAGATTCGTGCCGCACGCAGTCAGGGTGTCAGCGGGCCCGACACGTGTGGCCGTGCCATCGCTGTAGACGTTCTCCACACTGATCGCGGTGGCGAGGCAGTACACGAGCATCGCGCTGACCACGCGGCTGACCAAGGCCGGGATCGCGCCCAGCATGGGACAGTCGGCGGCTCGTGTGAGCCGCCGGTCAAAGCGCCTACTCACTCACTCGCGCACGCCCACCACCAACCACCAACCACCAACCACCAACCACCTATCAGCCCCCGAACGGCCCAACACCCACCAAACCCCTGATGACACCCCCGCACTGCGATTTCTCACATATCACCGAAAACCGTGGCCAGCATCAACACGCGGCAGACCAACTTGCTATACACAGCCTTAACGGTGACGTACGAAGACCCCTACACGGCGGCGTCCGGTTCGAGGGTGATCCAGAACCGGTCCTCTCCCCGCTTCCGGCCATCGGGTACGCCGCCGTTGGACAGGATGACCCGTCGCGAGGGTTCGTTGTCCTCAGCGCAGGTCAGCAGGACCTGGTCGAGGCCGAGACGGCGGCATTCGACGAGCCCGGCCGCCAGCATCCGCGTCGCATGGCCCTGCCGGCGCCACGGGGCCACCACGTGGTATCCGATGTGACCGCCGACTTCGGCGAGCTCGTCCGTCAGTTCGTGCCGCACGACAAGCGTCCCCAGGTAGTACTCGCCCGAGACGTACCAGAACACGGTGGAGGGCACGCCCCATCGCATCTGCACGCCGCGTCGTACGGCGACGAAGTCATCGAAGTCCTCGCTGGCAGGCCCCAGCCACTCGGTGGGCGTGCCGCGAAGCAGGCAGTCGGCCTGCTCGCCCACGAGGTAGAACGTGCGCACCGCGGTCGTCGGCCACACCAGACGAGGAGACTCGGCGAGATGGATCACCGCCCCAGTCTCGCCGACCGCCGCCTCGACCGCCTCTCCTTTTCCCCGCCATCAACACGACGCGCGCCTCGTGAGCGCTGAGCTCACTAGACACGACCTAGCCCCATCTGTTCGCTAGAGGCACGCAAACCCCACCCGTTTCGACGATGGGGCCATTCACACGCTAGGATCGCGGCGGTCTAAGCCATGATCGCAACTCAGATCTCTGATGCTCTGGCTTGCGATTCAGGCTGCCCTAACCCAGGCCCCACCTGGATACATGCAGCAATGCGCCGATCAGGAGCATACAAGATGCTTGCCATTATAGCCAAGCTATCCATAGTCTGCGTTCTACTGACAACGGGAGCCACCTCGCATGATCCATGCTCCTGGGTAGATAACAATGCCAGTAGAAATGTTGCCACTTCCTATCTACTCACCCCCGAAGCAGCCGCGAATCCGGGGACGACACAGACAGGCGCTACACCCAGCCAGTATCCCACCACGAATCCCTCCAACGCCCCGAAGCTCCTTTGGGAGTTGCCGCTTACGGTACATGATCCGTTAGGAAGGCAGGCCGCATAGTGGTGGCATGGGCCGCAGAAGCGTCCTTAATACGTCCGAACGACGCCGACGCCTGTATTGAAAACGAGGATCGGGCGAGGTCAGATGGCCTCACCCGAGTGCGTCAGCACTGATCGAGGATATCAGCCTGCTGCGATTTGCTGGTAGATCCAGCGGAAGATGACCCCGACGCGGGTCGTCGTCTCCAACTGGTCGTGAGGGCAACTGGGACCGTTGCTGTCGAGTGAGACGAGGACGCCGGTCTTCGTCCCGATCGACAGGAAGTAGTGCGCCGGAGTCGTAGAGGCAGCCGCTGGTGTACGGCGACGGGCTGACTCCGCGGACGCCGACGGTGCCGGCGTCCACCTCGCCGACCGCGACGACGCCGGTGTTGAGGACCGTGCCCGGCGTGGCGTTGACGTCTGATGTCGCGCCCCAACCGGCCAGCTCCAGCTGCTCGCCACGCAACTGTCTCTATCTCAATATATTGATGACAGGCAAGGGCATGACTTATCCTGCCGAGGACTACGAGGTATAGGCTTCGCCAAGCCGGCTGAGCCGACGTCAAGAGCATCACCGGCCTTCCGTCCGAACACGGACTCACCAGCACGCATCGAGGCAGGCGCCGGTGACGGGTGGGCATCGGTCGCGCTGGCGCGTCGCTGCCACGGCATGACACCAGGGCATTGCGGTGGCCAGGAACTGTTGCGCTCAGGCAGCGTCGGGTCAGCTCGTGACGTCGATGCCATAGCGGGCGGCTACCTGCTCGACGCTGACCGCGCTGCCGGTCAGGGTCATCACATCGGGGTCGCCCGCGAGCTCGACGACCGCGCGCCCGACGCCCTCCACCGACTGGGACCGGCTCAGGTCCAGGTGCTCGGCGAACTGCATCACCCCCTCGGTACGCACCAGCCCCGGGTGCAGCGCGAGCGACGCAACGCAGTGCTCGCGCAGCTGCACCGCCGCGGCCAGCGCGAGCCGATCATCCGCGCTCTTGGCCATTGCGTAAGCGGCACCGAACCCGGCCTGCTCCGCTTCGGGCACGGCGAAGGAGACCGTCACCACCAGGCTGCCGGGCGTCGCGATCAGCACCGGCGCGCACTGCCGCAGCGCAACGTAGTGGGCGCGCACACCGACGCTGAACATCGCGTCGAACAATTCCACCGGCTGCTCCCACAACGGCGCGTTCCACTCCGCCCCACGCCCCGGCGTTGAGCCGCTCGTACCCGCCCCACACGTTGTTGACCAGCAGATCCAGGCGGCCATGCTCGGCAGCGATCCGCTCGGCCACCGCCGCGACCGCGGCATCGTCGCCGTGGTCGCACACTGTCGCCACTCCGTGGCCGCCTGCGTCGCTGACCTCCTGCGCGGTGCGCTCCACGGTGCCCGGCAGATGACTGGTACGCCCGGCCGCACTCGAGCGAGCAGTGACATGCACCACCCAGCCGGCACGCCCCAAGGCCAGCGCAATGCCACGCCCGATCCCGCGGCTGGCCCCGGTCACCCACGCCACCCGCGCCTCGCCCGACCGTGAGATCCGCATCACGGCCCACACTAACGCCGCGATCCGACACGCCGACGATGTCGCACCTTGCCGCTAGCGTCGCTGGGAATTCGTCTCGAGAAGGGTTGCAACACCGTGGAACTGACCGCACATCTGCCGCCCGGCGACCGCGAGCGCGCCGAGTCCCGCCTGCGCCACAACCTGATGGCCTGGCTCACCACCGTGCGCCCGGACGGGCAACCGGTCACCGTCCCGGTCTGGTTCCTGCTGCGCGGGGACGAGACGATCCTGATCTACAGCACGCCCCACGCGGCCAAGCTGCGCAACATCGCCGCCAACCCCAAAGTCAGCCTCGCGCTGGACGTGTGCGATCTGGGCCGCAACATCGTGCGCCTCGAAGGCACCGCCACACCCGCCGACAACCAACCCACCGCCGACGAACATCCCGCGTACCTGGCCAAGTACACCGAGCGCATCGCAGCGATGTTCGAAACCCCGCAGCAGTTCGCCGCACAGCACTCCACCGCCGTCATCATCACACCTACGAAGCTGCACACCTGAGTGAGCGCCAGCAGCGAGCCGCCTGGGCCGCCGACGGGTCGGCCGACGTACGCCGAGTCCATGACGACGAGCGGCACGGCGCCGATCGAGCGCCGCAACGCTCGAGCCGACGCCTTTCACGAGACTGGTCGGGACGCGACGCACCATGCCGACGCCGCAACACCGACACAGGCGGATCGGGGGGTAACCCCGCCCTACGGCTTCGGCGCGATAGGGCGACCACAGTCAGGCTGCTGCCGCCGCCTGCGACGCGGCTGACCACGAACCTGGACCGGTCGCAGGGGCGCGACGCGCCGGTGCGGCTCGACCAGAACCCGCGCCCACGCCGCCCGGCAGCCACAGCCAAGCCCGACCAGGCCGGTCGCCGCGGCCTCACACGCAAGCACCGCCTCCCGGTATCCGGTCGCGAGCCCACCACACCGGGCAGGCCGGAGTGGATAGAAACGCCGAGCCGCACCCTCGGGACGGCACGCACGGTTGTTGCACTACCCGGTATGACGATCACGCAGCCGGGCCAGCGGGTGCTGCCCACAGAGGGCGCGCGCCGGCCGCCGGCATGGGGGACCACGCGTCGGACACGATGCGCCTGCACCAGTCGGACCGCGGATTGGTGCTGGAGTTCCCGCCCGGGCCAGTCCCGGACCGCTTCCGTCCGCTGTCCACGGTGGTGGACCGCAACGGCAACCGGATCACCCTCGTCTGCGACGCGGACGGCACGCCGACAGACGTCTACCATTCCGGCGGCCACCGGCTGCGGATCGACAGCACCGAAACGCGTGGCGGCATCCGTAGCAAGCGGATGGGAACCTCGACCGCAAAGGTTGCTCGATGCGGATACGGCCAAGCACGATGCCTTCCCACAACAACCAGGGCCGGTCACCACTTATGGACAGCTCCCCAAGCAGGCGAGCACCACCGGCGGATAGAGGAACCTATGCAAGCAGGGTACTGATCTCACAGAAGCCCTGCATACGCGATCATCGCCCAATCAACTCGCAGTCAGCGATACGAAATCCCTAGATGCGGCATCGTGCTCGTCAGCTGGTGCGCTCGGGAACGGGTCGAAACATCCGGTAGCCGCAGTACCGGATGTGCGTTACTGTCACCGCCGTTGTCAGGTGTGTTGCCAGATGTTGCCAGATGCCGATGACGGGGGTACGTGTGCGCGCAACGATCCGGAACCTGTGTGTGTTGAGCTTGTCGGCGGCGTTGTGCGCGCCAGGGCCGGTTCACGCCGCGACGGACACGAAGGCCGACGGCGCGACGGCGGCAGGGCTGTCAGCTTACGATCATCAGCGTCTGCGATGGACGAGCTGTCCGGGCATCGACGACCCGAGGCTGCGGTGCGCCTCCGTGCGCGTGCCGCTGGATTACGCCCACCCCGAGCGGCGGGCCATCAGCATCACCATCTCGCGGCTGCCTGCCACCGACCCGGCTCAGCGGCGCGGGGTACTGCTGACCACGGGAGGCGGGCCCGGCGGCGCGGGAGTCCCGCTGCCGATCCAGCTAAGTCAGAGCCTTGATCCTAAGATCCTGGCGAAGTACGATCTGATCGGCTTCGACATGCGCTTTGTCGAGCGCAGCACGCCGATCACCTGCGGGCAGCCGGCCGAGGAGCCGGGCGGCTACTGGGTGCGCGTGGACGGATTCCAGTCCTTCGACGCGACCAGCGAGCAGGCGGCGGCACTCGCCCGGGACTGCGCACGGTACGCGGGCTGGGCACTGCCCTACGCCACGACCGCCAATGCCGCCCGCGACATGGACCTCGTGCGCGCCGCGTTGGGTGAACAGACCATCTCGTATCTGGGCGGCTCGTACGCGGCGCTGCTCGGGGTCGCGTACAGCTCCCTGTTCCCCGACCGGTTGGATCGGCTGGTGCTGGACAGCCCAAACGACTATGACACGGTATGGAGATCATTCGAATTAGGTCGCACGGCCGCGATGGAGAGCAACTACGACGCTTTCCTGGCCTGGCTGGCCCAGAACGACGCCACCTACCACCTGGGCACGACGTCGGCGCAGGTCGGCTCCGCGATCACGGGGACTTTGCACCAGGCCGCCGCACAGCCCATCGTGGCCGGCGACCACGCGTGGACCATGGGAGAGCTCGGTTACCTGCTCGTGGTGGCGACCTACTTCCAGCAACTGTGGCAGGTGGTCGCAATCGACGTCGTGAGCATCCGGGTCGGCGCGGCGCCGCCGGTGCCGCTGGAGCTCTACCCGGCCGCCCTGCCAGGCACCCCGGGCGTACCGGCCGACAACCACACCGCGGCGAACCTGGCATTCCGCTGCGGCGACAACGCCTGGCCGCGCCTGCCCGGCGCCTACCAGGACGACCTCAGCCACTACAGCGGACTCTACCCGGTCTACGGCCCGGCCAACGCCAACATCGGGCCGTGCGCATTCTGGCCTGTGAGCCGGGACAACACCATTGCGTTGTCGGCCAACCGGGCGCACGGCGCGCTGATCACGGCCGCGTTGCTGGACGCCGCCGTGCCCCTGCCCAACTCGCTGGCCACCCACGCCGCCATCCACGTTTCCCGGCTGGTCACCGTCGATCAGCGGGTGCACACTCCCTTTCTCAGCGGCCAGGGCGGTGCGTGCATGAACTCCGCAGTCACCACGTATCTGACCTCCGGGCAACTGCCCGACACTGATCTTGCTTGTCCCTGACCTGTGACAGGTTAGTGCGCTGCCGCTCGGCCGTGGATTTGGTCGAGGGCCGTTCGCAGGTCAGCAGTCAGGCGAGTGCGCGGGGCGCTCGTGGGTGCCAGCGCCCCGCGCACCTTGCCCCCGTGCGACCGGCTTCCTGCTCATGCCGCGGTGCAGGGCAATCCGTTGAACGTGAAGCCGCTCGGCGGCGCGGGCGGGTTCGCATAGCCTACGAAACCGAAGAAGAGCTGCCCGCCCGGCCCGACCGTGCCATTCCACGAGGCGGGCGTGATCGTGCCCGAACCGCCGACGCGGCTCAGCACGCCGCCGAAGACGCTGCTGACCGTCGCGGCAGGCGCGAGCGAGAAGCCGAATGTCCAGCCACTGATGGCAGCCGCGGTAGAGTTCACGATCGTGGCGGAGGCAGTGAATCCGGTGCCGTACACCTGGAGCTGCACCGCGCAGGACGGCGTCTTGGTGACGGCCAGGGTCGTGAGCGTCGCGGGATCAGAGTGCTGCGAGACATTGCCGCGTGCGTCGAAGGCGATGACTGCGTACGTGTAGGACGTACCCGGCGACAAGCCATAGACGGATTGGAAGTTGCCCGACGCGGATACGGTCCGGATCGTGGTCCAGGCGCCGTTTACCAGCTGCTGCAAGTAGTAGCCGGTCACCTGGACGTTGTCAGTGGACTGGCCCCAGAAGACGTCCGCGCTCGTGGTCGTGACGCCGCTGAAGCTCGGCGTTCCAGGCTTCGACGGTGCAATGGAGTCAGGGCCGGATAACGTCGTGAACGAAATCGACGCGGATGGCGGGCTTTGCGAGTAGCCGATGTCGGGCACTGCGGCCGAGTACACCCGGAACGTGTACTCGACTCCAGGCGTCAGGCCGGTGAGCGGCAGGTAGTCGCAGAGCCCGGTCGCATAGGTCTGCCACGATCCGTTGAAGTATCGCTGGACGACGTCGCCCGTCGAATAGCAGGAGCTGCCCCAGTCCATTTCGGCTGAGGTGTCGGCCACGTGCAGCACCTCGAGACCGGTAGGCGCGGGCAACGGAGTGTCGGCGCGCGCGGGCGTGGCCGCGAGGGTACCGAGGGCCAACGCGGCCGCCAAGGCGAATCCGCGCGTTGCCGTAAGAATACGAAGACGCTTCATGGCGCCATGGTGAACGCCGTGCGGGTTGTCCGAAGCCGATCCTGGCCACCGTTGGACAGCGTTGGACGCTCGCCCGCATGCCACGCCGTGACCGCCACGGACGGTCCCCTCGCATTCGACCGATATGTCTGCACCGGACATCGTCGAGAGTCGACCGGCCGGGTGGATAACTGAAAAGGCCGCCGTAGACATCGCGAGCGCCGGGTGGCGACCACGACAAGATCTGGGAGTAGACTTCAAGATACCGAAGGCACCTCGAAGTCCGCTCTCCAAGGCGGCATCGTCTCCGGCGAACGAATATTCCGGGCGCTCGTCGCCCCGGAGACAGGTCCGCACTATGACCGCGACCACGCTCCCTCCCCCAGCACTCGCCGCACGCGTCAGCCTCAAGCCGGCCGGCGATCACCTCGGGATGGTCAACGGCGCGTGGTGGCCGCGCTCACGTGACCTCGCCCGTGAACTGCCACCTCTGATCGCCGTGTTGGATGAGGCATGGGGGCCGGTCAACCGCGCCACCGTGAACGTGCGTATGTGGCCTGAAATCCCCAAGAAGGTGCGCACCGGCACGCACACCGTGCGTGTGGGATGGTTCGACGCCGAGCAGGACCCCCACGACATCTGTCTGCTGTCCTACCGGCGCGGCGGGCGCTGGGACCTGCTCGTCATCCCCCCGGAACTCGATCCCGACGCCGCCGCACGCCTGATGGCCATCGCCGCCGAAGAAGGCAAGATGCAGACCGCCAGTGCACTGCTCGCCGCTTCGTCGGCACCGTGACCAGGCCTACGCGACGCGCGTAAGACGTAGATGCGGAATATGGTTAGGGTGTCCGTGGCACTTCGTACGCTGATAATCAATTCGGTGTCGCCACGAGTGCTTTGAGAATCCGGATCGTCAAGGATCCGGAGACCAGGCGTCTGATGATGCCGAATTGCGATCTTTCCCACCCCGACGCTGCCGAGGCGTCGTCCGCACCTGAGGCGCGGCCGACGATCGCGCCAACCAGTTCACTCTGTACGACCTGTTCGCCGGCGGCCGGAAGCGGCCGCTCACCGGTCTGCGGGCCGCGCCCGGTGGACCGCTGGCCTGATGGACCGCGACGGGCCACCGCGGACGCGATAGGCCGGATAGCCGAGTACGCGGCGCTTCCCCACCTAGGAACAGACACCCGCACTGTGGCGTGATCGTCACAGGCCGCGCAGACAACTCTCGGGGCGACCGCCCCGAGACCAGGTCGGCCATACGGCGCAATCCGGGGTCTGGGCGGCCACTGCCGCCCGACGTGCCCGGCCTCGGATTCCGCTCTCATGTGTCGCCTGAAGCGCATCGGCCCGCCCGGCGCTTCGGCGTGTGGGTTTCTCGAAATCCGCGCCGCCAGTGTTACTCCTCGCGTCTTTCGGCGATGACGACCTCGATGGTGAGGAACAGTGCGGCGATCGATGCGGAGTTCTGCAACGCGCAGCGGGTCACCTTGGCCGGCTCGACGATCCCGGCCTTGACCATGTCGACGTACTGGCCGGTCACGGCGTTCAGGCCGTGGCCGGCGGGCAGGTGCGCGACCTTGTCCACGGCGACGCCGCCTTCCAGGCCGGCGTTGGCCGCGATCTGTCGCAGCGGGGCGGTCAGTGCAGCTCGCACGATGCCGGCGCCGGTCGCCTCGTCGCCGGTCAAACCCAGGGTTTCGAACGCGGTGCGGGCGGCGTCGGCCAGGGCGACGCCGCCGCCGGGCAGCAAGCCCTCCTCGACGGCGGCCTTCGCGTTGCGCACGGCGTCCTCGACGCGGTGCTTGCGCTCTTTGAGTTCGACCTCGGTCGCGGCACCGACTCTGACCACCGCGACCCCGCCGGCGAGTTTGGCCAGGCGTTTGCGCAGATGTTCGGAGTCGTAGTCGGAGTCGCTGCGCTCGATCTCGGCGCGGATCCGGTTCACCCGCCCGGTGATCCGGTCACCGCCGAGGCCTTCGATGATGGTGGTCTCCTCCTGCGTGACGACCATCCTGCGCGCGCGACCGAGTACCTCGAGGCCACAGGTCTCCAGGGTGAGTCCTACGCTCTCGGAGACGACCTGGCCACCGGTGAGCGCCGCGATGTCGCCGAGCATGTCCCGGCGGCGGTCCCCGAAGCCCGGCGCCTTGACGGCCAGCGACTTCAGCGCGCCGCCCAGAGTGTTCACCACCAGCGTGGCCAGGGCTTGGCCCTCGACGTCCTGCGCGATCACCGCGAGCGGCCCGCCCGCTTGCACGACCTTCTCCAGCAGGGGCAGCAGGTCCGCCACGGCGGCGATCTTGTCGTCGACGATCAGAACGTACGGGTCGTCGAGCACTGCTTCCATACGTTCGGTGTCGGTCATGAAGTACGGACTGAGGTAGCCCCGATCGAAGCGCATACCCTCGGTCAGCTCCAGTTCGAGACCGAAGGTGTTCGACTCCTCGACGGTGATGACGCCTTCCTTGCCGACCTTGTCCATCGCCTCGGCGATCAGCTCGCCGATCGCGCTGTCGCCGGCCGAGATCGACGCGGTGGCAGCGATCTGCTCCCTGCTCTCCACCTCCTGCGCGGCCGCGGCCAGTACCGCGCACACCGAAGCGACCGCGGCCTCGATACCGCGTTTGAGGGCGATCGGGTCGGCGCCGGCCGCCACGTTGCGCAATCCCCCGCGGATCAGGGCGCGAGCCAGCACCGTGGCCGTGGTCGTACCGTCCCCGGCGTCGTCGTCGGTCTTCTTGGCGACCTCCTTGACCAACTCGGCCCCGATCCGCTCCACCGGGGTGTCGAGCTCGATCTGACGGGCGATCGACACCCCGTCGTTCGTGATCGTGGGAGCGCCCCACGCGTTCCCGAGCACGACGTTGCGGCCCTGCGGCCCGAGGGTCACCTTCACGGCGTCGGCGAGGATGTCCACCCCGCGCTCCAGACCGCGGCGTGCCTGTTCGTCGAATGCGATCAACTTGGCCATACGCTGCGTCCTTCGTTCGAAGCTACGGGGTGGCTTACTTCGTGGGCCCGACCTGGTCCGGATGGGGCATCGCGACCGCCGTTGCCATGCGCAGCGGCACACGGCCCGTGGTCGGCACCGGCGGCGGGGGCGCAGCCGGCGGGGCCGCGGCGGCGCTTTCGCGGGCCAGGAATGCGCCGAGTTCGGCGATGGTGGTCATCAGCGGCGCGGGGAAGACCACGGTGGTGTTCTTGTCGACGCCGATCTCCACCAAGCTCTGCAGGTTACGCAGTTGCAGGGCCAGGGGGTGGGCCATCATCGTGTCGGAGGCGTCGCCGAGCGCCGCGGCGGCCAGCGATTCCCCCTCCGCGTTGATGATCTTCGCTCTCTTCTCCCGTTCCGCCTCGGCTTGGCGGGCCATAGCGCGCTTCATGCTCTCGGGCAGCTGGATGTCCTTGAGCTCCACCAGGGTGACCTCCACGCCCCAGTCCACGGTGGTCACGTCGAGGATTTCGCGGATGTCCAGATTGATCCGGTCGGTCTCGGATAGGGTCTCGTCCAGCGTGTGGCGCCCGACGACCTTGCGTAGCGTGGTCTGGGCGATCTGGTCGATCGCGGCACGCACGTTCTCGATGGCCACGACGGACTTGATGGCGTCCACGATGCGGTAGTAGGCCACCGCGGAAACGTCCACGCTGACGTTGTCACGGGTGATGATGCCCTGGGACTGGATCGGCTGGGTGACGATGCGCAACGAGACCCGGTGCAAGACGTCGACGAACGGGATGATCAGCCGGAAACCCGGTGGCCGCGGTCCCTGCACGCGCCCGAGCCGGAAGAGCACGCCGCGCTCGTACTGCTTAACGATCCTGACGGACAGTGCGAGCCCCAGCAGGGCCAGCACGAGGACGACGACGAGCACGGTGATCAGAACGCCCATGGTGACACTTCCTTGAGAACGCGGATCGGTTTGCTTGCAGGGGCCGGGTCACCGGTGCGGCGCGCGAAACCCGGCCACGTGAGGGATGCGTTCACTGGACGGCGGATCGGAGACGGCGAAAGTGCCGCCGACGGCCTGCGGCCACGGTGATGGCGACGTCGGACGCGACGGCGTTCACCGCGCGAGGACCCGCCCGCCGTCGGTCTCCCAAGCGGCCGCGGACAGTGGGTCAACCGGGCCGGCGTTCCCGAGCGGCGTGTGCGGCCCGCTGTTCGCTCGTTCGATGATGCCGACGGCACGGCGCAGATCGCCGCCGAGCCCCGCGAGGGCGAGGACCCGCTCGGCGACCCGGTGGTCGGTGCGCGGGGGGACGACCACCAAATCAGTGCGCTTCGAACCCGAGCTGTCGACGAGGCTGATCGACGCGGCGACCTGGTCGGTGGAAGGGGCGAGGGCCACCGGGCGGCCCGCTCCGGCCAGGGTGCGCGGCGCCGGCTTCCAGGCGGTCGGGTTGTAGGTGACCTGCGCGACGTCGTGGCCGGCCGAGCTCAGTTCGGCCAAGAGCTGGGGAAGCTCCGCGCTCAGGTCGAGCGAACGGGGCCACCAACCGCCGTCGACGAATCCGTCGGCGCCGGTGGGGCCGCGGCGCTTCAACCGCAACCCATCCGACGCTCTCGGGGTGGATGCGGCGGCCGGGACGGTCAGGGAATCGGGGGTGTTGAGGACGGTCATGGCGTGCACCGATCAGGGCCCGCTTCGGGCCGGTTGCCAATCGCCAGGGGCGAGGCCGGCCTGGAAGCCGTCGTGCGAAATACCCTCGGTAACACACATACTACGCCGCTTAACCCTCGCCTGACCCTGGACGCGGAGCCGGAGATAATTCCGGCGGCGATGAGGATGTAGGCCGCCAGGGCGCAGTTCCCGGTTCGCCGCGGTGAACCACGTCGCCGGGTCGGCCAGGTGAGGTAAGCGGGCGAGGGGTGCCGTTGATCGCCGCCGATGCGGTTTCGGTTACGCCTCGGCTGACTCCGGCTCGGGGATCCGCACCGCGATCTCTGCGCCAAGACGGTAGCCGCCGCGCAGCACCAGGCCGTCGCCGCTCCAGAAGCTGCCCGCGTCGTACCAGCCAGGCCGACGCTGCCCAAGCAACCCCATGTCCTGGTAGGTCGCGGCGACGATCTCCGCGCAGTAGGCAGTCTCCCGGCCGAGACCCGGAAAGTCTCGGCGCCGCCGGGGAAAGCGCGCGCCGAGCCATCGTGAAGCAAGCTTGGCGGTGGAGGGGAACGGGGTGCCATCCAGCCGCGCGACGGTCCGCAGGGCGGCATCCTGCATCTCCCGGGCGACCGGCCGCTCCAGCTGGCGCAGCCAGGCCTGCTGGGCGTAGCGGCCCGTCCACAGCCTGACGGACTCGTGCAGGTCGTGCAGCTGGGCGCCACGCCGGCGGACGCCGGACCACAGATCGGGCAGCGAGCGGCCCAGCTCGGCAAACGCCGCTTCTACCGCACCACGCCGCCGCGCCCGGCCACCGCCTCGACGCCACGCACCCGCCGCCGCGTCCACCGCATGACCGGCATCAAGACGCTTATCGTCAAACGCCGAGCTGGCCCGCAGCGGTCGCGACGAAGATTCCAACCCGCCTGCGACCACGAAGCGCGAAGGCCCGCGACACGTCGGCGTGGCGGGACCACTGGCGCCGCCGCTATCGTCACGGTGTCCTGGGCCTACGCGGAGACGCCGGGTAACCCCGCGGTTGGCCGGCCCTTGGGTCGGGTGCGGTGCAGACCTCGGTCGAGATACATGTCGCCGCGACCGGCGGGACATCGCGACCCGCCGAGTCCTGTCGGTAGCCTGCCCGCAGGCTCGGGCCCGGCACGGCCGGCGGCCGACCGGGCACTTCCCGGCGGCGCAAGCCGGTGGCGGACCTGACCAGCAGGATGGCGAGGGCGACCACCCCGGCCAGCATGATGATCACGCCGACGATGTGGATGTCGATCCCGGACATCGTGAAACCGACCGCGTAGGTCAGGATCGCGCCGGCTGTGATCGCGACCAGGGCGCCGACCGCTCCCTGGGGCCTGATCGCTGCGCTGACTTGCGCGAGGACTGGCGGCGATTGCGGCCGTGCCCGGACGACCTGTTCGCCTTGCCCGTCATGGGCGACTCCCGGTGAGACACGGCGCGCGAACGCTCAGCCCGCTGCGACCAGGCGTTCGTGAACAGCTCCCGGCGGGACAACGCGGTGAAGACGATCGCGGGACGTGTCCAGACCACGCGCCGGTCTCGAGATCTGCCTCGCTGCCCTTCCGTCCTGGCAAGGTGGGCTCGATGGCGACGCCGTCTCAGTGCGACCCCAGACCGCTTCCTGCCACCCGTATTCACACCAAGACACCGGCGCGGGGCATTCAAATACATCCATAACTTGATATTTATCAATTCATATCTCCTGCCTCGCCCCCGGCAACACCACTGTAGGTCGCGGTGATGCTCGGACTGCGGCGGAGATTACGCTCGGCGGCCGATGCGGGGACGCCGCCGGCAAGGTCGACCGGGCACACCGTGTCGAGCGCCGAGGAGATCGGCCCTGAGGCCTGGGCACACGAGTTGCTGCATCAAAAAGCCCGTCTGGAGTTCACCCGAAGCGCCGACTGCCGTGACCGGGACACCGCAGCCGAACACCTGGCCGCAGCGCAGCGCGACGGCGACCCCAGGAAGATCGGCGCCGCTCACATCGCACTGAGAACGCGCTGAAGGCCGTCCGGCAAAGCACACTCGCCTGCGATCAGATCGGCCGGACGTTGCGGGCGGAACTGGATTCGCAAGCCCGACCGCATCGACATCGCGAACCGACGCACCGAAGAGGCGGCCGTGGATCGAATGTGATCCTTGGCTCCGGGTCGGACGGCCACACGGCAGACCGCGGTCACGAAACCGGAGAAATGCCGGCGATCGACTCGACCGCGTCGACGGCGCCGTCCGCTGGACGCGGGCGAACCCGACGCATATCGAATTAATGCTCTGTTTTGGCTGGTGGATGGGCGTCGGCCACCATGAGCGCTGGAACCTCATGGTGGTTCGACCTTTGCGCATGGTGGACCGGAACAGGGACTTGCCCTCCTCGTTCGGCGGAATGTGTCGCGATCATCCCGATCACGGCGCGATGAGGGATGGCTGCGATGCAGGCAGGCGGGAGACGTGATGCGCCGCGCAGAGAGCGTGGCCCCGGGCTGCCGGCGCCGGACATCGTTGGCCGGGCCGAGTCGAGCCCAGTCCCGCAGTCGCGCAGTTCTGCCCGAGTATCCGTGTTCGCATTCGGCGGTAGGATGGACGAGCCTCCCCAGCCCCCGGTGGTAGCAGAGTGCGTGACCACCATGGTTCGCCTCCGCCCGCCGTGACGGGGGCATTCGCGTTTCAGGGCCCCGACCGGCTATCCGGCAGCACGCCTGGTGCTCGGTTGGCAGGAGGCGGCTGGTGCTGGGCGATCAGATGGCCGCGGCCCGGCCCTGCTGGGTTCTCCGTCGGCCGAAGCGGGAGCACCCGCATGGGCGCGGACGGGGGCGGTTGTGGCGGCGGCAACGGCGTTAGGGTTCGATGAAATCTGCGCCGGGATGGGACCGGGCCGGCGGGAGCAGTGCAGGTCTGGGCCGGGCAGCGCACCAGTGCCACGTTGGAGCGCGCGCAGTTCACTCTCGGCCAGGGCCCGAGCCGAGACGTGCTCGCTGGCGGCCTCGCGGTGCTGGTGCCGGATCTGGCCCGCGTTCACCCCGGTCGCAGCCGAACTCGGGGTGTGCGCAGTCTTCGCCTTCCCGCTGCGGATCGGGGGGATCAACCTCGGCGTCCTCACGGCCCACCGCACCTGCGTGGGACCGCTCGGCCTGCAGCAGGTGGTCGACGCCATCGTGCTGGCCGACGCGGTCACCGTCCTGATGCCGCACCAGGTTTCGCAAGACTTTGACAACCCGGACTCCGGGGCAGACGGACCGCGTCCGGGACGGGAGCGGCCGATCACCCACCGTGCCGCGGTCGACCAGGCCACCGGCGTGATCAGCGTGCAGCTCGGAATACCGCTGCGCGAGGCCCTGGTACGACTGCGCGCCTACGCCTACGGCACCGACCACCCCCTGGATCAGGTCGCCGCCGACGTGGTCGCCCGCCGTCTGCATTTGGCCGACCTTAAGTACCGACAGCCCGTGAACACACCCATACATTCGGGCTTGTGTGCCCTGCGCGAACAGCCGACATCCGCACCGTGGAAGGACCGCCATGACCCGAGAACACGACCTCGTCGCAGCATTCGTCCAGGCAGCCGACACCCTGATCGAAGACTTCGACGCAATCGAATTCCTGCACACCCTGGCTGAGAACTGCGTGCGCGTACTCGAGGTCGAGGCGGCCGGGCTGATGCTCGTGGACCACCTCGGGCAGTTGCACGCTGGAGCGGCCTCGAGCGAGAACGCGCGCCTGCTGGAACTGTTCGAACTCCAGGCCGACGCAGGCCCCTGCCTCGACGCCTACCGCACCGGCATGCCGGTGGTCAACGCCGATCTGCACGCCAACCGCGACCGCTGGCCCCAGTTCGCCCAAGCCGCCGAGAGCGCCGGATACACCTCAGTCCACGCCCTGCCCCTTCGCCTGCGCACCACGGTGATCGGCGCGCTGAACCTGTTCCGCGCCCGTCCCGGTCCGCTCAGCGAACAGGACATACGCACCGGCCAGGCCCTGGCGGACGTCGCCACCATCGGCATCCTGGCTCAACGCACCGTGCACCAGTCCAGCCTGATCACCATCCGACTCCAAGGCGCCCTCAACAGCCGGGTGACCATCGAACAGGCCAAAGGTGTGCTCGCCGAACGCCACCACATCACCGTCGATGCGGCCTTCGCCCTGCTGCGCGACTACGCCAACTCGCACGGCGTGCACCTGTCCGAGGTGTGCCGGATCGTGGTCCTCGACCCCACCACCGCCACCCTGCCGGCCGAGCCCGCCGAGCAGGACCGCTCCAACTGGTTCACCCGGCACGCCCCTGCCCACAAGCACAGAAACCAGTGAACGAGCACGCACGCCGCGCTCCCGGCACTGGGTGTCGCAGCGGCACGCCCGGCTCGCGCACGGGCGAAGGCTGACCGGTCTCGACTATCGAGACGTGGATCTCGACGACCCGCCGCCACCCGCGTTGCGCGGACCGTGACTCGATTCGGCCTTCAGCCGGCGCAGCTGCGCCTCGACCAGAGCCGCGGTTCCAGTTCGCCGAGTTCCTCATCGGAGCCGGGCGGTGCGGCCCATCGCGCCGTATGGTCCACCGCCCGGCGCAGCTCCTCGGCCTCCGTGGCGATCGCGGCCGACTCCCGCTCAGCCCGAGCCGCCGCATCGGCGGCCCTGACCGTCGCGGCCAGCGTGCCGAACTCCGCCAGACGCCCTTCGAGCCGCTGCGACAGCTCGGTAAGCCGGTCGCGCTCAACGCGCAGCGCCTCGTCCTGCCGACGCAACCGCTCAAGCCGAGTCAGCGCGCCCGAGCACGAGGCCTTCGGCCCGGCGGAAGGCTCGAGCCCGCGGGGGTCACCGAGCACTTCGCCGACGAGATCCGCCGCCCGTGCGAATGGCTCCGCCCACCACGCGGTTCTTAGCCGCGCACTACGTCGTCATCGGCCTGGGCCAGGAACTCCCCCTCACGGGCTCGGGTCACCAGTTCGGTGGCTCGCCGGGCCGTCGGCGCCGCGGACACGACCTGCGGGCTGAGGCCGAGGCCGTAGCCGAATTCGTGGCCGGCGGCGGCGAGCACGACCGGCACGCGGGGCGGCCGGCCGGCGCCGGGCCGGCGCTCATGATCGGTTCACGGCCAGGTCCAGGAAGTGAGTGGTGCAGGAGACGCAGGGTCGTAGTTGCGGCTCGCCTGTTCGCAGTCGTGGGTGAGCTGGCGGTCGATGATGTCGAAGCGGCCGGCGACGAAGCGGCACAGGTCGTCCTCGATGCACACCCGGCTGACGTCAGAGGGCATCGCAGTGGCCGTTACCGGCCGCGGAGGTCACTCGCTTCATGTCGGCATTCCTCCGCACGGCGGCCCTCATCCCTCACGGAACACCTGAGCATCCGGGTGATCATGGCGAAGCCGAAAGCCGCGATGACCAGCAGCGTGAGCAGAGACAGCAAAGCGCTGACAGCTGCCATCACAGCGTTCCAGAACACATAGCCGAGGGCCCGCCTGAGGTGTCGTGTGGTACGAGTGACGTGGTGTCGGAGCGACGACAAACCCCCGCGCTGCCAGGCATCCTCACCTCGGCTGCGCCATCATCCGCCAGCCGGGTCCGATAATCGGAATAGCGTGATAGCCGTGCGGCGTGACCGGCCGATACGGCTCCCGCCTCAGCAGGCCGTCAGGCTCGGGCGTCGGCGATTGGACCGGCGCCCGGAGCTGACGTGCTCTTCACGGGTTCAGCGTCGCCGTGTTCGCCTGCCGGTCGCCGATACGGCGCCGCCGAGCAGGAGCAGTGCCGCCCCGGCGGCGGCAGGCGGCAGCGGGTCGGCTCCGGTCGCGGCAAGGTGATCCGCGCTCGAGGGCGTCGCTGCCGCGGAGGGCTTCCCGCCGCCGGACGAGCCGGTGCCGGGGGTTGAAGAGGCGATCCGGGTCACGGTGCTGGTAGCTGTCGCGCTCATCGAAGGCGACGCGCTCGTCGAGGCAGTCGTGCTAGCGCTGGCACTGCTGCTGGCCGAGGCGCTCGCCGTGGGTGTGGAGCTGCCGGTGGGTGTCGCGCTGCTGGAGGCGGTCGCAGTCGCGGTCGGGGTGCTGCACACGGGTCGTGTGATGGTGTTGGTGTCCAGTGTCACGGCGCCGTCGCGCGCCAGCAGGCGCCCGTCGATCGTGGCCCCGGTGGTCGCGGTGATGGAGGTCAGGGCCAGGATGGTCCCGCGGAAGGTGGAGTTCGTGCCCAGGGTGGCGGAGCTGCCGACCTGCCAGAACACGTTGCAGGCCTGGGCACCGTTGACCAGGGCGACATTGCTGCCGGAGGCGGTGATCAGTGTGGAGGCCATCTGGAAGACGAACACCGCGTTCGGGTCGCCCTGGGCGTCGAGCGTCACGGTCCCGGTCAGGTTCGGGTTGGCGGTGGACGCGTAGACCCCGGGCGTGAGCGTCTGCCCGCCGAGATCGGCGGACTCGGCCGTGGCCGGGCCGCGACCGGCGGCGTCGTTGTATGCCGTGGTCAGGTCGCTCTGCGCCTGGGCGGCAACCGCATCGGCCGAGTGGATGGCGCCGTTGACCGTACCCGGGGGGAAACCGGTGACGGCGGTGCCCGGACTGACACCGAGATCGCCGTTGACCGTGCTGGGGCCGGTGTTGGTGACCGTGGTGCCCGCCAGTACCGCGAAACTGCCGGCGGTGCCCAAGTCCACTGGAGCCTGGGCCGCCCTGGCGTGCGGCGCACCGGTGAACACCACCGCCAACGCCACGGCGAGCACGCCCAGGACGGCGAGCGGCGCGAGGGCCGCCGGGGAGCGGCGGCGCGCACCGCGCCAGTGCGGCCACGCGAAATGAGCAGTCATCGGAACCCTTTCGACTTCGGTGACGGGCCGACTCACACGGCACAAGCCCGCAGCGGCAGATCGGCACAGCGACACAGGGCGATTCCGGCCCGACCAGCGAACGCGACGCACGCGGGGCCGTCCTTTCGGGTCGGCGGTACCAGCGCTCTGCCCAAACGTATCGACCGCGAGCCATGAAATACGGCAGTGAATGGACGGCCGTTTGAGTGAAGCTCGAAGCGGGAGGGGCGCGCGGTAGTACGACACGGCCTCGGCCCGAACGGATGATTGATACGCGAGACCAGTTTCCGGCCACTGTCCAGACCGCGGCGGTCCGCGATGCCTTCGCCGCTGCGGGCCAAGACGCCGACGGCGGCGTCGAGAACGGAGTACTGTAAAAGTACTTACGGCATTTCGAGCGCTGGTAGTCACTCCGGCGTGGCCGTGGGCGAGGCAAAACCCCGGACGCTCCTACGGCCCGGAGACAGACATCTGATAATGCCGAACCAGATCCTTTCCCAGCCGATCGCCGACCCGCTCCCCGGACCCGGAGCGCGTCCCGCGATCAAACACCCCGGATTGTCCCGCCGGGAGCTTTTCACCAGCGTCTGGAGGCCGCGGTTCGCGCGTCGGCGCACCGCGCTTCGCCGGGTCCTGTTCCCGACAGGCACTGCGGGCCGGCCACCAGGCGCCCTCGACGGCCACGGATCCGCCCACGAGGATGCACAGCGATAAGGCCGCAGGCAGCCGCCGCCCCGGCCGATCACCGTGGGTGCGACCCTGACCTACGCAGTCAGCTTCACCGCCTCCGAGATCAGCATCCACACCACCGGCGCGATCACCATGCTGGCTCGGCGCGACCGCGCCGGACAGCCCATCGACCCTCACCGTGAGCCGACCACACCGTCAGCAGCGACCGCAGCCGACGCCGAAACAGAGTCGGGTCTCAGGTCTACCCGGCACCCGGCCAACGAACCGCTCAACCGCCGCGCGACACAGGGGTCTACCAGACGCCCGGAACTGCGCAGCGGTGATCACGCATCTCGTCCGGATCGGATAGAGCGCAGATGCTTGCGAACGTGCTGCGAGGATGAGCATCGTCGTGGCGGCGGGTTGTGCCGTCCGCCACGACAGCGCGCTGACTTTGAGCCGAGCCGAGCGATCGCCGCTCTGGCGAGCGGATCGGTGCGGTTGTGGACCGCGCGTCCGATCAGTTCGGTTCCGGCTGCCGAGCGCGCACATCGTCCGGCTGCGGCCCGTAGAGCAACTCCATGGCGGTGCTGGTGCCGTCGGCGATCTGCCAGGCGAGGTCGGACAGGTGCAGGTTGTGGTTGCGGGCGTAGGCGCGCAGCAGGGCGAAGGCCTGGTCCACGGTGATGCCGCGGCGTTCGGCGAGCA
>JBKOWZ010000126.1:0-11594 GCA_046724665.1 Actinomycetota bacterium
TGCTCGCCGAACGCCGCGGCATCACCGTGGACCAGGCCTTCGCCCTGCTGCGCGCCTACGCCCGCAACCACAACCTGCACCTGTCCGACCTCGCCTGGCAGATCGCCGACGGCACCAGCACCGCCATGGAGTTGCTCTACGCCCCACACTCGCCAGACGTGGACGATGAGAGGCTCAATTCGGCCGAATAGCTCCGGATCCCGATCAAGCGGCAGAATATATCATGGTGATTATACTTTCGAGCCGCGGCGTCTAGACGGGTCGAGCACTACCAGGGCGATGTCGTCGTCCTGTTCTGGCCGAGCTCCAGCAGGAGCCGGTCGCACAATGCTTCGATGTCGGTGGGTACCGTGGCGGCACGGCTATGAGCCGCAGTCCCGGATTCTCGGCGAGAGCGCGGGCGAACGGCTCGGCCGCGTCGCCCGGCCACAGGTACTGGTCCTCGAGATAGATCAGCTCACGCGCCCAGCACAGTGCCTTGAAATACCCGCGGATTACACTGCTTACACTGCGCTTGCCCTGCGGGCGCAGGTGAGGCGGCCTACGGCTCAGGACTTCGCAGTACACGAAGGAATCCATGGGCTTCGCCACGGCGCCGAAGCAGATCGCACCGCGAGTACCGCTGCGGCACGGCGAAGGCAGCAAAGATCATCTGACGGGCCTGGGCGCACTGGCAGCGCTGCCGTCCGACGCGCTCAGTTCGGTGGCGTACGGGCCGCAGGCCATCGTACTGGTGCTGGTCGGGACCGGGGCATCGGCGCTGAGCCTGACCCTGCCGATCACCGTGGCGATCGCGGGCCTGCTCGCCGTGCTGGTCGTGTCCTACAGTAGGTCATCGCGGTGCACCCGGACGGCGGCGGCGCGTACGCGGTAGAAGGATCTCGGGGCCACCGTCGGCCTGCTCGCGGCCGCGAGCCTGGTGGTCGACTACGTCCTGACCGTCGCGGTGAGCCTGGCCGCGGGCGCCGCGAGCCTGGCCTCGGCCTTTCCCGCGCTGACCCATCACCTGCTGGCGCTGTGTCCGATCGGGCTGGTGCTGATCACTGTGGTCAACCTGTGGGGCGTTCCGGAGAGCGCCCGGGTGCGGGCTGCTCGGCGTTGACCGGGGTCGAAGCCATCGCCAGCGGCGTCCCCACGTTCCGCCGGCCGCGCGCCAAACGGGCCCAGCGCACCGAGCTGGCGCTGGGCGTGCTGCTCGGCGCGATGCTGATCGGGCTGTCGGTGCTGATCCACCGCGAGCACGTCGTGCCGAGCGGCGGTGTCACGGTCCTGGCGCAGCTCACCGCTGGTTTCTTCGGCGCCGGCTGGGCGTACTGCGCGGCGAACATCGCGGTCACCCTGGTGCTCGCGCTGGCCGCCAACACCAGCTTCGGCGGTCTGCCGGTTGATGGGCCTGCTGTCCGCCGACGACCGGCTGCCTCACCTGTTCGGTCTGCGCGCGGAGCGGCCCGTGTACCGCTACGGGGTCATCGCCCTGGCCGCGCTCGCCGCGGTGTTGCTGGTCGCGGTGGGCGCCGCGACCGACCGGCTCATCCCGCTGTACGCGATCGGCGTGTTCATCGGCTTCACCATCAGCCAGACCGGGCTGGTAAGGCACTGGTACCGCGAGCGTCCCCGAGGCTGGGCGCCGCGGGCCGCGCTCAACGGTGTCGGCGCGGCACTGACCGCGATCGCCGCCGCCGTCTTCGTCCTGAGCAAGTTCACCTCGGGCGCCTGGGGGTGGTCATCCACGGTGCCCGCGCTGATGCTGCTCTTCTCCAGGGTCGAGTGTTACTACCGGGCCGTGGGGCTCGAACTGGGCATGGGCCGGGTTCCGGACCGCCCGCTTGAGTGGGACAGGTGGGATCCGGGCGTGCGCCTCGACATCGTCGAGAGCCCCCACTGGTCACTGGTCCGCTCGATCCTGAAGTACGTGCAGCAGGCACAGGAAGGCGGTCGGCAGATCGCCGTGCCGATCCCCGAGGCCGAACCGCGGGCGTGGCGCTACCGGATTCTGCAGAACCAACGGGGCCTGCTGCTGGCGACCGCACTTCGGGCCCGCACCGACGTCGTCGCCTGCACGCTGCCCTACCGGCTCGTCGGCAGGTAGCTGAGGACCGGTACACACGCCGAAGCCTTCACGGCCGCGCCGCGCGCACACGGCCCACATTCGAAGGCTGTGAACCTGTTTGCGCGAGTCGTCAGAATGATCGAAAACCCGAGTAGGTGACATTTTCGCGATGCTCACCATGACCGCGCAATTGTGACCACGTGGGAGCGAGTGGAGAAAGACTCTTGCACTCGAAGCGGCTCGTGCGATCTCGAATTCCACTCATTCAGCCGTATGTCCCGGGGCGCGTGTCGCGGTGAACGCCGATACGTTCGTCGGGTGGCACCGAGACTTTGCGGTGGCGGTCGCGGAGAATGTCGCGCCGGCGCGCAGTGCCTCACCTGAGGCTGGATTTCTTCCGGTCGCGCCGTCATTCGTGAACGCGGGCACGTGCCGTCTCGGTCGTCCGTTGCCGAAAACGAGAAAGGTGATTGATGACAGCCGAGGTTGCCCGCGCAGCGGCCGGCCGCCGACTCGCGGCGGTCTGACGCGATCGCCAGGTACGGGTCCGACGGCGACGCTGTGGGAGCTGTTGGCATGTGGTCCGGCAGCTCCCGTCCAGTCAACGTCGCCGCAGGCCGGCGGAGGATCAAGGGCACGTGCCGACCCGCTCGACACGCCGCCCGGCAGCCGCGACGCCGCCCGCGGGACCGCGCCGACTGCCAGCGGTCAGGAGAGCGCCAGGCGGCCGTGGCGCGGCGAGGAGGAGTGGCTGCGCCGGGGTGTGTCAAGGCAGATTGGGGGCAGGGAGCAAGTGCACACGTCATGCGCGGCGAAACGAAGAGTGCGGGGGGCGATGGTTCCGGAGGCGTCCAGGGGCGGCGGCCCCGGCGAAGGGAGATGTGGTGATCCAAGCAGCGGACATCCGCGAGTGGCGCACACACGATGTCGTGGACCCCGATGGGCACAAGATCGGCGCCCTGGAGGCGGTTTACGTGGACACCAGCAGCGACGAGCCGGCGATGGCCACCGTTCTGGTCGGCCTGCCCACCCGCCACCGCCTGGTGTTCGTCCCGCTGGCCGGCGCGATCGTCGGACCCGGATATGTCAAGGTCGCCTACACCAGGTCGCTGGTGAGGGACTGCCCGGCGATCGGCACGGACGACGTGCTGCCCGCCCAGGACGAGGAAGCGATCTTCCAGCATTACGGCATGGCCTACCAGCCCGGCGCCGGAGGCGAGCGGCAGCTCGCCCGCCGCTAGACCAGGAGGACGTGCCATGGTCCTGTTCCTGCTGGTGATGATCGTGGCGATCGTGCTCGGCATCATCGGCGCGGTCGCCAAGGGGCTGCTCTACCTGCTGGTCATCGGCGCGGTGCTGCTGGTCGCCGACCTGGTCTACGTCGGCCTGCGCTGGTCGCGGCGCACTTCCCGGCACCCGCAGCGGTGAGAGCGCCGCGCCCTGCTGCGGGCCGTGCGCTGGTGGTCGCCGTCCGTCTGACCTGAACGAGGCACTGATCCGAAACCGTGCCGATCGGCAGCCACGACGGGCGTGCGTGGCGTCCCGCGGCGATACGGCTGCCGAGCCGGGTTTGGCCCGATTCGATGACGTCGCCGGTCGCGTGCGGGCAGGTGCGCAGTCACGGTGCGAGCGCCCCGGTCCCCGGCAGCCGCTCCACGCAAGTCTTTCCGCAGGCGGCCCACGGGAGTGCGGGACACGGCGGGCAAGGTGCCGCAGGGCGATGCCAGGATCGCCGAACGCAATCGCCGAACGGTTGTTCCAGGGGCTGTCACCAGGACACGACCGGCGAGGCGATCACAAACCCGCCGGGCCGCGACGAATCCGACACAGCCATCCCGCACGCGGGCCGATCCGCGACGAACGCTTCGGCGCTGCGGCATCGACGACGGCCGAAGTCGGCCGGAAGCTGACACGCGTACCGGTGTGGCGGACGACTGATCCGTCCGTCACACCGGTGCTCATCCTCGCGACGCGAATGCAACCAGCCGCGGTTCGTGCCACCGCGCCAGAGAGAAGAGACGTGCGCGATTATCGCTGCGGTGTCCCGGGCGTGCGATAGACCTCAGCGTCACGCGGCGATTGAGCGACACGTTGCCCGGGCCGCGGGTAGAACTCGGTGGAGATGCGCGTCGCCGCGACCGGCGCGGGCGCCCGCGGCGGGTCCTGCGGGTGGCTTCCGTCCGCACTGAGGCCCGCCTGGACCGGCACCGGGCGCGACCGTCGGCGTGACCCGCTCACGGCGCGGATCAGCAGGATGGCCAGAGCGACCGCCCCGACCACCATGATGATCACTCCAACGATGCGGATGTTGATCCCGGAGAAGGTGAAGGTGACCGCATACCTCAGGATCGCGCCCACCGCGATCGCGAACAGGGCGCCGGCTACTCCCTGCGGCCTCATCGCTGCGCGTCCTCATGGTCGGATTGGCGGCGGTTGCGTGCGGCGCGCGGTGACCGGGCGGCAGTGCCCCTCGGAGACGGGACCCGGCGAAGCGCCGCGTACCGGCGGGTGAGCCGCGGCTTCCAGACGCTGGTGAACAGCTCCCGGCGCGTCAACCTGGGGTGTGCGATCGCGGGACGTACCCGGGGTCCGGGGAGCGGGTCGGCGATCGACTGGGAAAGGATCTGGTTCGGCATCATCAGACGCCTGTCTCCGGACCGCATCAGCGTCCGGGCTCTTGCCTCGCCCACGGCGACACCGGAGTGGCTACCAGTGTTCGAAATGCCGCAGGTACTGTCATCGTACTCCGATTTCGGCGGCCCCGTCAGCGCTCTGGCTGCCGCCGCGGGCCGGCTCGGCAACACGCGGCTTGGTCGCCTGCGCCCGATTCGCAGTACCGAGTCCCGGGAACGCCGTGCGTCCTGCTGCTTTCCGGGGTGTGCGGGCCGCCGGGTGCGGCTCTCACCGGCCGGACCGCGTCCACGTGGTGGGGGACGCGGTCCGGATCGTGCGTTGGCCGGCTATTTGCTGGGCTGCGGTGCGACGCAGGAGACCTTGGGGTTGACCCCGACGTAGTTGAGCGGGCCGGCCAGGATGGTGACCAGGATGGTGCCGGCTTTCGCGCAGTTGGTGCTGCCCGAGTCGTAATAGTGGCGCTGGCCGCCGGCCAGCACGCCGATGAGTAGCCAGACGATGAGAAGTATTGATCCGATGCGCATGGTCGCCTTCGGTGGTCGCGTGGTGGATGGGTGTGTGCGGCGCCGTAGCCGGCGCCGTCTTGGGGTCATCGGCGGGTGCGGCGGCGGGGCGCGGTCCAGTTCTTGCCGACTTCGGCCAGGTGCAGGGCGAGGCACGCGAGGCCGACCAGCAGAAGGCTGGTCGGGGAGAAGGCCGCATCGGTGGAGGTGGAGGTGGCGTTGATCAGGAACGCGATGGCGAAAATGATCGCCGCGACGAAGCCCAGCATGGTCGATCCCTTCCGGACGGTGGTGAAACTGCGTGTCGGTGCGAGAAGCGGAGTTGGTCCGCTCACAGCCGGCCCGGCCGTACCGCGCGGTGCACGGCGGGGTGACTCAGCCATCTGGTCGGGCGTCGCCGGGCTCGCGGGACGCGGTGCGTTCGCCGGAGGGATGGACCCGGCGTCGCAGCACCCTGTTGCCGCTGTCGGTGCGGAGCCTTGGCCGGGTCCTGCCTGGCGGCGCGGGCCGGCACGCCGCGTTCCACGCGCGGTGTGGCGGAAACGGCCGCGGGCGAGCGCGCCGGCGTGCGTCAGGTGCAGGATCTGTTCCAAGCCGGTATGGGCGGCCCTGACAGCTTTGGGATCGCCGTCACGTTGCGCGCCGGCCAGGCACGGGTAGGCGGTGCCACAGTCCTGGTTCGCCGCGCACGCGGCCAGGTGCGCGCGGTCTTGCCGCCTTAGCAGTTCCGTCCCCCGGGCATGGCGCACGATCTGCTGCGCGGCGCGCGCGGCCTGCCCGGCACCGGCCACCGCATGCGGTGTTGCGCCGAGAGCCGCGCGGGCGCCGAAGCGCCGCCCGAACACTGCGAGGTCTCTTTCCGGGTTCGGTGCTGCCGTCCGGGCCGTGATCGCCGCCCGGTGTCGCGCGGCGCCGGTGGGCGCATGTGCGGGACGAGGCAGGGAGTGGTTCCGGGGTCCGGGGTGGGTTCGGGTCACCGGGGACGCGCTGATGCCGTTCGGGAATGGCGCCGCCATGATGTCCGCCTTGCGCGGGAGGGGCTGGCAGCGAGGCGGGTCTCGAGACCGGCGTATGGTCTAGACCTATTCGGGAACACGGTCAGGCTGCTGAGTCGAGTGTTCACGGTCAGTATGCATCAGTCCCGACCTGGGCGACAGTGCGGTGCACGCCCCGTGCCGCTGATGTGTGGGTTCGAATATACGGATGCGCGCGGTTCTGCGAAGATCCTCATGAGTGGTCCTCAGGCTGCTGAGGCGGTGGCACATTTCCGCTCGTACAGCCGCGATTGCGGCAAGTACCGGTTTCAGCGTTCGTTCTCGACGAGGACGGCTGGACGGCATACGGCCCTGTCGTGCGCAAGCGCTGTGCTGCGCCAGGCTTCACGAGTAGAGTGTTGTTGCAGTCCCCAGACCCCGGGTGCGCCGGCGAGCACGTGCAGTTCGAGGGGTGGGGCGTGTCATGGCCAACGGACTCTTTGTGCACGACGTGACGGCGCCTGGTTGCGTCGTGCTGAGCCTATGCGGTGAGCTGGACAGCGTCACCGCTCCGGTGCTGCGTGCGCAGCTGGCGGAGTTGGCCGCGCGGGGACAGCGCTGGCTCATCTTCGATCTCACTCCACTCCTTTTCATCGACGCCTACGGCGTGAGGGTGCTGCTCGCCGCTGCGGCCCAGGCGCGCGAGCGCGGCGGGTGGGTCCGGTTGATCGGTGTGCGCCCCCGAACGCGCCGGGGCCTGCTCATTCGGCGTGTGATCAGGCGACTGCCGATCTATCGCACGCTTGAAGACGCGCTCAACGCTCCGCCGCGGCACTTCACCTCGGTCCTGGTCGACCAGTTCGGCGAAGCGTAGAAGCTGCCGATGGGTGAACTGCGTGTCCCGCTCCAGCATGGTCGGCGCAGAATCGCGGCACGCTCCGAGGGGCGGGCGCCCACGTGCATCAGCGTGGACACGCAAGTGCCCGGCGCATCGCGCCGTCTCCCGAGGGAGGCTGAGGTCACGCGCGCAACGCGGGCGCTCGTTGCGTCTACGTACCCTGCGTCGTGCTGCCGGGGCCGGTGTGGGTCGGGGCTTTCGTGTCCCGGTCAGGCTGTTTCCAGTCCCGGGGTGTTCGTGGTCGTAGGCAGCGTGCCCGAGAGTAGCTCGGTGGCGATGCTGGTGGCGTCGGCGATTTGCCGGGCGGGGTCGGCTTGGTGCAGGCCGCGTTGGGCCAGGATGCCGATGGTGGCCACGTCGGCGAGCGCCTGGCCGGTGCGCACGTCGGTGCCGCTGAGCACGCCGGGACGGGCGCTATCGTGAGGGCGTGACCGCGACCCGCGAAGAACAACTGATCGAGGCGCTCGTCGAAGCTGCCGACACCCTCGTGGACGACTTCGACGTGATCGAGTTCCTGCACACCGTGGCAGGGCGCCGCTAGCGATTGTTCTCATCAAAGCGCAGGCGGCGGTCCACCACGTCGGCGGCGACCTCGGCGATCAGGCGGCCGTCGGCGTAGGCGTAGGCGCGCAGTCGTACCAGGGCCTCGGCCACGCTCACCCCGAGCTGTACGCTGATCATGCCGGTGGCCTGGTGCACCTGCGCGCGATAGGTCGCCGGGGGCGCCCAGCCCGGCTTGATGCGGTCGACACCGGTGGACTGCTGGTGTACCAGCAGGACGGTGATCGCGCCGGCCAGGGCGAAGACGTCCGCGAGAGCGCCGTCGAGCAGCGGTCCGGGGGTGGCGCGGTGGGCCAGCAGGGTGCCGACGCTGATCGCCCCGATCCGCAGCGGTAGGGCGAAGACCGCCCGCACGCCGAGAGCGACGGCGGCGGGGACGAACACGGGCCAACGGCCCGCCGCACCCAGCAGGTCCGCCACCAGTACGGCCGCCCCGGCCGAGGCGTCCACCCCCGGGCCCTGGCCGAGGGTGAACTGCAACTCCTCCAGCTCGGCGCCGACCGCCTCCTGACCCCAGGCCAACACCAGACCCGCGGGCCCGGTGCCCAGCCCGGCGCAGATCCCGTCGACCCCCAACGCGGCGGCGGCCTGCGCGGCCACCGCCTGCGGCAGGTTCACGCCGCGCTCCCGCCCGCCGTCCAGCAGCGCCAGGATCACGGCCATCCGGTCGCTGACCACGGGGGTGACACCGCCTTCCCTTTGCCACTACCGCGGGGCGAACTGCTTCGAGGCCCGACCGGCTTGGGTCGCCTCGTGGGTCCGCTGCCGCGCTCACCGTGAGGTTAACCGGGACGGTGCTGCTTACGCGGGATCCACCGCCACGAATCCGGGGCCGGCGGGAGCCGGTTCCGGTCGAGGGCAAGTCGTGTCCCAGGTCGGTGAGGTCGCCTCGGCGGCAGACCCGACTTCCTTGACGCGGCGGCAGTCCGGGTGTGCCAGTGTCATGCGAACGCGGTCAGATTGACCACGATCCAGCCGACGATGGCCACGGTCCGCACGATGATTGACCGCCAGGACCCGAACACCCCGGTGACCTGGCCGGCCAAATGCTCTCCACGGGTGCGCTTGTCGAAGCGGCGCCGGTTGGCCGGTTACCGATGACCAGCTGCCTTCACACCTTGACTTCACACGTCAACGTGCGCCCCAACGACGCCCATGACAACTCCCAGGTGAGAGGGCAGCGATCAAAGACAAGCATCCGCCGCGCGGCCATCTCACAGCGCCGCCGGGCGCGGCTTGATTCGCAACCAGCCTGGTGGCCCGCGTGTGTGGCGCGCACGAATCACAGCGCCGGGGTCTGGAGCGTCCTCGACGTCCTTATCGTACTGCGGCCATACCGGCGGCATAAGGTTCACCGCACGATGCCGAACCAGGGTGGTGTCGAATCAGTGAGCTGATTCACCGCAGCCGGGCCGGTCGCGGTGTCGCCAACACCTCGCCGAACAACAGCCGGTACTGCGTGAGCGCCGAGCGCAGTTCCTCGATCGTGGCTGCCCCCGTCCGTCCCCGCTCGCCGACCACGTACGCTTCGCGATACTGCGCCACCGCACAGGCGTGCTCGACCGACAGAAGGGCGAGGCGCTCACCGCGGTCGTCCGCAGGGTAGCCGCGCGCCGCGGCCACCTCGTCGACCAGCCGTCCGGCGCTCTGTACGGCGCCCGACGGATCGTCGGCGAAGCGTCCCTGCAACTGTTTCCACACCAGGGCGTAGGCGTTCACGGCGCTCGGGGCGATCGGCCGTAGACGCAGTGCGGCGTGTCGGCGCCGGCGCCGGACAAGTTCACGATCAGCCGCACGCGTGCCTCGAGACTCGTGGACCACCCGCTTGTACTCCGGCCCGAAGGCCGTACGCAGCCGGTGTCTGCGGTAGCGGGCCGAAGCAAGACCGGCCAGGCACCCCACGACGGTGACCGGGCCGAGAATCGCGATGGCGTCGCTCGCGGACATACTCAGCTCCCTGACTGGGGCCGTGGCCTGCCGGGACACGGCTGCTCCTCCAGTACCCGCGACGGCGTGTCCAAACGGGGACGCGGCTCGCGGCGGCCGGGTCCGGCTGCCGGCCGCGATGGTCACCTGTGACCCGATGAACATAAGGGGGACGGGACGCGACGGATGCGCCTATGCTGGACGTACCGCCCCCGGACCTTGGACGGCGCATCACCCCCGCCAAGTCGTTCACACGATGGGGAGCCGGGAATGGCGGAACACTTCTTCATTCGGGACCGACGCATCACCGATTGGACGGTGGTGGCGATCGGCGGCGAGCTCGACGTGGCCACGGCACCGGCGCTGCGGTCACACCTGTCGGATTTGATCGCGAACGGTCGTACGCGTCTCGTGCTCGACCTCGCCCAGTTGCGCTTTCTCGACGCGTCTGGCCTGGGCATCCTGGTCTCGACGCTCGGTCGGCTCCGGGAGCACGGCGGCTCGCTGCGGCTGGTCAACGTGCACCCCCGGATCCGCCGGCTGCTGGGCATCGTCCGGCTGACCGACGCTCTGCCCGAGTACGCGTCCGTCACCCTGGCAGCGGGAGCGGGACGGTCCGGCGCTTCGGCCTCGGCGGTGCGGGAGATGGCAATCGTGCCGCTGCCCGAGACGGCTACACCCGTGCCGGCACTTCTCGCGCGACTCGCCGCCGCAGTCCCCGCCTCGCCCACGAGCGCGGAACCGGCGAACAGCACTGGCGCAGTGGCTCATCCGCCGGCGCACCGCGTGCGGGCACCCCGTGAAGGGACCAACCGGAGCTGAGCAACAGGTCACGGACGCGCTTTTCTCCTGATCGGCAGTCGTCTGCCCGCATGCCAGCCACCATGCTCCTGCTCGGATCCTGCTCGGGTTGCTGTACGCGGCGTTCGCCGCCGCGCTGCTCGCCCTGCGCGGACATCTGGTCGCCCCGGCGGACCAGCCGCGCCTGCACGGGACCGTCGGCCGACTGTGCGCCACGGCGGACATGCCCAAGCCCGCCCTGGCGGTCAGCGAGACCGACCTGCCCGACGCCTTCGCCACCGGCCGCGACCCGACCCCGGCCACGCCGTGCTGTGCGTGACCACCGGCCTCACACGCCGCCTCGACGACGAGAGAAGGACGAGCGATGAGCACCTATCTGACGCCCGCCGAAGTCATGAGCACGTTGAAGATCGGCAAGACGAGCTTCTACAAGCTCCTCAGCGACGGCGACCTTAAATCGTTCAAGATCGGGCGTAGCCGGCGCGTGCCAGAGTCCGAGCTGCTCGACTACATCGCCACTCAGTCCGCCGGCGCGTGACTTGTCGAGTACACCGACGTACCGAACGCCACCACCGGGTAGCAAGGAGTGCCTTCGCTGGCCTTCCCCTTGGCACCGGAAACGACCTGCGAGACAAGGTCGATTGGGAGGGCGGCGTGATCGGAGCCCTCGAACGGGGCCTCGACCCCGAGGATATCCCCGAGCAGTGCCGCGCCGAGTGGCACATCATCGCAGAGCTCTACCGCCGCCTCGATGAGCAGTGCACAACCTTCTATGACGGCCTTCCGGCCGATGACGCCGATTAGCGGCTGCACCAAGACCACGGCCCAGAGGCAGTTTCACCTTCTGATCGAGATGGCCGGCCACCATCGGCGTCGCATCCGCCTTCTGATCCCCTCTGACCTCTTCGGGAGTGTCCCATGCGCGACATCCATGTCCACGACCGCTATGCCCAGACCCCGCCGGAAAGCTGGATCGGACGCCGTTGGCAGTCCACCCGCCGACTCGCTTGTGGCTGCTGCCTGAGCGGCATCATCACCGCGCTCAAGCCCGGCGCCGTCCGCGTCGAGTGGGCCCAGTGCCTGCACTGGCCCGACAGTTGGGAGCCCATCGACCGCGGAGTGCTCGCACGCGCCTGACCCGAATCCGATCTCGACATCGACGGGGCGCCACCCGACGGGGGTGCCCCCTCGTAGTCAATGCAGAAGAAAAACGGGTTACGAAGGGAAACCCCCGCCGGGGCGCCCGG
>JBKOWZ010000219.1:0-11034 GCA_046724665.1 Actinomycetota bacterium
GGCCAGGGGGCTCGGCCCGCGTACTCAGGACGGCGAAGTGCAGCTCAGTAGCGCGGCAGCGTCGAGTCCACGTGGTCGATCCAGGCCATCAGGCCGCCGTTGACGTTCCACGCGTTCTCGAACCCGGCGGCGCGCAGCTTCGCCACCGCCTGGGCGCCGCGCAGCCCGGCGCGGCAGTGGGTGATCACGTGGCCCGACGGGTCGAGCTCGCCGAGCCGGTCGTCGAGTTCACCGAGCGGGATGAGCTTGCCGCCGAGGTTCACCGTCGCGTACTCGTGTTCTTCGCGGACGTCGAGCAGCACGATGTCGGAGCCGGACTCGCGCAGCCGCTGTAGCTCCCGCACGCTGATGTCCCATGGGCTCTGCATGGGGGCCCGTGAGCCGCCCAGCTTGGCCAGCACACCCTCCGCGGACACCGCTTGCACCGAGATCTGCGGTGCTTGGCGGGGGTCGGCGGTGGCGACCGGGGCGAGCGCGGCGTCCGGGCCGAACAGCACCTCGACCGCCGGCGCGAGTTCGGCCAGCAGCGCGGACTGCACCTGCTCGTGCGTTCCCAGCTTGCGGTCGGCGACCGACACACGCAGCTGCTCAGGTTCGAACCGGCACGGCAGCGCGCCGTCGGTCTCGATCGCCTCGATCGTGCCGAGCGCCATCCGCACGGCATCCGTGAACTGGGTGGTGACGTCGTCGCCGCGCCGCTTCATCGTCACGGTGAACGCGTTCACGGTGATCCCGTAGTCGACGTCTTGGCCGACCAGCATCACGCCCGGACCGTTCGGGACGTGCCGGTAGTCGGCGACGTCGAGGATCTTGCCCTCGACCAGGTTGCGCTGGATGAACCGGTGGAACACACCCAGCGCCGGCTCCAGGTCGGCAGCCGGGCCGGCCGCCATGGTCAGGGTCAGCCTCAGCGGTTTCATTTGCTGCCTGCCGGAATCTTGATCGCCGTCTTCTCCGCTTCCAGCCTGGCCTCGCAGGCGTGTGCCGCCTCGATGAACAGCTGCGCCTCCTCGACGCGCTGGCCGGCCGTCGTGGGATTGCCGGAAGGCGCCGGGTCGGCGTGGCGGTCGAGCAGGTACCGGCCGAACTTGCCGCCGGCGAAGCGGTCGAAGAACTTCTCGGTGTCGAAGAACCGGGTCTTCCACTCCCTGACGATCTCCTGCGGGTCGTTCGTCACGTCGATGAACTCGGTGCGCACCAGGGCCCGGGCGGCCGCGAGCATCGCCTGGTAGGCATGCTCCTCGGCCTGGTCAGGGTCGCCGAGCTCCTCGAGCGCGAGCTGGGCGTCGAACACCTCGGACTCGGCCTTCATCACCTCGATGCCGAACAGCGAGACGACCTCGCCGGCGCACTCGCCGACGCCGTGGTCGGCCATCGCGAACAGCCGGGCGTCGGCGAAGTCGAAGTAGAAGTGCGCGGCCTCGGCATAGGCCGGCAGCTCCATGAACGGCTGCACGATGTTCTTCAGCCCGCGCTTGCCCATCCGCAACGACCAGTCCTGGAAAGACTCGCCGTCCTCGCGGCCGGCCAGGTAGGCGTCGGTCAGCGCGTCAACGACCTTGGGCGCGTTCTTCGAGGGCACCGCGCCGACGGCCATGCCGTACTTGGCGGCGTTCCCGGCGCGCTGGCCGCCGAGGACCACCTGGAAGTGCGGCACCTGGCGCCCGTCCATGCCGCGGGAGTTGCCGTAGAAGCCGATGTCGGCCAGGTGGTGCTGCGCGCAGCTGTTGAAGCAGCCGGAGATCTTGATCGACATCTCCTTGACCGCCGCGTCCTGCTCCTCGGCGCGCGCCGACATCTGCTCGCGCAGCACGCCGGCCAGGCCGCGGCTCGACGCGATGCCCAGCTTGCAGGTGTCGGTGCCGGGGCAGGCCGTGACGTCGGCGATCGTGCCCGCGCCGGCCGCCGCGAGCCCGATGGCGCCGAGCGCCTCGTAGACCGCGGGCAGGTCGGCGTCGGCGATGAAGCGCAGCACGATGTTCTGCTCGACGGTGGTGCGCATCCGGTCGCCGGAGTACGTGCGGGCGATGTCGGCCAGGCCGCGCGCCTGCTCGCTGGTGAGGTCGCCCAGCGGGAGGTGGACGGTCACCACCCGGTAGCCGCTCTGCCGCTGGGTGCGCACGTTCGTCAGGTTCCACCGGTCGAAGCCGTCCGGGCGCGGCGCGCCGTTCATCAGGACGGGCTCGCGGACCGGCTCGCCGGCGGTCACCGGCAGGTTCTCGATCAGCCCGCGGTGGCGCGGGTCGAACGGGATGGTCTGCTGCTCCTCGGCGACGAGCCGCCGGAACTCCTCGATGCCGAGCTTGGCGACGAGGAACTTGATGCGGGCCCGGTTGCGGTTCTTCTTCTCGCCGAGGCGGGCGAAGACCCGGGCGACCGCCTGGATCTGGACCAGGAAGTCCTCGACCGGCGTGAACTCGCTGAGGACCTCGGCCTGGTGCGGCACGGTGCCGAGCCCGCCGCCCACCACGACCTTGAAGCCCCGGCGGCCGTCCTGGACGCGCGCGACGTAGCCCGCGTCGTGCATCTGCACCAGCCCGCACGCCTCGTGCTCACAGCCGGAGAACGCCGGCTTGAACTTGCGCCCGAAGTCCTGCACGTCCGGGTGGCCGAGCAGGAACTCCATCAACGCCCGCGCGTACGGGGCGACGTCGAACGCCTCGGTGTGGCACACCCCGGCCAGCGGGCAGGCGGTGACGTTGCGGATCGAGTTGCCGCACGCCTCGCGGGTGGTGACCCCGACCGAGGCGAGCCGGCGCATCATGTCCGGAGTGTCCTCGATGTGCACGAAGTGCAGCTGGAAGTCCTGCCGGGTGGTGACGTGCAGGATCGAGTCCGAGTACTCCTCGGCGCAGTCGGCGACGACCTCGAGCTGCTCCGGCGTCAACCCGCCGAACGGCAGCTTGATGCGCTGCATGCCCGGCGCGTCCCACTGGGTGTCCGGTCCCTTGGTGGGCTTGTCGCCGAAGTCCAGCTCGCGCGTGGCGTAGCCGTCGAAGCGTTGCCCGTTGTCGTAGCGCTGCCCGTACGCGCCGCGGCGCAGGCGCGTCTCGGCGAACACCTTCTCGTCCAGCTTGCCTTGCAGCCGCAGCTGGATCTGCGCCTCGAAGTCGGCGATCTCCTTGGCCCACTGCGGACTCATCTGCCCGTCGAGCAGGCTGTTCCAGCTACTCATGACCCGAGCTCTCGGCTGGCGTGTGCATGCGCAGGTCTCCTCACGTGGCTCATGGCGACGTCGTCGGATCGAAGAGAGAAGAGAGAGGTGTGCTCGCAATCGGGCAGTCAGACTGCCGGACAGGCCGCCGAGACGATGCGCAGCAGGTCGACGTGTCGGCGCCGGGTAAGCAGCAGCGCCTTCGGGGTCAACTCGGCTAGAGGCACGAACCCAGGGTGACACATGAGACGCGGCAAACGATAGCTTCGGTGTTGCTCTGCTGGTGGCGGTCCCCTCGAACGGACCGTATCGGCACGAGATCGGCATGAGATCGGCCGGGCGGCGGTGTCGGACCGGGGCGTGGCTGATCGTTGCGGTGGTGAGCGGCCGTCCACGAGGGGCGCCCCGGTACCCAGGGAGACGATCATGAAGCTGACGACCACCACGATCGGCTGAGGGCTACTGGATGAAGTGCGCCAGGGGGAGGATGTGGCCGATAGAGGCGAGAACAGCGTGGTTGTTGTCGACCCAAGAGGTTGGGAGGAATTGCGCGACGATGTTGATGACTTCAAAACTCACGTTCGTCAGCCAATCTATCGCGATCACTCGCACGTGCATCCCTTCTGGCTGGTACCGCTTCGCGATGCGGCTCAGAGCGTAGCACCCGCCAGTCAAGTCAATGTGCTGTCAATGCCGGCTATTCGGTACGGCGCGGAGGGGGCGCGTGTGCACGTGCAGTGACACCTGTTGACTCTGGCCTCTGCGACACCCGGGTGCGACGATGGGCGAGGGGAACGCGCTCACCGTCTACCAGAGGGGCGCGGATGTATTTCTGCATTCTTGGCCGTGTGCAAATTTTTCAGGACGGCCGTGAATACCCTGCGGGTACGCTCAAGGAGCAGAGTCTTCTGGCGATTCTGTTACTCGAAGCCGGCCGGGTCGTGTCGATTCAAACGCTGGCGGAACGGCTGTGGGACGATCAGATTCCGGATCGGGCCCGGGAGACCATTCAGGTTTACGTGTCACGGCTGCGGCGCAGCCTCCGCGAGGCGGGCGATCGTACCGGTCTGATCAGCAGCGGTCCGGCGGGCGGCTATCGGCTGGATGTCGCGCCGGAGCAGGTGGACGCCCGGCGGTTCGAGCAGTTGGTGGTCAGCGCACGCGCGGCCGCGGCGGTGCCGAACTTCGAGCGGGCCAGGGCTCTGCTTCGCCAGGCCGAGGCGCTCTGGGGTGGAGATCCCCTCGACGGGATCAGGGGGTTGTGGGCCGAGGCCACTCGTCAGGCGCTGCGTGAGCGGCTGCGTGCCGCGGTGCTCGCGCGCATCGAACTCGATCTGCGGCTCGGCGAGCCGGGTGACGGCCTGATCAGCGAACTGACCTCTTTGACCGGGACCGGCCGGATCGACCAGAACGCGATCGGGCTGCTCATGCGGGCGCTGAACAACGCCGGAAGGCAGGACGAGGCGCTGGCGGCCTATCGCCGTGCGCGCGCACGGCTGCGCGGCGAACTCGGCGTCAATCCGCGGCCGGAGCTCGAAGACCTGCACCAACGCATCCTGCGTGGCGATTCGACGCTCGTCTCGCCGGCGAACGGCCAGAGCGGCGGCGGTCCCGCGCCGGACACGCTGGACCGCGACCTGCCGCACCTCATCGGGCGTGAGGAGGAACTGCGCGACCTGCTCGCCGGGGTCACCGAGGATCTGCGCGGGGGAAGGAGCATCGCCATCTACGCACTCGACGGCATGCCCGGGGTCGGCAAGAGCGCACTGGCCGTTCACGCGGCGTACCGGCTGCGCGGGCACTGCCCCGACGGCGCCCTGCAAATCAATCTTCGCACTCACCATCCGCATCATCCGTCGGTCGATCCACGCTCGGCGCTCACTCAGCTGCTGGAGGCCGTCTCGACGCCTGCCGGGGAGTTGGGGCGCGCCGGTTCGCTCGACGCCTTGGCGGCGCTGTGGCGGCGGCGCAACAGCGGGCGTCGGCTGCTTGTCGTGCTCGACGACGTTGACAGTACGGAGCAGATCAGCTCTCTTCTGCCGACCGCACCCGGCAGCGTGGTTCTGCTCACCTCACGCCGCCGGATCTCCGGCCTTGTCGGAGCGCGTCAGCATACTGTGCAGCCGCTCACGGACGACGCGGCTCGCGCCCTGCTCACCCAGATCACCGGCCGCGGCTTCTCTGCCGACCACGACCAGCTTGAGCGGTTCACGCGCCGCTGCGGTGGATTGCCGCTCGCGGTCGCGCTCGCTGCCGCGCACCTGCGGGCACGTCCGGCATGGGGACTGGACGATGTGACCGAACGCCTGACCAAGGCGGTCGCGTTCGCGGCGGATGACAGTCTGAGCCCGATCTGGGCGGCGTTCGACATGTCGTATCGTGCTCTGACTCCGGCCCACCGGACCCTTCTGCGGCGGCTCGCCGCGCACCCGGGCGACGACATCGGCCTGCACGCGGCCGCGGCGATGGTCGCCGCTCCCCTCGACAAGACCGATCTCGACCTCGACGTGCTGGTCGAACACCATCTGATCGTCGAGACCGCGCGTCACCGCTATCGGCTGCACGACCTGCTGCGTGAATACGCCCTGGCGCAGACCCGGCTCGAACTGGACACCGCCGCGTCGGACGACGCCGTGGGCCGCGTGCTGGAGTTCTACCTCGCCACGGCCGCACACGCCGAAAGTGTGCTGCGTCCGTACCGGCGCGCGCTCGGTGAGCCGGCGAGCCGGGATTTGCGGGAGCCGCCGGCTCTTGACTCGCCAGAGGCGGCACAGGCCTGGTTGGACGGCGAGTCCACGAATCTTGTGGCGGTCGCGGCCTATGCCCATGAGCGTGGATGGAGCCGGTACGCCAGTCAGCTGCCCTACGTGCTGGCGCAGCATCTGGATCGTCGCGGCCACCGGAGCCAGGCCGTGGAGATGCTGAGCAAGGCGCTCGACGTGGCTTTGCAGCGGGACGGCGGGGGCTGCGGCGACACCGTTTCGGCTCAGCTCATGACGGACCTCGCGGCGGCCCATGTTCGGACCGGCGAGCTTGAGCAGGCGCTGTCCGCGGCGGGCAGGGCGTTCGACGCGTGGAGTGTTTGCGGCGACGAGCGCGGGCAGGCCGACGCGCTCATCGAGCTCGGGCGCGCGCACTGGCACGCCCGGCGCCCGGACGCCGCGGTGGCGGCCTTCGAACGGGCCTCGGCCGCTTTCGGCCGGATCGGCGACCGGCGCGGCCAGGGGGTCGCGGGCTACCACATCGGCATCGTCCTGTGCGAAATCGGCGAGAACCGAGCGGCACTCGCCCGGATGCACGAGGTGCTGATGACCGCTCGGCTGCTGAGGGACCTGGTGCTGCAATGCGACGTGCTCGCCAATCTCGGCGAGATCTACCGGCTCATCGAGGACTACGACAAGGCGCTGCACTACTTCCGGCAGGCGCAGCCGCTCGCCGCGCAGCACGGCAACCCGCACACCATCGCCGTCATCGCCAGCAACATCGGGGCCGTCTACGATCACACCGGCGACAGCGAGTCGGCGCTGGAGTCGTTCGGCACCGCGTTGCGGCTCTTTCAGGCCGTGGGCGACTGGCGCAACGAGATCGACGTTCTGGTTCATCTGGCACGCACGTACCGGCGGCTGGGCGACTATGAGGCCTCACTCGCTCGGGTGAATCGCGCGACGCTGCTCGCCGAGCAGATCCAGGATCCTCTCCGGTTTGCCCAGATCTACCTTGAGACGGGGCGCCTTTACCAAGCGCGAGCCGACTTCACGACCGCGCTTGATTTCTACCAGGCGTCTCTCAGGTACGCGCGGCAGGCGGCGGCTCCGCGTGACCAGGCTCACGCACACCAGGCGCTGCACCACGTCCTACTGGCGGTTGATGATCCGTCAGCCGCCCAGGAGCACGGGAACCAGGCGGCCGATCTGTACCGGCAACTCGACCATCGCGATGAAAGGTCCGCCGGCGGAAGTGAAACCGCGGCGTCAACCGTCGTGTAAGTGCTCTGTAAGCGGTGGGTGGAATCACCCGGGTAACGGCGCCGGAACGACTTATCGGGGACCGGCGGCGCGAAGGGCGAGACCGATGGAGGAGAGCGATGAGCCCGCAGGAACGGGGTTGGTTCAAGAGCAGCTTCAGTGATGACGGTGGAGAGTGCGTACAGGTGCGGTTCACCGAGGGACAGGCGCAGGTCCGCGACAGCAAGCACCTCACCGGCCCGGTGCTGGTGTTCAACCGGGGTGAGTGGGAGGCGTTCCTGCTCGGGGCGTTCAACGGCGAGTTCGAGATGCCGCTGTAAGCCGCGCCGCCGGGTGTGGCAAGGCACTCGGGTGGCGCCGCGCCGATTCGCCGACGCGGCGCCACCCCAAGTGTCCACTGCTGTTCTTGCAGGTCACTCAGGTATGACCGGGGTGGGCATTCCCTGGGTGTCGCATTAGAGTACTGAGAAAGGGGAAGTGCGTCTAAGGCGCCGAGGGGATTTCGCACCATGCGACAGTCAGCCGATGATCCGCCCCGACCCGAAGGGGTGTCCTCGACGCTGTCGGGAGCGGCGCACGAGGTGGTCCAGGCCCGCGACATCGCCGGCGGGGTGCATTTCCACACCGACTGGCGGCCGCGGGACGGGCTGGTCGTGCCGCATCAGCTTCCTGGCGACGCACGCGGATTCATCGGCCGGCAGGGGGAGCTCGGCAAGCTCGAAGCCTTACTTTCCGGCGACGGCGGGCCGGCGGCGCTCGTCGTCGTGGCGGGGACGGCCGGGGTGGGCAAGACGTCGCTGGCCGTCCACTTCGCGCACCGGGTGCGCTCCCGGTTCCCGGACGGCCAGCTGTTCGTGAACCTGCGCGGCTACGACCCCGGCACGCCGCTCGCGCCGGCCGGCGCGCTTGAGCGGTTTCTCAGGGCGCTGGGTGTGGCGCCGGCCGCGATTCCCGCGGGTCTGGAGGAACGCGCGGCGCTGTACCGGACCCTGCTCGCCGAGCGCCGCGTGCTCGTCGTGCTCGACAACGCGGCGACGGCCGGCCAGGTGCGTCCGCTGCTGCCCGGCGAGGAGGGGTCGCTGGCGGTGGTCACCTGCCGGGGCAGGCTGTCCGGGCTCTCGGCACGCGACGGCGCTCGGCGGATCACGGTGGGCCTGCTCAGCGAGACGGAGTCGGTCGCCCTGGTGAACGCGGTGACCGACGGCTATCGGGCCGGGGACGACCCGGATCAGGTCGCGCAGTTGGCGCGGCTGTGCGCCCGGCTGCCGCTGGCGCTGCGTATCGCCGCCGAGCGCGCCGCGGCGCGTCCGCTGATGCCGCTTCGAGAACTGATCGAGGACCTGCGCGGCGAATCCTCGTTGTGGGACGCCCTTTCCATCGAAGACGACGCCGACGCGGACGCCGTACGCACGGTGTTCGCCTGGTCGTACCGAGCACTGCCGCCGGCCGCGGCGCGTGCGTTCCGGCTGCTCGGACTGCATCCGGGCGCTGATTTCAGCCTCGGGGCAGCCGCGGCGCTGCTCGACGAGGCGCCCGAGCGCGTGCGAACGCTGCTCGACGTGCTCACCGGCGCGCACCTGCTTGAGCAGACCGGCAGCGCACGCCATCAGTTCCATGATCTGCTGCGCGCCTACGCCGCGAATCTCGCGGCTGGTGAAGAGGAGGAGCCGGCTCAACGCGCGGCCCTGCTACGCGTGGCGCACTGGTACCTGTACGCGGCGGACAGTGCGATGCGCGCCACGCAGAGTCTGCGCCCGAGCGTGGTGACCAACGTCCCTGATTCGTATCGGGCGCCCTTCGCTCCGGATGATCGGAAGGCTGCGAACGAGTGGTACGTGGCCGAGCGCGCGAACCTGCTCGCGCTCGCCCACAAGGCTGCTCAGTCGCGGTTCGACGAGATCGGCTGGCAGCTGGCGGCGTCCTTGCAGACGCTGCAAGGTGCGCACGGTGACACGGACGATCGCCTGGCCATGGGGCTGCTCGGCTTGCAGGCGGCGCGCCGGGCAGGCGACCGGCGAGCTGAGGCCAGGATGCTGCAAGCACTCGGATTCGCTCAGAAGGCGGCGGGCCGGACGAGTCAGGCGCTTGAGTACCATCGCGCCGCGCTGGAGCTCTTCGACGCTCAGGAGGATCGCGTCGGCGTCACCGAGGCGCTCAACAGCATAGGTCTCATTCACCTGCGCCACCGGGAACTCGAGCAGGCCGCCGACTGCTTCGAGCGGACGATTCACCGGACCGAGGCGCAGGCTCACCGCGCCTGGCACGCGGTCGCGCTGGACAACCTCGCGCGCACGCGGCTTGAGCAGGGACTGCTTCCGTCGGCGATCGAACTGGCCGAGAAGGCGACGCAGGCGCACCGTGAGATCGGCACCGAGGGCGCACCGCGCCTCGAAACGTTCATCACCCTGATCCGGGCTTATCGGGAGAGCGGGCTGCTCGATCGGGCGCAGGAGTGCGTGCGCGACGCCGAGCAGATCCTGGAAGGTGGCACGCGGTACGCAGCCCTCGAATTCAACATCGCTCTGGAACGAGCGGCCATCGCGTCGCAGCTTGGCGACGCTGACGAAGCCCTGGAAATCTACCTGCGGTGCCTGCGACTTCAGAATCAGCCTCATGATGCTGCCCGGGAGGCTGCGGCGTACTCCAGCATCGGCGAGACGCTCCGCAAGCAAGGCCGCGCGGACGAGGCGATCGACTTCCATCGCAGGGCCGTCGCCGGGTGGCGCACGCTTCCGAACGCCTACCGGCTCGCCCTGGAGCTTGTACTGCTGGCCGAATCCCTTGCCGCTGTAGGCCGAGAGGATGAGGCGCGCACCTTCCGGAGCGAAGCAAGGCAATTGCTGCTCCCCTTCACGGATCCGCGTGCCGCGGCGTTGCTTACTCGATTGGCTTAGAGGGCCCTAGCGGCGGCGGCGCGGGATCGGGATGACCAGCGGCGTGCCGGTCTCCGGGTCGTCGATCACCCGGCACGGCAGGCCGAAGGCCTGCTCGACGAGTTCGGGGCTGACGACGCGCTCCGGCGGGCCCTCGGCCAGGATCGCGCCGTTGCGCATGAGGATCAGGCGGGTGGCGTAGCGCGCGGCCAGGTTGAGGTCGTGCAGCACGGCGACGACCGTGCGGCCCTCCTCGTGCAGGCGCGAACACAGGTCGAGGATCTCGATCTGGTGCGCGATGTCGAGATACGTCGTCGGCTCGTCGAGCAGCAGCAGCGGCGTCTCCTGCGCGAGGACCACGGCGATCCACACCCGCTGGCGCTGGCCGCCGGACAGCTCGTCCACCAGGCGGTCGGCCAGGTCGGCGATTCCGGTCGCGGCCAGGGACCGCGCGACGACCGCCTCGTCGCGGCCGTTCGCCTCGCCACCGCGGCGCAGCACGCCCTGGTGCGGATAGCGGCCTCGGCCGACGAGCTCTGACACGGTGATCCCGTCGGGCGCGATCGGGCTCTGCGGCAGCAGGCCGAGGGTGCGCGCCACCTGCTTCGCCGGCAGGGTGCTGATCTGCCGGCCGTCGAGCAGCACCGTGCCCGCCTGCGGCCGCAGCACTCGGGCGAGCGCGCGCAGCAGCGTTGACTTGCCGCAGGCGTTGGGGCCGACGATCACCGTGAACGACCGGTCCGGGATCGCGACGGTCAGGTCGCGGGCGATGGTGCGCCGGTCGTAGGCGAGGGTCAGGGCATTGCCGGTCAGGCGTGGAGCCGAGCCCGTGTCAGCGGTGTGCGGGGTCACAGTCGGCCTGCCTTGCGTTCGGTTGCCAACAGGTACACGAGATATCCGCCGCCGAGCAGGCCGGTGACGGCGCCCACCGGCAGCTGCCGCCCCGGGATCACCCGCTGGCCCAGCAGGTCGGCCAGCACGAGCAGCGCGGAGCCGGTCAGGGCGCAGGCCGGCAGGTTCGGGCCGGCGGCGCGGGTCAGCC
>JBKOWZ010000026.1:0-5140 GCA_046724665.1 Actinomycetota bacterium
AAACTACCCGGGGCCGGGGTTGGCCGGGGCCCCCCCCCTAAATCTTCGGGGTCCGGGGGCCGTCCGGGCCCCCCCCGGTGGGGGGGGGGGGGGGGGGGGGGCCGGCACCTTGACTTAATCGGTTAAGTGAACCAGCCTCCCGAGTTGATTCCCAGCCGAACCAGCGAATCAGAACGAGGAGTTGCGATGCACATTCAACGAAGAGCCCTACCCGCCGTCGGCGCCGTCGCCGCACTGGTCGCGGCCGCAGCGGCCGCAGTCACCGTGTCGGGGCAGGCGCAGGCGGCGAGTGCGGGGTGCTCGGTCAGCTACACCGTCTCCAGCCAGTGGGACGTGGGCTTCACCACGAACATCGTGATCACGAACCTGGGCAGCCCGATCACGTCGTGGTCGCTGGGGTGGACGTTCGCCGGCAACCAGAAGATCACGCAGCTGTGGAACGGCAGCTACACGCAGTCGGGTGCGGCCGTGACCGTGACGAACCTGTCGTACAACGGCTCGATCGGCACGAACGGCACGACGTCCCTCGGCTTCAACGGCTCGTACTCGGGCACGAATACCGTCCCGAGCCAGTTCACGCTGAACGGCACCGTGTGCAACGGCACGGTGAGCTCCAGCCCCAGCACGAGTGCCAGCCGCACCACCTCCGCCAGCGCCTCCGCCTCGGCGTCGGCCAGCGCCTCGCGGTCCGCGTCGCCATCCGCCAGCTCGAGCGGCCCGGCCCCGGCGCTGCACGTCTCGGGCAACCACCTGGTCACCGCCGCCGGAACGCCGTATCGGCTGCTCGGCGTCAACCGGTCAAGCGGTGAGTTCGCCTGTATCCAGGGCAACGGGATGTGGGACGGCCCGGCGGACCAGGCCACGGTCAACGCGATGAAGACCTGGAACATCCACGCCGTGCGGCTCCCGCTCAACGAGGAGTGCTGGCTCGGCACGGCCGACGTGCCCGCCACCGGAACCAGCGGCGCCGCGTATCAGCAGGCGGTGAAGGACTACGTGAACCTGCTGGTGGCCAACGGCATGAACGTGATCCTCGACCTGCACTGGACCTACGGCCTGTACACCGGCAGCGGCGCGGGCTGCTCGGACGTGAAGGCGACCTGCCAGAAGCCGATGCCGGACTCGCAGTACACGCCGACGTTCTGGACCCAGGTCTCCACCATGTTCAAGGGCAACGACGCGGTGATCTTCGACCTGTTCAACGAGCCCTACCCGGACGCGGCCGACGGCTGGAACAACCCGACCGAGGAGTGGACCTGCCTGCGTGACGGCGGCACCTGCACCGGCATCACCTACCCGGTGGCCGGCATGCAGACGCTGGTGAACGCGGTGCGCGCGACCGGCGCGACGAACGTCATCATGGTCGGCGGCCTGACGTGGACCAACGACCTGAGCCAGTGGGCCGCCTACGCGCCGAAGGACCCGACCGGCAACCTGATCGCGTCGTGGCACACCTACAACTTCAACAGCTGCTCCAACACCTCCTGCTGGAACAACACCATCGCCACGGTCGCCGCGAAGACGCCGGTTCAGATCGGCGAGGTCGGCCAGAACAGCTGCGGCCACGACTACCTCGACCAGGTCACCACCTGGGCCGACGCCAACGGGATCGGCTACCAGGCCTGGACGTGGAACCCGTGGGGCGTGTGCAACAGCAACGGCAACGACCTCATCCTCGACTGGAACGGCACCCCGACCAGCACCTTCGGCCAGGGTTTCCAGGCGCACCTGCTGACGCAGCACCCGTAAGAACGCGCAGCGCGACTGCCCGGTGGGTGCCGGGCAGTCGCGCTGCGTGGAGACCTGTCGGAGCTAGTGTCAGGGCACTGGGATGTACGGCACGGAGAAGCGCACGGGTCCGTCGAGCACCGACTCGTTGCCGGCCGCGTCCAGCGACACGACGTAGACCACGTGCGTGGGCCCGGACGGAAGGGTCAGGCTCGCGCCGGTGGTGGTCGTGCTGGCGAGCACGGTCGAGCCCTCGTACAGCCGGTATCCCGCGACCGGGTCCGCGCCGGCCGGCTGGCTCCACGCGAGCGTGACGGTGCCGGTGAAGGGCGACGAGTAGTTGGGCGTCCGGCTGGTCACCGTCAGCGCCGTCGGAGCGGCCGGCCGCGCGCTCGGGCCGTACAGCGTGGTCGCGGTGACCGGGGCGCTCGGGGCCGAGCTGCCGCACGCGCCGCCGGTCGCCGATTCCTGAACCGCGACCGTGTACGACGCGGTGCTCGCCGACGGAAGCCCGGTGACGACGGCCGTGTTGCCGTCAACCGTCGCGACCGGAGCACCCCAGCGGTACACGACGAAGCCGACGGGCTGCACGATGGACGTCCACGACAGCGCGACCGTGGACGCGGAACGCGGCGTCACCGTGAGCCCGGCCGGCGGCGGCACCACGGTGTCGCAGGGTGCTGTCGAGACGGCCGCCGCGTTGCTCTGCGCGGACTCGCCGCCCGCCGCGTCCAGGGCGGAGACGGTGAACTGGTGCGCGGTGTCCCGCCACAGCCCGGTCACCGTCGCCGCGGTGCCGTAGGTGGCCGCCACCTGCGTGCCGCCGTCGTAGACCGCGTAGCCGGCCACCGATCCCGACGCGCCCCACGACAGCGAGACCGACCCGTTCGTCGTGCCGGTCACGGTCAGGCCGCTCGGCGCGGCCGGACGCGAACCCGGCCCGGCGAGCGTGGTGACCGTCAGCGGCGCGCCGGCGTGCAGCGTTCCGTTGCAGTCGCGGCGCGCCACGGTCACCGTGTGCGTCGAGGACGGTGCCAGTCCGCTGATCCGGGCGCTGTCCAGCGCCGTCTGCATCACGTTCGCGCCGTCCAGCTGCACGATCAGCGTGCCCGGCTGGTCGTAGTAGGGCTGCGCGTTGGACCAGGACAGCGATACTCCGGACGCGGAGACGTTGGTCGCGGTCAGGCCGCTCGGCGCGGTGATTCCGCACGCGAACGGTCCGCCGACGATGGCGGTGCGCGAAATGGACGCGCTGGCCGCGGACTCGCGTCCGAACGGATCGACGGCGGTCACCGTGTAGGTGTGCGCGCTGTTGAAGACGAGATTGCGGATGGTCACATGCGTGGTGGTGTTGCGGGCCACCACCGCCCCGCCCTCGTAGACCTGGAAGTAGGCGGGCCTGGTGCCCGTCGCCGGCTCGGTCCAGGAGAGGGTGATCGATGTGGCGTCGTTCGTGGCGTACAGGCGCTGGGGTGTGGCCGGTCCGCCCACGTCGGCCGCCGCCGGGCCGCCGATACCGCCGGTCACCACCGCCAGCCCCGCCCCAAGTGCGATCCCTAGTATCAAGTTGCGTCGCACAGTACTCACCTCCGGCGATAGAACACCCTCTGCCCCGCCGAGAGTCAACGGGCACTGATTGCGTCCCCGCTCCAGCGCGGGGTTTCCCCCGCGCGGGTGTGAACCTTTCAGTCCTTGACTGCGCCGGGCCGCGGTGCGGCCGGCCCGGCGCAGACCGGGATGGGGTCAGCGTGCTGTCAGGGTCCAGAGGTGGTCGGCCGTGCCGTTGTCGGCCCATTGCAGGACCTGGGCGCCGGACGCGGTGCTCATGTTGGTCACGCCGAGCAACAGCCCGCTGTTGTCGTTGGCGATCTTGTACCTGCCGCCGCCCGCCGGGATCAGCTGCCACAGGTGGTCGGTGGTGCCGTTGTCGCCCCAGATCAGCGCGGTGCCGCCGTTCGCGGTGCTCATGTTGGTGATGCCGAGCAACAGCCCGCCGGCCACATTCCTGATCTTGTAGAGCCCCGATCCGGCCGCGACGAGGGTCCACGACTGCGTGCTCCCGCCGCCGGGGGTGGCCTGGTCCACGAGCGTGCCCTGCGCGGTGCCGCCGTTCTGCGTGTCCAGCGCGAGGCCGCTGTTGACGTTCCTGATCTGGTACGTCCCGGCCAGCGAGGTGGTGGTTCCGGTCGGGGTGATCACCAGGTGGTAGCCGTACGCGGCGTTCATCGCGACCGGCACGGTGATCGAGCCGTTGGCCACCGTGTACGTGGTCTGTGAGATGGTGAGCGGTCCGGAGACCGCGGTGGTGCGGCCGGCGGACGGCGTGTATTCGAGCTTGACGTTCACCGTGCTCCCGAACGCCGACAGCGAATTGAGGCCGTTGACGGTCACCGCGGTGGCGCCGGTGCCGCCGCCGAAGATGACGCTCACCTGGTCGCCCGCGGAGTTGACCGACGCGGCGCCGTCCAGCCCCGACTGCGACGGGGGCACGGTGGTGACCATGTTGCCGCTCATCGAGCCGTACCAGGTGTAGAGCCAGTAGGCGCCGTTCGGCGAGCCGCCGGTGTCGGTGAGGGTGTCCCCGAGCGTGCCGTAGTGGTTCCAGAAGGCCAGCTCGGCGTCGTGCACCCCGGCGCGCTCGAACTTCGCGATGTAGCCGACCAGCGGGCCCGGGACGCCGACCTCGCTGGTCGTGCCGTACTCCTCGATGGCGATCGGCCGCGGGCTGATGCCGAGGCTGGACTCGAGCGAGCGGTACGCGGCCACGTCGGCGGCGATGCTCGACGCGCCGCCCAGCTCGTGCCAGGCGATGATGTCGGGCACGGTGCCGCTGTTCTTGGCGTCGGTCAGGAAGGTGGACATCCAGCTCTGGTTCCAGTACGAGGTGCTCGGGCCCTGGATCGGCCGGCCGGCGTCCTTCGAGCGCACCTCGTGGAACGTCCTGGCCCAGCCGGCGTCGAAGGCGCCGGCGGCGCCGGTGTTCCAGGTCCAGTCCGGCTCGTTCCACAGCTCCCAGGCGCTGATGTTCGTCGCGCCGGACGCCTTGACCGAGGCGACCTGCTGATCGACCGCGGAAAGCCAGTCGGTCCAGCTGACCCAGCGGTACGGGAAGTTCGGATACCAGTCCGGCATCCGCACGACCACCTTCGCCCCGGCCCTGGCCGCCTCCGGCGCGACGACCAGCGCGTCGCCGCCCGGGGACGGCTCGCCGTTGGGCAGCTGCTTCCCGCCGGGCGCCATCTGCACGAAGGTGTTCGGGTGCTGCGGCTGCACCAGGCTGTCGGCCGGGATCGTCGCGGTGTCCAGGCCGTACAGTCCGCCGGAGGCGACATGGGTGACGGCGCGGAAGGGCTGGTTGACGTTGACCACGAGCGTGGTCGCCGCGGTCGCCGCCGCGTGGGCGGGGGTCACG
>JBKOWZ010000016.1:0-20775 GCA_046724665.1 Actinomycetota bacterium
GCTCGGGCCTGCCCGGCGTACCCCGGCCGCGCCGCGTCGCGCCGCCGCGCACCGACCCGGTCATCACCGACGCGGTCTGGGCGCGGGTCGAGCCGCTCATCCCGGAGCGGACCCGGCGGCGGCGCTACCCCGGCCGCAAGCCGCTGGACGACCGGGCGGTGCTGACCGGCATCCTGGTCGTGCTCGCGCGAGGCATCGGCTTCGAGCGGCTGCCCAAGGAACTCGGACTCGGCTCCGGGATGACCTGCTGGCGGCGGCTGCGCGACTGGCAGCAGGCCGGCGTGTGGGCGGCCATCGCCGCGGAGCTGACGCACAGCCTGCCCGACGGCGACCGCATCGACTTCAACCGCGTCGCCGCCGGCGCCGACGACGACCCGGCGTCGCCGGTCACCCGCCGGCCGGTCGCGGCGAAGGGGAAGCACCCCTCCCCCGTCGCCGCGGAGTTCGGCATGACCCTGCTGCGCTGAGGCCGGTCCACGGTCAATCCACCGGCTGCGCGGTCCCGGTGTCCTGTTGGGCGAACTGGGTGCGGTACAGGTCCGCGTAAAGGCCCTCGGCTGCCAGCAGCGCGGTGTGCGTACCGCGCTCGACGATGCGACCGCCATCGACGACGAGGATCTGGTCGGCGTCGCGCACCGTGGACAGGCGGTGCGCGATGACCAGCGACGTACGGCCGCGCAGCGCGCTGGCGAGGGCCTGCTGCACCGCCGCCTCGGACTCCGAGTCGAGGTGCGCGGTCGCCTCGTCCAGCACCACCACGTCGGGCGCCTTGAGCAGCAGCCGCGCGATGGCGATGCGCTGCTTCTCGCCGCCGGAGAGCCGGTAGCCGCGGTCGCCCACCACGGTCTCCAGGCCGTCGGGCAGCGAGGCGACCAGGTCCCAGATCTGCGCGTCCTTCAGGGCGCTGACCAACTCGTCCTCGGTGGCGGCCGGGCGCGCGTAAAGCAGATTGTTGCGAATGGTGTCGTGGAACATGTGCGCGTCCTGAGTCACCACGCCGATGCGCTCCCGCAAGGAGCTGAGTTGCACCTGCCGCACGTCGAGGCCGCCGACGCGCACCGTGCCGCCGGTCACGTCGTAGAGCCGGGCGGCCAGCGCGGTGATCGTCGTCTTTCCCGCGCCGGACGGGCCGACCAGCGCGGTCATCGTGCCCGGCTCGGCGCGGAACGACAGCTCACGCAGCACCTGCGCGGAAGGGGTCTGATCGAGCACCGCGACGGACTCGAGCGAGGCGAGGGAGACCTCTGACGCCGTCGGGTAGCGGAAGGCGACCCGGTCGAACTCGATGACCGGCGCTCCGGCGGGCACCGGCACCGCGTCAGGGCTCTCGGTCACCATCGGCGGCAGGTCGAGCAGTTCGAAGACCCGGTCGAAGGAGACCAGCGCGGTCATCACGTCCACCCGCACGTTCGCCAGCGCGGTCAGCGGCCCGTAGAGCCGGCCGAGCAGCCCGACCAGCGCGAGCATCGTGCCGAGGGACAGCTGCCCGCTCACCGCCATCCGGCCGCCGACCAGGTACACCATCGCGGTCGCGAGCGCCGCGACGAGCGTGAGCGAGGTCATGAAGGCGCTGCCGTTCACCGCGACGCGCACGCCGATGCCGCGCACGCGGTCCACCTTCGCGGCGTACAGCTCGTCGTCCTCCCGCGGGCGGCCGAAGAGCTTGGCGAGCAGCGCGCCGGAGACGTTGAAGCGTTCTGTCATCATCGTGGACATGTCGGCGTTGAGCTGCATCTGCTCGCGGGTCAACTGTTGAAGGCGGCGGCCCATCCGCTTGGCCGGCAGTATGAAGATCGGCAGCAGGACCAGTGCGAACAGGGTGATCTGCCAGGACAGGTAGAACATCGTCACGCCGGTAAGCAGCAGCGAGACCGCGTTCGACACGACGCTGGAGAGCGTGGAGGTGAACGCGCGCTGCGCGCCGAGCACGTCGCTGTTGAGCCGGGAGACCAGCGCACCGGTCTGCGTCCGGGTGAAGAAGGCGATCGGCATCCGCTGCACGTGCGCGAACACCCTGGTGCGCATCAGGGCGATGAGACCCTCGCCGATGCGCGCGGACAGGTAGCGGGAGACCAGGCCGACCGCGGCGTCGAGCAGCGCGATGCCCGCCACGACCAGCGCGAGGGTGGTGACGAGGCCGCCGTCGTGCTTGAGCACCCCGTTGTCCACGATCCGCTGCGAGAACAGCGGCGGCAGCACGCCGAGCACCGCGTCGAGGACGGTGAGCGCCAGGAACACGCCGATGATCCGGGCAAAGGGGCGGGCCAGCGCGCCGATGCGGCGCATGGTGCCCGGCTTGAGTTTCCGGATCGCCTTGGGATCGCGCATGTACGAGCCCATCGTCCGCATGTCAACCGGACCGCCGCCGGCCATTCCCATGCCACGCACCGCTGCCGCCACCCGTCCTTTGCCTCTTGTTCGTGTGCCATTGAACGCAGCACGGTTTTCCGGAATTCCGCCGTCGTTAGTATCACCGTCTTGTGGAGGAGCAGACGATTTCCGGGGCGGGCGGATACGAAACGGTCGAAGGCTTCACGGCCGAGGATAGCGGCGCTACGGCACGCATGGGCGTGGTACCGCAAGGCGATGCTCTTCCGGTACGCGTAGTGCCGGAGAAAGCAGCCGGATACCGTTCGTTCGTCGCGCTGGGTGATTCGTTCACCGAGGGAATGGTTGACAAGCTGCCGGACGGCTCCCTGCGCGGGTGGGCCGATCTGGTGGCCGCGCGGCTGGCCGCGTTCAATCCCGAATTCCGCTATGCGAACCTCGCGGTGCGTGGACGGCTGGTCAAGCAGATCAGCGCCGAGCAGGTGCCGATGTCCCTGCGCATGGGCGCGGACCTGGTGTCGCTGGCCACCGGGCTCAACGACGTGGCGCGGCCCGGCTGCGACCTGGACGCGATCGCCACCCACCTCGAGCAGTGCGTCGCGACGCTCACCGCGGCGGGCGTGCGGGTGGTGATGTTCCAGTCGGTGGACTTCAGGTACCGGATGCCGTCGCTGCGGCGGTTCGCGCCGCGGGTGATCCAGCTGGGCGAGATGGTCGAGAGCCTGCGCGAGCGTTACGGCGTGGTGGTCGTCGATCTGTCCGTGGAACGGATCTTCGACGATCCGCGGCTGTGGGCGCCGGACCGGGTCCACCTGGCCACCGAGGGGCACCGGCGGATCGCCGAGGCGGTGCTCGAGGCGCTGGGCTACGAGCCGGCCTTCGACTGGCGGGCGCCGCTGCCGCCGCGCAAGCGGCCGTGGGTGATCGTGCGCATGTACTCGAACGTCGTCTGGACCGTGCGGTTCCTCGCGCCCTGGATCAGGCGCCGGATGACCGGCCGCTCGTCCGGGGACGGCCGCGAGGCCAAGCGCCCGGAGCTGACGCCGGTCGAATCCGACTTCGACTTCGGCGGCTGGGCGGGCAAGACCGGCCGGACCGCCTGACCCGGCTTCGCCGTCAGCCGATCCGCGCGGCCAGTACCCGGTCGAGCGCGATGGCGGTGCCGTGCGCGATGGCGCCGGTCAGCACGCCGGCCTCGCCGAGCGGGCTGACCTCGACGCGCGGCGGGTACGGGACGCGCTTGGCCAGTTCGGCGCGCACCGGCTCGAGCAGCAGGTCGGCGTTCAGGCCGATGCCTCCGGCAAGCACCGCGAGCTCCACGTCGGCCACCGCGCAGATCGGCGCGAGATACACGGCGATGCGCCGCGCCTCCTCGGCGACCAGCAGCCCGGCCAGCCGGTCGCCGCGGCGCGCGGCCTCGAAGATCTGCTCCGGCGCCGCCGGAGCGCGCAGCGCGGTCGGCTCGCCGCGAAACTCGATCCAGTCCGCGGCCAGCCGCTCGAATGCGGGGGCGCAGGGGTCGTACGGGTTGGCGTCCGCGCCGCCCTCCAGCGCGAAGTCGATCTCGCCGGCCGCGCCGTTGCGGCCGCGGTGCAGCCGGCCGCCGAGAACCAGCCCGGCGCCGGTGCCGGTGCCCACCGAGAGCACCGCGAAGTCGTCCACGCGCGCGCCGACCCCGCGCCACCGCTCGCCGAGCGCGGCCAGGTGGATGTCGTTCTCCACTAGGACATTGCCGGCCGGCACCGATCCGCGCGCGACCGGCGCCTGGTCCGCGGACGCGAAGGCCGCGGCCAGCGCCTCGGCGAGCGGGAAGCCGTCAAGGCCCGGGATGGTCGATGCCTGATAAACGCGGCCGGTGGACTGCTCGACCACGCCCGGGGCCGCGGCGATGACGACCTGTTCGGCGTCGTCGGGCACCGCCGCGTCGCGCAACAGCTGCCGCCGCATCCGCGCGGCCTGCGCGACGATCTGCGTGATCTCGCACGGGCCGACGTCGGTCTGCGCGCGGGCGCGCTCCTCGCCGTCGAGGGCGGCGATCACCCCGCGCAGGTACCGGCCGCCGATGTCCAGGCCGATGACGAAGCCGGCCTCGGGGACCGGTTCGAAGAACAGCGCCCCGTACGTCGGCCCTTCGCCGCCGGGGACGGTCTCACGCACCAGGCCGCTGTCCAGCAGCGCGGCGAGCGCGGCCGAGACCGTGGGCTTGGAGATGCCGACGCGGCGGGAGATCTCCGCGCGGGAGATCGGGTGGCCGGAGCGAATCGTCTCGAACACGGTCCGCTCGTTGAGCGCCTTGAGCATCGGCGCGGTCGCGGCCTGGGAGCGGGGCGGTTCGCCGGTCATGGGGTCGAATATTACGGGAGCCGATCAGCGGCTAGTGCCGACATCTGGCTGCGTTGCGGTGACGTCCGCGCACCACCAGTGCGCGCACGCCCCCGCGCCTTGCCGTATGCCGCCCTGGAACACCTCGCCTGCGGGTAAAGGTTGACCGCAACGGCACTAGCGTGCCGACGGCTCAGCGCCGGGCCAGCGCGCGGATGCGGCGCACCTGCGCGGCCCGCTCCGCGGCGCGCTGCGCGTCGTAGTCACGCTCCACCGCACCCTGGATCAGGGCCTTGGTCTCGATCAGCGCGTCGCGGTCGGCGGCGAGCAGCTCGCGGACGAAGATCTGCGCCTGCACGGTCAGCTCGGCGGCCGGGACCACCTGGTTGACCAGGCCGATCCGCTCGGCCTCCGCGGCTTCGATCCACCGGCCGGTCGCGCAGATCTCCAGCGCCCTGCCGTAGCCGACCAGCTGCGTCAGCGGCTTCGTGCCGCCGAGGTCGGGCACCAGGCCGAGGCTGATCTCCCGCATCGCGAAGCGCGCGTCGTGCGCCGCGATCCGCAGGTCGCAGGCCAGCGCCAGCTGGAATCCGGCGCCGATCGCGTGGCCCTGCACCGCGGCCACGGTGATCAGGTCGGGGCGGTGCCACCAGGTGTACGCCTCCTGGAACGCCTCGATGGTCAGCTCCGCGTCGGCCGGCTCGCTCTCGGCCAGGTCGATCAGCGTCTTGGCCTTGCCCTTGTTCTCCGGGGACGGCTCGGCGACCAGCACCGAGCGGTCGAGTCCGGCGCTGAACGAGCTGCCCTCGGCGCGCAGCAGCACGGCGCGCACCGACCCGGGCAGCGCCCGGCCGATCTCAGCCAACTGCCACCACATCGCGGGCGTCATCGCGTTGCGCTTGGCGGGGCGGTCGAGGATGACGGTGGCGAGTTCGCCCTGCACGGTCAGCCGCACACCCGCCTTGGCGGCGGCCGCCTGGCGGTCGGCGGGCCAGAAGTCATAGACCGGGGCGATGGCCGCGGGCACGTCGGCGGCGGGATCGGTGCCTGTATCGGTGGCGGGGCTGGCGGCGGCGCCGGTGGGAGTTTCGTCGGTGTCGTGGTCCGTCAACGGTGCCATGAAGCCCGGTCACCCCTTGCTGGTGAACGTATGGAGATGTCACCGGACCTTATCGGAGATCTCCGCGCGCGCACCACGCGCAGCCCGCACACAACGAGCCCCGGCCGCCGATGCGCTCAGGCACCGGCGGCCGGGGCCGGCCGGACCAGGCTCGCCGCTACGCGGTCTTCGCCTTGCCGCGGGTGGCGCCGCCGCGCCCGCGCAGGACCACACCGGACTCGCTGAGCATCCGGTGCACGAAGCCGTACGAACGGCCCGTCTCCTGGGCCAGGGCGCGGATCGACTCGCCCGACTCGTACTTGCTCTTCAGATCGGTCGCGAGCTGCTCTCGCGCGGCGCCGGTAACGCGGCTGCCCTTCTTGAGAGTCTCGGCCACACGTGCCTCCTATGAGGGGTGCGGGGTCCGTGCCCCGCAAATTTCACTGCGTGATTCGGATGAGTTGTGAAACGGCGGGAGCCCCGCCCCCGCTGGGATCCGCAGGTGGGATGACCCACCGTCTACCGCGGTTGTGCGCTCTGATCACCCATGATCACCCCTCACGTCCGAGTTGACCACCGGTTCGGCGAACAAAGTCGGCGGTTATTCCCGGACCGCGGGCGGGATTGGCCTGGTCTTCGGCGGATTTGCGGGCGTTCGCACCAGGATCCGTTACCGGACTGTTACCAGCCGCATCCGACGCGTTGTCGGAACCGGTGAATCCGCAGTTCGACGGGCGTAGTACCAGCGGCGATCCGTGCGACGCGCACCGGACGGACACCGCGCACCGGCGCGGGACCGGGGCTCAGGCGAGCGCGACCAGATCGCGGTAGCCCTCGTTCCACAGGTCCTCGACGCCGTCGGGCAGCAGGATCAGCCGTTCGGGTGCCAGCGCCTCCACGGCGCCCTCGTCGTGCGTCACCAGGATCACCGCGCCCGCGTACGCGCGCAGCGCGCCGAGGATCTCCGCGCGGCTGGCCGGGTCGAGGTTGTTGGTCGGCTCGTCGAGCAGCAGCACGTTGGCGCTGGAGACCACCAGCGTGGCCAGCGCCAGCCGGGTCTTCTCTCCGCCGGAGAGCACGCCGACCGGCTTGTCCACGTCGTCGCCGGAGAACAGGAACGAGCCGAGCACCTTGCGCACCTCGACCAGGTCCAGGTCGGGGGCCGCCGTGCGCATGTTCTCCAGCACCGTGCGCTCGGGGTCGAGGGTCTCGTGCTCCTGGGCGTAGTAGCCCATCTTCAGGCCGTGCCCCGGCTCGATCTTCCCGGTGTCCGGCTCCTCGACCCCGGCCAGCAGCCGCAACAGCGTGGTCTTGCCGGCGCCGTTGAGCCCGAGCACGACCACCCGCGAGCCGCGGTCCACCGCGAGGTCCACGTCGGTGAACACCTCGAGCGAGCCGTAGGACTTGGACAGCCCGGCGGCCATCAGCGGGACCCTGCCGCAGGGGGCCGGCTCGGGGAAGCGCAGCTTGGCCACCTTGTCGGCCTGGCGCACCGCCTCGAGCCCCGAGAGCATCCGCTCGGCGCGCCGGGCCATGTTCTGCGCGGCCACCGTCTTGGTCGCCTTCGCCCGCATCTTGTCGGCCTGCGACATCAGCGCGCCGGCCTTCTTCTCCGCGTTCGCCCGCTCGCGCTTGCGCCGCCGCTCGTCCGCCTCGCGCTGGGCGAGGTAGCTCTTCCAGTCCATGTTGTAGAAGTCGATGGCGGTGCGGTTGGCATCCAGGTGGAAGACCTTGTTGACGCAGTACTCGACCAGCTTCACGTCGTGCGAGATGACGATGAAGCCGCCCTTGTAGTTCCTGAGGTACTCGCGAAGCCACACGATCGAGTCGGCGTCGAGGTGGTTGGTCGGCTCGTCGAGCAGCAGCACCTCGTTGTCGCCGAACAGGATCCTGGCCAGCTCCACCCGGCGGCGCTGGCCGCCGGAGAGCGTGCCGAGCGGCTGGCCGAGCACCCGGTCGGGCAGGCCGAGGCTGGAGGCGATGGTCGCCGCCTCGGACTCGGCCGCATAGCCGCCGTTGGCAAGGAATTCGGCTTCCGCACTTGCGTAGCGGCGCATCGCGCGCTCGTGCTCGGCGGCGTCCGTGGAGCCCATCTTCGCCTCGGCCGCGCGCATCCGGCGCACCGCCTCGTCCAGGCCGCGCGCGGAAAGGATGCGGTCGCGGGCCAGCACCTCAAGGTCGCCGGTGCGCGGATCCTGCGGCAGGTAGCCGACCGGACCGGAGCGGGTGATCGTCCCGGCGGCCGGCAGCGTCTCACCGGCCAGCGTCCTGGTCAGCGTGGTTTTGCCGGCGCCGTTGCGGCCGACCAGGCCGATGCGGTCGCCCGGCCCGACGCGGAACGAGGCCGGCTCGAGCAGCACGCGCGAACCCGCGCGCAGCTCGACCTGGGATACGGAGATCACTGATCCATCTTACCCGCAGCGCGCCGCCCGGACCGCGACCAAGATCACGTACACCCGTGCCGCAGGGCTCTGGCAACACTTCAGGCACTTGCGACCCCTGAGCCACCGTGGCTCGATTGTGACCCACCGCGTCTGCCACGCCACGCGGCGTTGATGTAACATCCTGACTCGGGGAGTGCAATTGCACCACTGCGGGGCCGTGCGCGGGTCTCGATGCGAAGGGGGTTCTGCTATGAGCTCTCCGCCGTCCTGCCTTTTCTTACCTCGACTCAACTCGCCTTATCCGTCGGCCCTGCACGAGCAGGTGGAGACGGCCGAGGCAGCCACTCTGGCCTGGGCCGACCGGTTCGGCCTGGCCGGCGATCCGGCGGTGCGCCGCAGGCTCGCCGCGACCCGCAGCGCCCGGCTCGCGGGGCGGGTCAGCCCGCGAGCCACCCTGCCGGGGCTGCTGCTCAACACCGACTGGACGACCTGGCTCTTCCTGTTCGACGACGCTTTCTGCGACGAATCAGAGCTCGGGCGGCGGCCCGCGGAGACCGTCGATCTGGCGGCCGACGTGCTGCGGGTGATCGAACGCGGTGAAGTCCCGCCGCGCAACGCGAATCCGTTCCTGCCCGCGCTGGCCGACCTGCGCGAGCGGCTGCTGCTGCTGGCCACGCCGGAGCAGTTCGACCGGTTCACCGCGCAGACCGTCTGCTATCTGCTCGCGCTGACCTGGGAGGCGGCGCACCGGGAGCGGCACACGCTGGCCGACCTGCCGGAGTACGTGGCGATGCGGCGGCACAGCGGCGCGGTGTTCCCCTGCCTCGCGCTGATCGACGTCATCAACGGCTTCGAACTGCCGGGGGCGGTGTGGAGCTCGCCGGAGCTGCACGCGGTCAACGACGCGGCGGCGGACATCATCTGCTGGGCCAACGACATCCTCTCGTATCCGCGGGAGGTGCACCGCTCCACCCAGGTGCTCAGCCTGCCCGAGGTGCTGCGCCGGGCCCGGCACGAGCCGATCGAGCAGGCGCTGCGCGACGCGGCCGCGCTGCACGACCGGCGGGTGCACGACTATCAGGAGATGGAGACGCGGCTGCTGGCCGCGGGCGACCCGCGGGTCGAGCGCTACCTCGGCGACATCAGGGCCTGGATCTCCGGGCACCTGGCCTGGTCCGCCGAGACCCGGCGCTACGACTTCGGCATCGCCGCCTGAACCGGCCGAGCCGCCTGAACCGCTGACCCGGCGTGCGCCGCCGGGTCAGCGCGGCTCGAATCTCAGGGGTACGACTCCGGGGTGCAGCGTGGTGCGGGCGACCGGCCGCACCACGGCGCCGGGAACGGGCCTGACCGTGTACCGCGACACGATCACGGCCGCCGTGGCCAGGATGAGGCTCCAGGCGAAGCCCTCTCCGACGCACAGGTGCGGCCCGACGCCGAACGGCAGGTAGTAGCCGCGCAGCACCTCGGGCGACGGCGCGATCCAGCGGTCCGGGTCGAAGCGGCCAGGGTCGGGATATGCCTGCGGGTCGCGGTGCAGGCCGTAGAAGTTGAGCAGCACCTGTGCACGCGCGGGCACCCGCACCCCGGCGATCTCGACCGGCCGCAGCGGGCGGCGGCCGAGCAGCCAACTCGGCGGATAGCAGCGCAGCACCTCGGTGACGACGCGCCGGGTCAGCGGCAGCGAGCCGAGGTCGTCGGCCTGCGGTGTGCGGCCGGCCAGCACGGTGTCGGCCTCCTGCTGCACCGCGCTCTGGAGGTCCGGGTCGCGGGAGAGCAGGTGCAGCAGCCAGGCGAGCGTGCCGGCCGAGGTCTCGGTCCCGGCCAGCAGCACGGTCATGATCTCGTCGTGCGCCTGCGCGTCGGTCATGCCGGTGCCGTCCTCGTCCACCGCGGACAGCAGGGTGCCGAGCAGGCCGCTGCCCCCGGCGCCGTCGCGTTGCGCCGCGCGGTGGTCGGCGACCATCCGGTCCACCACCGCGTGCAGCGCGTTCTGCGCCCGGTTGAAGCGCAGGTTCGCCGGCAGCGGCGTCTTCTCGAGCGCCCCGAGCGGCAGGATGGCGCGGCGGCCGACTCCGGAGAGCAGCACCGTCAGCGAACCGAGCACCTCGGCCTGGATCGCGGCGTCGGGCAGCGCCCCGGTCCCTCCCCCCGGCCGTTCGCCGACGCCGAGCACGGCCCGGGTGATCGCGGACATCGCCAGCAGCCGCATCTCGTCGCCCGCGTCAACCTGGCGGCCGCCGCGCCACGAGTCGGCGGCGGCGGTCGCGCACTGCGCCATGATGTCCACGTAGCCGCGCACGTGCGCGTGGTCGAACGCCGGGCGCATCAGACGCCGCTGCCTGCGGTGCTTGGCTCCGGTCGAGGTGCCGATGCCGTCGCCGATCAGTGACCTGAGTTTGTCGATCTGGAAGCCCTTGTCGTACTGTGCCGCGTCGGCCACCAGGATCCGGCGCAGCGGCTCGGAGCCGTTCACCAGATAGGCGGGTTTCGGGCCGAGGCGCAGCACGACGACGTCGCCGAGCGCGTACACCCTTTCGAGGAATCCGAGCGGATCGCGCAGAAGTGTCCCGGCGTGTCCCAACAGCGGCCAGGCGCCCGGAATCTGCGCAGGCGACCGGGTTGATCGCGGCAGTGTGGCGGTTGACCTCGACAAGGTTACCTCCGGTTGCGCTATCCTGACACTCGGTCACATTAGCGACGGCGCCACTGTGTAACAAGGGCGCACTCGAGCGATACGTTTCAGCCAACCTGTGCGAATCTCGGGAAACACCACCCCGCAAAGCTACCGGGCGACTACCGTAAGCACGATGGTGAGCGGTACGCGTGTGCCTGATGTGAGTTATCAGGCTGCCCCATTACCCGAGCGCGGGCGCGAGCACGATCGGCGGGAGGAACCGATGACGCCGCCTCAACATAAGAACGCTGCTGCGGGGGAATCGGGCGGTGTCGGTCGAGCCGGGGAAGGAGCCGTGGAGGCACACGGTTCTGAGGCACAGAACCCTGACGAACAGGGTCCTGAAGCACAGTACTCTGACAAACCGGGTGACGGGCTGCTGGTCGGGCGCGCGGCGCTCAGTCCCTGGGAGGGCCCCTTCACGACGCCGACCGGCTTCAGCGCCTCGGCCGGCTTCTTCAACTGGCTGCTGCCGTCCGGCGACGTGGTCTGCGACGACCAGACCTTCGCCCTGCACGGCCTGCCGCCGGACGCCGCACCGCACTTCGACACCTTCCTGGCCCGGGTGCCGCCGCAGGACGTGGAGCACCTGCTGCGCACCCTCCAGCCGCTGCTGGCGTCGGTGGGCGACTACACCTTCGAGTACCGGGTGTGCTGGCCGGACGGCTCGGTCCACACCCTCGAGACGCGCGGCCGGGTGGTGGCCGGCCCGGACGGCGAGCCGATCCGGCTGATGGGCGTCATCGCGGACATCACCGAACGGCGCGCCGCCGAGGCCGCCGCGCTCTCCGAGGCCCGCGCCGCGTCCCGGATTCAGGCGGTCACCGCAGGCCTGGCCACCGCCTCGACCCTCGCCGAGGTGCGCGCCGCGGTGGAGCGGGCGCTGCCCGCGCTCGGCGCCGACGCGCTGATCATCGCCGACGTGGGCACCCGGATCGAGGTGCTGCTGGCCTGCGGCAGCGGCAGCGAGCACCCGCTGCGGGTAGCCGACGACGGCCCGGTGCGCACGGCGATGACCTACGAGTCCGCCCTCTTCTACTCGAGCTCGGCGGACCTGTGCAAGCGGTTCCCGCAGGTCGAGCCGATCGTCAACGAGTTCGGGCTGGAGGCGTGGGCGTTCGTGCCGCTGGCCGGCATCCCGCGGATGCGCGGGGTGTGCCTGCTCGGCTACCGGGACGAGGCGCCGTTCGACGAGCCGGAGCGCGCGATGCTGCTGCTGCTGGCCAGCGCGATCGGCCAGGCCGTGCACCGGGCCATGCTGCACGACACCGAGCACAGCTTCGCCCTCGCCCTGCAAGAGGGCATGCTGCCGCGCACGCTGAAGTTCGGGCCCGGCGTGCGCGGCACGTGGCGCTACGAGGCCGCGACGACCGGCATCCAGGTCGGCGGCGACTGGTACGACTCGGTGCCGCTGGACGACGGCTCGACGATACTGATCATCGGCGACGTCGAAGGCCACAACGTGCACGCCGCCGGGATGATGTACCGGCTGCGCACCGCCGTGCGCACATACGCCGCCGAGAAACACCCGGTTGACGAGATCCTGCACCGCGCGCACGAGTTCGTGCTCGAGATCAACGAAGACGTCGAATACCCGGTCTTCGCCACCTGCCTGGTCGCCCGGGTCGATCCGGAGACCCGCACGATCACCGCCAGCCGGGCCGGCCACATCCCGCCGGTCGTGGTGCCGCCGCACGGCCCGGCGCACGTGCCGCCCAACGAGGTCGGCGCGCCGCTCGGCGTCCCGTCGGACGGGCTCTACCCCGCGTGGCAGGTGCCGTACGAGCCGGACACACGGCTGGTGATGTGCACCGACGGCCTGCTGGAGAGCATCGACAACGATCTCGACCAGGGGCTGCAACGCACGCTGGCCTGTCTGGAAAGCACGCGGAATGTCGATCTTGAGGTCCTCGCCGACCTGCTGCTCGACGCCAACCGCCCGCGCGGCCTGTGGAACGACGACGTCGCGCTGCTGCTCACGCAGCTGTACTGACCTGCGTACCGGGATCTCAGGACGCAGAGCCCTGTTTCACCGACGGCTCCGGCCGGCTCAGCACGCGCAGGTCGCGGCGCCGGCCGGGGCCGTGAGCGGGTCCGTCGCCGGACTGCGTCGTCCCCAGTTCGAGTCGTACGCGAAGCCCTCGCGGACCCAGTACTCGAATCCGCCGATCAGCTCCTTGACCGGGTAGCCGAGCCGGGCCAGTTCCAGGGCCGCCTTCGTCGCGCCGTTGCACCCGGGCCCCCAGCAGTACGTCACGACGGTCGTGCCGGCCGGGACGAGCGCGCCGAGCGTCCCGTCGGCGGCGCGCTGGGCGATCGACCGGGTCGGCAGATGCACGGCGCCCGGGATGCGGCCCTGCTCCCAGGCCTCGTCCGAGCGCGAGTCGATCAGCGCGTAGGCGCGGCCGAGCAGTCCGCGTTCCAGATCCGCGTGCACGTCGGACACGTCCGCCTCGAAGGACAGACGCGCCGCGAAGTGCGCGAGCGCCTCCTCGTTCGTAGCCGCCGGCACCGACAGCGCCGCACTCGTCTCCATCTGACAGCTCCCCTCGCCGTAGCTTCCGCAGCTCATCCTCACGCCCACCGCCGCCCCATCCCAGTGGCGCGAACGCCAATGACCGCTAAGATCACGCCATGCTGCTCGATCCCCCGCGCCGCAGGTACGCGACGACGCACCACACCGTCGCCGTGTACGCCTTCGACGGCATGTCGCCGTTCGAGCTCGGCTGCGTCGTCGAGGTCTTCGGCCTGCCGCGCCCCGAGCTCGGCGTGCCGTGGTACGAGCTGAAGGTCTGCGCGCAGACGGCGCAGCCGCTGCGCGCGGTCGGCGGCTTCACCATGGCGACCGAATACGGCCTCGACGACTTCGCGGCCGCGGACACGGTGATCGTGACGGCGGTCCCTGACGTGCGCGGTGACTCCCCAGCCGCCCTCGTCAGCGTCCTGCGAGAGGCTCACGCGCGCGGCGCACGCGTCGTCTCGATCTGCTCCGGCGCCTTCGCGCTCGCTGCCGCGGGCCTGCTCGACGGTCGTACGGCGACGACACACTGGCGCTACGCGGACGTGCTCGCCGAGCGCTACCCGGACGTACACGTCGATCCCGACGTGCTGTACGTGGACGACGGAAGCATCCTGACGAGCGCGGGCAGTGCGGCGGGCCTGGACCTGTGCCTGCACCTCGTGCGCAACGACCACGGCCCGAGCGTCGCGAACAGCGTCGCGCGGCGCCTCGTGCTGCCGCCGCACCGGGAGGGCGGCCAGGCGCAGTTCATCGAGGCGGCGGTGCGGCCCCTCGCCGACGACGGCGCGCCCGGAAGCGGCGGCGTCACACGGTCGCTCGAATGGGCGCTGGAGCACCTCGCCACGCCGATCTCCGTCGCCGACCTCGCGCGTGTCGCGCATCTGTCCCAGCGCAGCTATCTGCGGCACTTCACCCGCGCCACCGGCACTTCGCCGCTGCGCTGGCTGATCGCCCAGCGGGTCGCCGCCGCCCGGCCGCTGCTGGAGGCGACCGACGCGCCGGTCGAGGAGGTCGGCGCCGCCGTGGGTTTCGCCGACCCCGCGACCTTCCGGCACCACTTCTCCCGCGCGGTCGGCACGTCACCGTCCGCCTACCGCCGGACCTTCCGCTCCTCAACCTAGCCGCCGAATCGGCCGCGTCGGCTGACAGCGTACGCGGGAGCAAGCGCGGGGCTTCGGTCGTTATCCGACTCAGCGGCACAGAATGTCTGCCCGGCCGGGGAGGTACCCAGATGGCCCGCGATCCGTTCACCCGCGACGACGCCGACGCCGCCGACGATGGCGGCTACGCTCTGGACTCCTACTCCAAGACGGTGGTCACGGTCGCGGACACGCTGCGGCCCTCGGTCCTCAGCGTGGCTGTGCGCTCGGGGCGCGGCGAGGGCGCCGGATCGGCGGTGGCGTTCACGCAGGACGGGTTCCTGGTCACCAGCGCGCACGTGATCGAGGGCGTCAACGGCGGGGCCGTATACACCCACGACGGACAGGAGCAGGTCTTCGAGGTCGTCGGGCGCGATCGGCTGTCCGACCTGGCGGTGCTCAGCACCGGCCTGCGGCCGGCCGCCCCGGCGCGGCTCGGCGACGCGGACCGGCTGCGGGTCGGGCAGCTGGTGGTCGCGGTCGGCAACCCGCTGGGCCTGGCCGGATCGGTGACCGCCGGGATCGTCAGCGCGCTCGGCCGCTCGATCCCGGCCAGGACCGCCGCCGGGATGCGGGTGATCGACGACGTCATCCAGACCGACGCGGCGCTGAACCCGGGCAACTCCGGCGGCGCCCTGGCGGACGCGGCCGGCCGGGTCGTCGGCATCAACACGGCGGTGGCCGGGATCGGCCTCGGGCTGGCGGTGCCGATGAACGCGACCACCCGGCACATTCTCAGCGAGCTGATGACGCACGGCCGGGTGCGCCGCGCCTGGCTGGGCCTGGGCAGCGCGACCATCGCGGTGCCGCCCGCGCTCGCGCAGCGGCTCGGCCAGGAGACCGGGCTGCGGGTCGTCGAGGTGGTGCCCGGCTCCCCCGCCGCCCGCGCCGGGATCCGGGTCGGCGACGTGGTGATCTCGGCGAACGGCACCAAGGTGCTGACGGCTCAGGACTTGCAGAAGCTGATGCTCGCCCTGCGCGCGGGAAGCAGGTTGGGCGTGACCCTGATACGCAACGGCGCGCTGGTGGACGTCGTCGCCTCGCTCAGCGAGCTGACCGGCGTCTGATACTCGACGTCGACTTCAGCCGCGCAGCGTCCCGTCCGCCACGAGCACCGCCGGTCCGGTCATCTCCAGCCGGCCGTCTTCGCGTTCGACGATCGTCAGCCGGCCGCCGGGCACGTCCACCGCGTACGGCGTGCCGGGTGCGGCCCCGTCCCGCCGCGCCGCGGCGATCATCGCGGCGCAGGCCCCGGTGCCGCAGGAGCGGGTCTCGCCGACTGCGCGCTCGAACACACGCATCGCGATGTGCCGCGGGCCGACCGGCGCGACGAACTCGACGTTGACGCCGTTCGGGTACGCGCTCGCCGGCGACCAGACCGGCGCCTCGGTCAGCGCGCCCGCCTCGGCCACGTCCCCGACGAACACGACCGCGTGCGGGTTGCCCATATCGACGTGTACCGAGTCCGCCGCGCGGCCGTCCCAGGCGATCCGCGCCGTGGCCCGCGGCCAGGACGGCACACCCATGTCCACGGTGATGTCACCGCCGTCCGCGGGGACGTGCACCTGCCTGACCCCGGCGCGCGTGGCCACGCCGAACCGGCCGGGCTCGGCCAGGCCCTGGTCCACCAGGTACCGCGCGAAGATGCGTACGCCGTTGCCGCACATCTCAGCGATCGATCCGTCGCCGTTACGGTAGTCCATGAACCACTCGGCGTCCGGCGCGGCGTCCTCGTGACCGGGCATCTTGGCCGTCGCGACGACCCGCAGCACCCCGTCCGCGCCGACCCCGGCGCGCCGGTCGCACACGGCGGCGACCCAGCCGGGCTCCATCGGGAGCGCGCCGTCCGGATCGGGAACGATCACGAAGTCGTTCTCCGTGCCGTGGCCCTTGGTGTAGCGGATCATCGCGCAATCCTATCCGGCCTGTCCGGCGGCCCGGCCCGCTCCAGCCGTCCGGCCGGTCCGCCGGGCCGGCTCAGACGTTGAAGCCCAGCGCCCGCAGCTGCTCGCGGCCGTCGTCGGTGATCTTGTCCGGGCCCCACGGCGGCATCCACACCCAGTTCACCCGGAAGTCCGCGGTCAGGCCGTCGAGCGCGGTGCGGATCTGGTCCTCGATCACGTCCTGCAACGGGCAGGCCGCCGAGGTCAGCGTCATGTCGATGATCGCCACGTTCGAGTCGTCCACGGTCAGGCCGTAGACCAGGCCGAGATCCACGACGTTGATCCCGAGCTCCGGGTCCACCACGTCCTTGAGGTTCTCGGTCACGTCGTCCACGTCTGCCACTGCCACGTCAGACATCGGTTCACTTCCCTCCTACGGACAGCGCCTGCGCGGTCGCGTCCTTCAGCGCCATCCAGGACAGCAGGGCGCACTTGACCCGCGCGGGGAACCTGGAGACCCCGGCGAACGCGACCGCGTCCTCCAGCACGTCCTCGTCCCCGGCGGCCTCGCCCTTGGACTGCATCAGTTCCAGGAAGGCGCCGTGGATCGCCAGCGCCTCCCCGACCTTCTTGCCGATCACCAGATCGCTGAGCACCGAGGCCGAGGCCTGCGAGATCGAGCAGCCCTGCGAGGCGTAGGACACGTCCTCGATCACCGCGTTCTCGCCGAGCCCGGCGTCGGACAGGTGCACCCGCAGGGTCACCTCGTCGCCGCAGGTCGGGTTGACGTGGTGCACCTCGGCCTCGTACTGGTCGCGCAGCCCCTTGTGATGCGGGTTGCGGTAGTGGTCCAGGATGATCTCCTGGTACATCGAATCAAGCTGCATCGCTCATCACGCTCCGAAGAAACGCTTGACGCCCTCGAGACCTTCCACGAGTGCGTCGATGTCGGCCTTCGTGGTGTAGACGGAGAACGAAGCGCGTGTCGTCGCCGGAACGCCGTAACGCACACACACCGGACGCGCGCAGTGCTGCCCCACGCGCACCGCGACGCCCTCCTCGTCGAGTACCTGACCCACGTCGTGCGGGTGGATGTCGCCGAGCGGCGGCAGGGTGAGCGTGAACGAGATCGCGGCGCCGCGGTCCTTCGCGGTGTCGGGACCGATGATCTTCAGGCCCTCGACCTGCTTGAGCCGGCCGAGCGCGTACTCGATCAGCTCGTGCTCGTACGCCGCGACGTTCTCCATGCCGAGCGCGGTGAGGTAATCGACCGCCGCGCCGAGCCCGACCGCCTCGGCGATCGGCGGGGTGCCGGCCTCGAACTTGTGCGGGATCGGCGCGTAGGTCGTCGCCTCCATCGAGACGGTCTGCACCATCTCGCCGCCGCCGAGGAACGGCGGGCACTCGTCCAGCAGCTCCGAGCGGCCCCACAGCACGCCGATGCCGGTCGGGCCGAGCATCTTGTGCCCGGTGAACGCGACGAAGTCGGCGCCGAGCTCGCGCACGTCGAGCGGCAGGTGCGGGGCGGACTGCGAGGCGTCCACCACCACCACCGCGCCGACCTCGTGGGCGCGCCGGGCGATCACGTCGATCGGGTTGAGCGTGCCGAGGATGTTCGAGACGTGCACCACGGCGACGACCTTGGTGCGCTCGTTGATGATCTCGTCGAGGTTCGACAGGTCGAGCCGGCCGCCGTCGGTCAGGCCGAGCCAGGCCAGCTCGGCCCCGGTGCGCCGGGTGGTCAGCTGCCAGGGCACCAGGTTGGAGTGGTGCTCCATCTGCGTGATGACGACCCGGTCGCCGCGGCCGATGCCGTACGGGTCGCCGGCCCAGGCCAGCACGTTGGAGACCAGGTTCAGCGCCTCGGAGGAGTTCTTGGTGAAGATCACCTCGCGCCGGTCGGCGTTGATGAACGCGGCGACCTTGTCCCGCGCGCCCTCGTACATCGCGGTGGCCTCCTCGGCCAGCGTGTGTACGCCGCGGTGCACGTTCGAGTGGTTGCGCTCGTAGTACTCGGTCATCGCCTCGACGACCTGGCGCGGCTTCTGGGAAGAGGCCGCCGAGTCGAGGTAGACCAGTGGCTTGTCGCCGTGGACGCGCCGCTCCAGGATCGGGAAATCCTTGCGGACAAGGTCAACGTCGTACGTCACACCGCCTCCTTCACGCCCGTGTACTTCTCATACCCTTCGGCCTCCAGCCGCTCGGCCAGTTCCGCGCCGCCGGACGCGACGACGCGGCCGCCGGCGAAGACGTGCACGAAGTCGGGCTGGATGTAGCGCAGGATGCGCGTGTAGTGCGTGATGAGCAGGGTGCCGACCTCGCCGGTCTCACGCACCCGGTTGATGCCTTCGGAGACGATGCGCAGGGCGTCCACGTCGAGGCCGGAGTCGGTCTCGTCGAGCAGCGCGATCTTCGGGCGCAGCAGTTCGAGTTGCAGGATCTCGTGCCGCTTCTTCTCGCCGCCGGAGAAGCCCTCGTTGACGGAGCGCTCGGAGAAGGCTGAGTCAACCTGGAGGCGCTCCATCGCCTGGTTGACCTCCTTGACCCAGGTGCGCAGCTTCGGCGCCTCGCCGCGGATCGCGGTGGCCGCGGTGCGCAGGAAGTTCGACACCGACACGCCCGGGACCTCGACCGGGTACTGCATCGCCAGGAAGATCCCGGCGCGGGCGCGCTCGTCCACGGTCATCGCGAGCACGTCCTCGCCGTCGAGCAGCACCGCGCCCGAGGTGATCTGGTACTTGGGGTGCCCGGCGACCGAGTAGGCGAGGGTGGACTTGCCGGAGCCGTTCGGGCCCATGATCGCGTGGGTCTCGCCCTGCTTCACGGTCAGATCGACGCCGCGCAGGATCTCCTTCGGGCCGCCTTCGGCGTCGACGGACACGTGCAGGTCGCGGATTTCCAGAGTGGCCATGGGTATCAAAGCTCCACGTTCACGGCGACGTATACGTCATCGCCTTCGATCTTGACGGGGTAGACGGGGACCGGTTCGACGGCGGGCAGGCAGGTCGGCTTGCCGGTGGCCAGCGAGAACATCGAGCCGTGCAACCAGCACTCGATCTCGCCGTCCTCGACCTCGCCCTCGGACAGCGCGACGTTCGCGTGCGAGCAGACGTCGTGGATGGCGTGCACCTTCCCGGCGGAGGTGCGCACGACGGCGACCGGCGTGCCGTCCACGTCCACGGCCTCGGGCCGGTCCTCCTCGAAGTCGGCCAGCGTGCCGACCGGGTGCCACACGGGTTCGCGGCTCACGCGGCCACCCCCGCCGCGGGCACCGCGCCCGCCACGGTCCGGGCCAGCTCGGCCTCGACCTTCTCCATCAGCCGCGTCTCCAGTTCCGGGATGCCGATGCGGCCGACCACGTCGGCGAAGAAGCCGCGCACCACCAGCCGGCGCGCCTCGTGCTCGGGGATGCCGCGGGCCTGGAGGTAGAACAGCTGCTCGTCGTCGAAGCGGCCGGTGGCCGAGGCGTGCCCGGCGCCGACGATCTCGCCGGTCTCGATCTCCAGGTTCGGCACCGAGTCGGCGCGTGCGCCGTCGGTGAGCACCAGATTGCGGTTCAGCTCGTAGGTGTCGGTACCCTCGGCCGCCGCGCGGATGAGCACGTCGCCGATCCACACGGTGTGCGCCTCAGCGCCCTGCAACGCGCCCTTGTACGTCACTTGAGAGCGACAGTTGGGCACCGAGTGATCGACGAACAGGCGGTGTTCGAGGTGCTGGCCGTCGTCGGCGAAGTAGACCCCGAGCAGGTCGGCGTCGCCGCCGGGCCCGGCGAACCGCACCCGCGGGACCAGCCGCACCAGATCGCCGCCGAAGGTCACGTTGACGGACTTGAACGTCGCGTCCCGGCCGATCAGCGTGTTCTGCTGCGCCAGGTGTACGGCGTCGCGCTCCCAGTCCTGGACCGAGACGAAGGTCACCTTCGCGCCGTCGCCGACGAGCACGTCCACGTTGGCCGAGCGCAACCCGGTTCCGGTGTGGTTCAGCACGATGACGGCTTCGGCGAACGGCTTGACGTCGAAGACCAGGTGCGTGAAGGCCGCGCCGCCCTCGGCGTGGATGTCGGCCCGCAGCGGCTCGGCGAGCACGGTCTCCTTGGCGACCGTCACCACGGTGACCTTGTCGGCGTTCTGGAACGCGTACGCCGCGGCGGCGTCCATCGGCGCCCCGGCCTTGACGGCTCGGGGATCGTCCGCGCCGACCTGCTCGCTGCTCGCGCCCTCCGGCAGCTCCCAGGCGACCCTGGCGCCGCCGTCGGCGGACGCGCTGCCGTCGTGCAGGCCGCGCAATCGCGCCAGCGGGGTGAACCGCCAGTCCTCCTCGCGCCCGGTGACCGCCGGGAAGGCGGCCGGGTCGAAGGAGGTGAACCGCTCCCCGCGCGAGGCCAGCACCTCGGAGTGGGTCTTGCCGGTGCCGGGCCCGGCC
>JBKOWZ010000247.1:0-39190 GCA_046724665.1 Actinomycetota bacterium
GAACCCGACAGAACCCTGTCGCTGAAGTTTTGTCGGGTTCTGTCAGCGCGCGGCGGGCACCCCGCTCCAGCGCTTGACCCACAACTGAACACGCACCGTCACCGGCCCGCCGAGACCAGCTATGCCAGCGAGCCGGTCACGGGCGGCGCGGGCATGGCGGACAGGAGCTGAGCCCATGCCCCGCGACGAATTGCTGACCATCGCCGAAGCGTGCCGCGAGCTTCGGATCTCCCGCTCCACCTTCTACGACTGGCGCGCGAAGCGCCGCGCTCCGCGCTGCTTGAAGCTGCCCAACGGCGACCTGCGCATCCGACGCAGCGAGCTGATCCGATTCATGGAGTTCTGCGAGGAAGCTGCATGATGGAAACCACCTACGACGTGAAGGTGCTCAAGGTCGAGAAGCGCAAGAACGCGGCCGGAAAGGTCACCTCACTGCGCGTGCACTGGACCGTGGACGGCAAGCGATGGAGGGAGCCATTCTCCAACGCCGCGCAGGCAGACAGCTTTCGGGCCGACCTGATCGCGGCGGCCCGCCGGGGCGAGCCGTTCAACGTCAGCACCGGTCGGCCCGTCTCCCACACGCGCAAGGCGGCCGGACCGACCTGGTACACGCTCGCCCTGGCGTTCGTCGATGCCAAGTGGCCCTACGCGTCGCCCAACCATCGGCGCGGCATCTCCGAGAGCGTCACCGACGCGACCGAGGCGCTGATGCTCGAAAGAGAGGGCAAGCCGGACCGGCACGTCATGCGCGAGGCCATGCGTTGGGCTACCAGCGTGCGTGCGCAGAAGCCCGATGAGCAGCCGCCGCCGACACTGGCAGCGACGTTGCGATGGTTGGAGCGCAACACGGTCGCGATGACTGCGTTCGCCGAACAGGGCGAGGGTAGTGCGCTCGCCCGCACCGTGTTGGACCGCATCAGCCGCAAACAGGACGGGACCATCGCGGCAGCCAGTACGTCACTGCGCAAGCGTGCCGTACTCAACAACCTGATGGGCTACGCGATCGAGACCGACATCTTGACCGCCAACCCCTTCAAGGCCGTGAAATGGACCAAGCCGAAGGTCTCGGATGTGGTCGATGCGCGCACGGTCGTCAATGCCGAGCAGGCCGCGCGTTTGCTCGGCAAGGTGGCCAACCTCGGCGAGACCGGCGCACGACTCGAAGCCTTCTTCGGCTGCATGTACTACGCGGCGCTACGTCCTGAGGAAGCCATCGGGTTACAGGTCGCTGATCTGGTCAGCCTGCCGGAGAACAGCGAAGACGATGAGGAGGAATGGGGCGAGATGCTACTCAGCGAGGCCGAACCCGCGCCCGGGCGGCGCTGGACCGGCACCGGAACGGCCCGCGAGCGGCGCGAGCTCAAGCACCGGCCGATCGGCGCCACCCGGCCCGTACCGATCCATCCTGACTTGGTCAGGCTGCTGCGCAAACACCTGGATAAGTACCCGAGCAGTTCGGGATACGTCTTCCGGGGAGTGCGCGGCGGCCGGATCGCGGACAGTACGTACCTGCCGTACTTCAAGGAGGCACGAGCAGCGGCATTCACCGCTGCCGAAGCGGCGTCGCCGCTCGCGGAGACGCCGTACGCGCTACGGCACGCCGCCGTCTCCACCTGGCTGAACTCCGGTGTCGATCCGACGCAGGTCGCCGAGTGGGCCGGACACAGCGTCGCCGTGCTGCTCCGGATCTACGCCAAGTGCATCTCCGGTCACGACGCCGAGGCGAAGCGCCGCATCCTGGCCGCTACGAAGGTCGCCAAGAAGCCCGCGAACAGGTCGAAAAAAGCCGCTTGATCGTGGGACGGTATTGGGACCGGATACCCGCAAACCCCCGGTGACAGCCGGACACAGCCGGACAGCACGAAACAGACCCCTACCAGCTTTCGGGCTGGTCAGGGGCCTGTTTGTGCTTGTGGTGGCAGGTCCAGGATTCGAACCTGGGTAGCTTTCGCGACGGATTTACAGTCCGCTCCCATTGGCCGCTCGGGCAACCTGCCTGGTGGTTCGCTCTCTGGAGAGCGACCTCCGAAAGGATAGCTCATGCCGGGGGGTGGTTCGCCACTTGGTTCGGGCGGGCGGGGGACGCTGCCGCGCCGCCTGGGCCTAGGGGGCGTTGGCGCAGGTGGGAGGTCTCGCGCAGGCGTGGGGCGAGGCGGGCTACCTCCTTCGGGCCGCGGGTGGCGATGACGAGGGGGACGGCGGCTCGCGGAAGCCACTGGAACGTGCGGACCCACGGCTGGCCGTAGATGTGCGCCTTGCGGCGGGCGATGCCCGTGGTGAGGCGCGCGACGGCCGGGGCCAGGGGGCCGGTGCGGTTCGCGGGCCACGGGAGGCGGGCGCGCATTTCGCGCAGTACCGGGTCCTCGTCAGCGGCCCGGACCATGTCGGTGTCGGTCCAGGAGAGGTACGCCACGCCCACGCCGACACCCTGGTGGGCCACTTCGCCGCGCAGCGAGTGGGCGAACGCCTCGACGCCCGACTTGCTGGCGCAGTAGGCGGCCATCAGCGGCGCGGGAGCCATCGCCGCGAGGGACGCGATGTGCAGCAGATAGCCGCGCGACTCGACGAGGGCGGGCAGGAACGCACGGGCCGTGGTGATCGAGCCGAGGAGGTTGACCTCGATCACCCGATCGAACGCTTCGGGGTCGGCGTCCGCGGTGGGGCCGCCGAGCGCGATGCCCGCGTTGGCGATGACGATGTCGATGCGGCCGAAGCGGGCGGCGATTTGGTCGGCGACGTCGTGCATGCGGGGGCGGTCGGTGACGTCGGCGTGCCAGGTGGGAGTGGGGAGGGACGAGTGGGAATGGGCGCGGTCGCAGGCGGCGGCGGTTTGGGCTAGTTCATCCTGTTCTAGGCCGACGAGTGCGAGCCGGGCGCCGCGTTCGGCGAGGCTGACGGCTAGCGCGGCACCGAGGCCGCGGGCGGCGCCGGTGATGACGACGGTTTTGTCGGCGAGAGGAGTGGTCACTGCGTCACCTGGTTCATGGGGGCATCGTCTTGGTTGCGGGCTTGCGGGCTTGCGGGGTCACGGGTCACGTGGCGGGGAGTTCGGTGAGCTTGCGGGTCAGGCTGGCGACGACTTCGGGCGCTTCGAGGGGCGTCATGTGGCCGATGCCGGGCAGCTCGGTCAAGCCTTCGCAGCGCGGCAGGCTCTCGACGATCTGGTGCGCGTGGACCGGCGGGGTGAGCCGATCGGCGGTGCCCACGAGTACGTGGGTCGGGACGTCGAGGCAGCGGACTGCGTCGGCGAGTTCCAGGCGGTGCAGGACGCGTCCCCACGCTGCGCGCTCGCGGCGGGCGCAGGCTTGGATTATGGACGCGTTGTACGCGGCCAGTTGCTTCGAGGCCTGCGGGCCGAGGGTGCTGTATTTGAGCATGCTGCGACTGAGCGGCGTCACGGGGCCGAGCGGAAGTCTCGACGTCAGCGTCTGGTGCGTGGCTCGCGTGCGCAACCTCGATGCGCGCTGGGCGAACGGGAAGATGCGGGCCGTCGCGGTGAGGTCGGTGAAGCCCGTGGACGCGAGCAGGGCGGCGCGCGTGCGGTTGACGGTGGACTGCCGCAGCGCGGAAGCCATGACGGTCATTCCTCCCATGCTGTGGCCGACGAGAACCGCCGTTTCGCCGGCCGGGAGTGTGGCGTCGAGGACCGTGGTCAGGTCGTCTACGAGGTCTTGCACACTGTGCTGGCCCTGGCCGGGGGAGTCGCTGGCGCCGTGGCCGCGCAGGTCGTAGGCGACGACGCGCAGGTCGTGCCGTAGTTCGTCGATGACCGGGGCCCAGAACGGAATCGAGCACGTCCAGCCGTGTACGAGGACGACGGTCGGCGCATCGTCGGGGCCGTGGATCTCGACGTTGAGGTGGACGCCGCCGACGGAGCGGGGACGCAGGCGGGTGCGCGGCTCGGGGGCTACGAAGAGGCTCATTGCGCGTTCGCTCCCGCGGGGATCGGGATGAGGTGGTATTCGTCCACGTCAACGCTGCGGGTGGCGCGCCGGAGGCTGATGGTCGAGCCGGGCCACAGCGAGTGGTTGCGGCCTGCCGCGTTGAGGTACCAGCTGACGCAGCCGCCGGTGCTCCACACGGTCGGCGCCATCCGCCGCTCGATGTCGTCGCACCACCGCTGCTGGGCTTCGGGGCGAGGATCGAGTGCTGCGACGCCGAGGTGATCAAGAGTCTTGACGTAGTCGATGATGTAGCGCAGCTGCGACTCGATGACGTGCACCATCGAGTTGTGGCCGAGCCCTGTGTTGGGCCCGATCACCAGGCAGAGGTTGGGGAATCCGGCCACGGTCGTGCCGCGCAGGGCACGCATGTCGCCCTGCCAGGATTCGCCCAGCGACGTCCCGCCAGCGCCGAATACGAAGTCTGCGATCGGCGTGTCGGCGATGTGGAAGCCGGTGGCCAGGATGATCACGTCGGCCTCGACGGTCGTCCCGTCCTGCGCGATGAGGGTACTGCCGTCGATCTTGGCCAGGCCGGACGAGACGACGTCCACGTTCGGCCTGGCGAGCGTCGGATAGTAGTCGTTGGACAGCAGGATCCGCTTGCAGCCCATGGTGTACGTAGGGGTCAGCTTCGCGCGCAGTTCGGGGTCTGCGATGGACTTGCGGAGGTTGCGCAGGGCCACGCGCTGCACCGACTTGAGCACCGCGGGGCGCTTGACGAACGCGCCGACGGTGGACTCGCGCGCCGCGTAGATGCCGAGGCGTGCGAGTTTCTGCGCCGGCGGCACGCGGCGGTAGAGCCAGCGCTCGGCGGCGGTGATGCGACGGTCACGGCGCGGCAGGACCCACGCGGGTGTGCGCTGGAAGAGCGTCAGCCGCGAGACGAGTGGCTGGATCTCGGGCACGAGCTGGATCGCCGACGCGCCGGTTCCGATCACGGCGACGCGTTTGCCGGTCAGGTCGCAGTCGTGGTTCCAGCGCGCCGAGTGGAAGACCTCGCCGGGGAACGCGTCGAGGCCAGGGACGTCCGGAAGTGAGGGCTCTGCGAGCGGACCGGCCGCGCTGATCACGATGTCCGCGGTCAGGTCGCCGCGCGAGGTGCGCAGGCTCCAGCGGGAGCGTTCGTCGTCCCAGCGCGCCTCGGTGACCTCTGTGTCGAAGCGGAGGTACCGGCGCAGCGCGTAGCGGTCGGCGACATCTTCCAGGTAGGCGCGGATCTCGGGCTGTCGCGAGAAACTGCGCGACCACCGCGGATTCGGCGCGAAGGAGAACGAGTAAAGGTGCGACGGTACGTCGCAGGCGCAGCCGGGGTACGTGTTGTCCCGCCACGTGCCGCCGACCGACGACGCGCGCTCGAAGATGACGAAGTCGTCGATTCCGTTCTGCCGTAAGCGGATCGCGGCGCCGAGCCCGCCGAATCCGGACCCGATGACGGCGATGCGGGTATGTGACGGGATGAAAGGGGCGCGCGCCGTCTCGTCGATTGGCGAGGCGGATGCGGACGTGCCGGATGAGAACGCGCTCGGGAACGGGGGCGTGGACGTGCCGGTGATTCGGAAGCGGTTCCACGGGTCCGGTTCGGCGATCTCGCAGGGCGCTGATCCGTGCGGCGTGGTGATGGTCGCGCCGGCCCGACCGGAGGCGAGTGCGGCGGTTAGATCGTCGTGGGCTGCGATGCGGCCGTACCAGTGATAGCGGCCGTCGATCGGCTCGAAATAGCCGCGCAGCTCGACCTGAACGCGGTACGACGGAGCTGCGGGGTGCGGAGCGGACAAGGACAGCGTCGCGGGACCCGAGTAGCCGTCTTCGTCGGTGACGTCAGCCATCGAACCTCCTCGGAGCAGATGAGTTACCGCGATCGGCTCACCGCGATGCGGCGGACTTGGTGCGTAGGGAGAGCTTGGGGCGTGCGGTCGGCAGCGGAAGGTCCGGATCGATGACGACCCCTGCGTCGCGCAGCACGCCCGACAGCGCGGCCCAGACCAGCTGCGTGACGTAATCGACCACGTGCACGCGGCTCATCGAGCGGCGTTGCAGCCACCATTCGCCGGCGCTCTGCACGAGGCCGGTGACGCCGTACGCCCACGGTTCCGCGGCGCCGGAGTCGAGGCCGAGGACACGCAGATAGTCGCCTATCACGACGGTGAGCTGGCCGGCGATGAACTCCTTGTCGTGCTGGACCGGATCGACGCCGTCAACGGTCTCGGGCGTGCGGCGGGCGAGCAGCCAGTAAAGGTTCGGATTCTCGTCGATCACCGCGAAGTACGCCCCGACCGCGTCGCGGGTGCGCGCGAGCGCGGGGCCGTCCGAGTTGATCGCGGGCAGCAGACGGTCGAACAGCAGCTGCGTGCCGCGCTCGCCGAGCGCCTGGACGAGCGCCGCCTTGTCGCTGAAATATCGGTAAAGCACAGGTTTCGTGACGCCCGCCTCGGCGGCGACCGCGTCCATGGGCAGATCAGGCCCCTGCGTTTCGAGCACGCGCAGCGCCGCATCAACGAACTCGGCGCGACGGGCCGCACGGTGCGCCGTCCACCGGTCCTTGCGCGCGTCGCCGACGGCGGGCGCCGCGGGCACCGTGCCCGATCCGGCCTTGACAGGTCCGCTCATAGTGAGCACGCTACCAGAAGTAACTGTTACTTCAAGTCATATCTTCGACGGATCGACGCGCGGAAGGTGAGGAGGCTGCGATGACTGGGAAGGCGACGCAGGCGGGAGCGGCGCTTCAGCAGCGGGCGGCGCGGCGCGAGCAGACCGCCGACCGGCTGCTGCGCTCGACCGCGGCCCGTTCGTACGACCCCGAGATCGAGATCGACTGGTCCGTGCCGCCGGTGCCCGGACTGGCATACGTGCTCGAAGAGCGCTGCTCGCTCTACGGCACCGCGCTGTGGCGCTCGCTCAGCCCCGAGCAGCGGATCGAGCTCGGCCGGCACGAGGCGGCTAGCGTCGCCTCGGTCGGCATCTGGTTCGAGGTCCAGCTCATGAGGATGCTGACGAAGCTCGCCTACGAGGGCGACGCGACCACGCGGCACGTGCAGTACGCGTTCACCGAGATCGCCGACGAGTGCCGGCACTCGACCATGTTCGCCCGGATGATCGAGTGGATGGGCGCGCCCGCGTACGGACCGCCGCGCAGCGTGCACCTGCGTGGCAGGGTGCTGCCGCAGATCGCGCGCGGCCCGGCGATGTGGGGCGCGATACTGATCGGCGAAGAGGTCGTCGATCGGTTCCAGCGGGAGATGGTCGGCGACGAGCGTGTCCAACCACTGATGCGCATGGTGAACCGGATCCACATCGTGGAGGAGGCGCGGCACGTCAGCTTCGCGCGCGCCGAATTGCGGCGCACCGCCGAGGCCACGCCGCGATGGGAATTGCCCTGCCACCGGGCGATGCTGGCGTACGTCGCGTACATTGTCTGCCGCAGCCTCATCAACCCTCGTGTTTACGCCGCGGTCGGGCTCGACCCGCGCGAGGCGCGAAGGGCCGCGCTGGGCAATCCGTACTACCGCGACACCATCCGCTTCGGCGGCGAGAAGATCATGCCGTTCCTGGCCGAGGCCGGACTGGTAGGCGCGCCGGGGATGCGGCTCTGGCGTCAGTCATTCCTCATCGCATAACCTCGACAACGCACGGTGACCACCTCGGCGCACACCCGGGGATTTCGCGACGGCTCGCCTGGAAGTAGGGAAAACCCTTGCTGCGGCGCGCCGAATTGTTCGAAACGTGCTGAGGCTTCGGCGAATACCGGGCAACTTCAACATCATTTCGGCGTAGCCATTGCGCCGAAGCCTGTTGCGGCAGTAGCAATGATTCGCTGCCCGGGGCGCACCACCTGTATCTCTCGGCTCTCATCCGTCACAGGCCGCACGGCCCACGACCGCCGCGCCGGACGCAGCCAGCCCAACACCTCTGTCGTCCGGGCCACTGGCCCGGGGAGACCGAAAAAAGGGGAGGAAGCCCACCCATGCCACTCGCCGAACCACGGCGGGCCAGGCGGGTCGCCGCGGCGTTCATACCGACCGCCGCCCTGCTCGCCACCGCGCTCTCGTCGGCTGCTCCAGCCGACGCCGCAGCGACTACGTCGTCGATCGTCGTGGACCACCCGTCGTGGGCCACGCCGTCGGCGGACCGGGGCGCCGTCCCCGCGACGACCGCGGTCACCGCCCGGGTCTATCTCGCCTCGCAGAACCCGGCGGGCCTGAACGCGTACGCGACGGCGGTCTCGGACCCGTCCTCCTCGCAGTACGGCCAGTACCTGAGCGCGCAGCAGGCCGCCGCGCGGTTCGGCCCGTCTGCGGCCGACACCGCGGCGCTGAAGGACTACCTGACGTCGCACGGGGTGACCATCACCTCGGCGACGGAGCACTACCTCGACATCTCTGCGACTGCCTCGCAGATCCAGGCAACCTTCAGCACCAGCCTGCACAACTACTCGACCAAGACAGGTGTGCACCACGCACCGAGCGGCGACCTGAAGGTGCCGAGCTCGGTGGCTAAGGGTCTGCTGAGCGTGACCGGCCTGAGCGGCGTTATCAACACCGCCGCGCGCCCCAACTCCGTCTCGGTCGCCAAGGCCATCGGTACGAAGGGCAGCACGCCGGCGACCGGTATCCCCGAGCCCTGCTCCACCTACTGGGGTCAGTACACGGCGACCGGCTTCCCGACGGGTTACACCGCCTCCGAGCCGACCGACCCGTGCTCCTACTACCCGTCCCAGCTGCGTAAGGCTTATGGCGTCAGCGACACCGGTCTGAGCGGCAAGGGTGCGACCATCGCCATCGTGGACGCGTACGGCTCCTCGACGATGCTCGAGGACGCGAACAAGTACGCCGTCAACCACGGCGACGCGCCGTTCAAGCCCGGTCAGTACACCGAGTACGTCACGCCGGACAGCTGGCAGTACCAGGACCTCTGCGGCGGCCCCGACGGCTGGGCGCCGGAGGAGGCGCTCGACGTCGAGATGGCGCACGGCTACGCGCCGAACGCCAACGTCGTCTACGTCGGCGGTAACTCGTGCACCGACCAGGACTTGCTGGCCGCCTGGCAGATGATCGTGGACAAGCACCTGGCCGACGTGGTCTCCAACTCCTGGGGCGAGATCATGCACGGCCCGGACGGCTACTTCGACACGTCGATCATCGCGCCGTACGAGCAGGTGCTGAAGCAGGCCGCGGTCGAGGGCATCGGGTTCACCGTGTCCTCCGGCGACTGCGGTGACAGCTCTCCGGGCGCCGCGGCGACTGGTGCGAACTGCGACCGGAACACCACCGAGGCACAGACCGACTGGCCGGCCTCCGACCCGTGGGTGACCGCGGTCGGCGGTACCGCGCTCGCGATCTCCAGCGCCTCGGGCAGCTACAAGTTCGAGACCGCGATGGGCAACCAGCGCTCGGTGCTCTCCCCCGACGGCGCGTCGTGGGTTCCGTTCCCGGGCTACTGGTACTTCGGCGGTGGCGGCGGCACGAGCAAGGACTTCACCCAGCCCTGGTACCAGGCGCTGGCCGTCCCGCCGAGCCTCTCGCACACGCTGATGACCGGTGAGAAGGTCAAGACCGCGCACCGGGTGATCCCGGACGTGTCGATGAACGGCGACCTGCTCACCTCGGTCCTGGTCGGCATCTCGGACGGCTCGCCGTACTCGGAGGCCGGCTACGGCGGCACCTCGGTGTCCTCGCCGTCCTTCGCGGGCGTCCTCGCCGACGCGATCCAGGCGCGGCACGGGCGCGCGCTCGGCTTCGCCAACCCGGCGCTGTACCTGCGTGACGGCCTGTACACCGACGTCACGGCGCACCCGGCCGCGGCGCACGTCGGCAACCAGACGCTGTCGGTGGTGTACGACCTCGGGTACAACGCCGACGGCTCGCGCCGGGTCCGGCTGTACTCGATCGGCACCGACTTCGGCCTGAGCGCCGCTCACGGCTTCGACAACGGGACCGGCCTCGGCTCGCCGACCGCCTGGTTCCTGCGGTCGTTCGGCTTCGGCTGGTAGCCGGTTCCTCGATTCCAAGCCGAAAGGGCGGGTCGTCCCCACGGGGGCGGCCCGCCCTCTCGCGTCGGCTGGGTAGGCTCTGTTCTTCGAGAACAGGCAGCGAGTGGAGAACTCGCGCACAGTCCGCAGAACCCAGCGAGCGAGGAGCGCGCCGTGCCGTCCGAGTCCAGCTTCGACATCGTCAGCAAGGTCGATCGCCAGGAGGTCGACAACGCGGTGAACCAGACGTCGCGGGAGATCGCGCAGCGGTTCGACTTCAAGAACACCGGCGCGGGCATCGCCTGGTCGGGCGAGAAGATCGAGCTGCGCGCCGACGCCGAGGGCCGGGTGTTGGCGGTGCTCGACGTGTTCAAGGACAAGCTGGTCAAGCGGGGCGTCTCGCTCAAGGCGCTGGAGGCCGGCGAGCCGCAGCTGTCCGGCAAGGTGTACAAGATCTCCGCGACGGTGACCGAGGGCATCAGCCAGGAGAACGCCAAGAAGCTGTCCAAGCTGATCCGGGACGAGGGCCCCAGGGGCGTGAAGGCGCAGATCCAGGGCGACGAGCTGCGGGTGTCGTCCAAGTCCAAGGACGATCTGCAAGACGTGATCACCCTGCTCAAGAGCCAGGATTTCGACTTCGCGGTGCAGTTCACCAACTACCGCTGACGCCGTCTCACTGCTCAGAGGGGTGGAGTCTCACCGTTGAGAGGGATAGGGAGTAGCTCGCGAGGACTACATGAAGAACCCTCTCGGGGGTGATTCCAAGGGCGTCGCCGGGTGCTGTGATAGCGGATAGCAGAAGGAGAGTTCGCGGAACAGCACGGGGAGTGACCCGAAAAGATGACCGAGCACGACAGCACACCGACCACGACCAGCGCGCTGCGGCGCGGCGGCGCGCGAGCCCTGGCGCCGCTTGCCGTGGTCGCCATCGTGGCCACCGGGGCGGCGCTTGCCCCGAAGTTCGCCTCAGCCGCCCCGACGCTGCCGCCGATCTCCGCGCAGGGCCTGCTGGCGAAGGCCGCCGCCTCGAAGGTGACCGCGTACTCCGGCACGGTGTCGCTGACCACCAACCTGGGCCTTCCGGCGCTGCCGAACCTGTCCGGCGGGGCGAACCCGCTGTCGCTGCTCGGCGGCGCGCATACACTCCAGGTCGCCGCGAACGGCCCGGACAAGCAGCGGCTGGCGCTGCTCGACACGATGTCCGAGTACGACTTCGTGCACAACGGCACGCAGATCTGGCTCTACGACAGCCAGCACAACAGCGTCGAGCACGGCACCGTGTTGCCCGGCACCGGCGACCACGCGAAGCTGAAGGCGCGATCCGAGGCGCAGGCGAAGGCCAAGGAGTTGGCCGAGGCTCCGCTCACGCCGCAGCAGGCCGCGCAGCGGCTGCTCGCCGCGATCACGCCGACGACGAACGTGACCGTGGACGGCACCAAGTCCGTGGCCGGACGCGCCGCGTACACGCTGGTGCTCACGCCGAAGCAGCAGGGGTCGCTGATCGGGAAGGTCGCCATAGCGATCGACTACCAGAACGGCGCGCCGCTCCAGGTCGCGGTCTATCCGGTCGGCTCGGGCACCCCGGCGTTCGAGGTCGGGTTCACCTCGGTCTCCTTCTCGGCGCCGAGTGACGCGCAGTTCAACTTCACTCCGCCTAAGGGCGCGACCGTGCAGGAACTCGGCGGCGCCGGATCTCCGGCGACGAAACCGGACGCCGCGCCGAGTCTGTCCGACCTCGCGCCGCAGGTCCTCGGTGCGGGCTGGCTCAGCGTCGTCGAACTGCATCACGTGGACCTGAACGCGCTGGCGGACTCTGCCCGCTCAGGCTCCGGCTCGCGCACCCATCGGCACCACAGCAACGACACCGGCCTGTTCAACGGGGACATCTCCAGCTACATCGACGCGCTGCTCGGCGCGGGCAAGCCGGTCAGCGGGGCGTTCGGCAGCGGCAAGCTGTACACCACCAACTTCCTGTCGATATTGATCACCAACGACGGCAGGCTGTTCGCCGGCTCGGTGACGCCCTCGGTGCTCGAGGCCGACGCGGCAGCGCAGGGAACGAAGTGACCGGCACGGCCGCCATCGCGACGCGCGGGCTGTCGAAGCGGTACCGCGGCGGGCAGCTCGCAGTGGACGGACTGGAGCTGTCTGTACCGCCGGGCGCGGTGTTCGGTTTCCTCGGGCCGAACGGCTCGGGCAAGACCACCACGATCAGGATGCTGATGGGGCTGATCGCGCCGACAGCGGGCCGGGTCGAGCTGTTCGGCGAGCCGATCCCGCAGGCGACCGGTCGCGTGCTGCCTCGGGTCGGCGCGCTGATCGAGGGCCCGGCGCACTATCCGTACCTGACCGGCGCGCAGAACCTGGCCCGTTACGACGCGGCGGACCGCACCGCGGACCCGACCACCCGCAGGGCCCGCATCGGCGCGGCGCTGGAGCGGGTCGGCCTGGCCAACGCCGCGCAGAAGAAGGCGAAGGCCTACTCGCTGGGCATGAAGCAGCGGCTCGGCCTGGCCTCGGCGCTACTCCAGCCGCGTGATCTGCTGGTGCTCGACGAGCCGACCAACGGCCTTGACCCGCAGGGCATGCGCGAGATCCGGGGCCTGATCAAGTCGCTGGCGGCGGACGGCACCACGGTGTTCCTCTCCTCGCACCTGCTCGACGAGATCGAGCAGGTCTGCACGCACGCCGCGGTGATGAGCCAGGGCAAGCTGGTGATCCAGGGCACGGTCGCCGAGCTCGGCGCCGGACTGCGTGCGCGGCTGGCGGTGACCACTCCGGACACGGCGGCGGCCGAGACGGTGCTCAAGGACGCCGGAGCAGTGGACCTGCAAGTCGAGGACGGCCGCGTGCACTGCGACGTAGCAGGGCTCGAACCCGACGCGATGTGCGCGGCACTGGTGGCCGCGGGCGTGCGGGTGTTCGGATTCGGAATCGAGCGGCCGTCGCTGGAGGACGCGTTCGTGGCGCTGACTGGGGAGGGCTTCGATGTCGCCCAGTAGCGAGGCGCAGACCACGGACACCGCACAATCCGCACAGACCGCGGATGCCGTGCAACCCGCGAACCTCATGCAACCCACCCGACTCGCGCAGAATATGCAGAACACGAATACCGCGAATACCGAGCAACTCACGCAGGCCACGCAGACAGAGACCGCGCAGACAGCGCAGGTCGTGCAGACAGAGGCCGCGCAGGCAGCGCAGGTCGCGCAGGTCGCGCAGGTCGCGCAGGCACAGAACGCTCAGACCGCGCAGGCGGCCCAGACAGCGCAGGCGGCGCAGACCCCTCAGACAACGACGACGACAGTCCCGGCGGAACAGACTGGGTCTGCGCCGCAATCGTCAGCGCGTCCATCTAAACGGCCACGGTCTACACAGCGACCGTCTACACAGCCACCGTCTACACGGCCACCATCTTCGCGGCCACGGGTAGGGCTACCACGACTGCGCGGTTCGTTCGCCGCGAACGAATTGGGCACGATATTCCGGCGGATCCGTAACATCGCGCTGCTCTGCGCGCTCGCCGCGATCCCGATCGCGCTGGGCGTCGCGATCAAGCTGACCACGGAGAACTCGGGGGGCGAGGGCTTCATCGGACAGGTTTCGAACAACGGCCTGTTCCTGGTCTTCAGCTCGCTGACGATCACGCTGCCGGTCTTCCTGCCACTGGCGGTCGGCGTGGTGGCCGGGGACGCTATCTCCGGCGAGGCAGGGCAAGGCACCCTGCGCTATCTGCTGGTGGCCCCGGTCGGCCGCAACCGGCTGCTCGCGGTCAAGGGCGGCGCGCTGGCGGTGTTCTGCCTGGCCGCCTCGTTCACCGTGGCGCTTTCGGCCTTCGTGGTCGGGCTGATCCTGTTCCCGGCGGGCCGGGTGACGCTGCTGTCCGGGGAGTCCGTCTCCTTCGGCGCCGCGCTGGTCAAGGCGCTGCTGATCACCGTGCTCGTGGCCGCCTCGCTGCTCGGGCTGGCCGCGATCGGCCTGTTCGTCTCGACGCTGACGGACACCGCGATCGCGGCAATGGCGGTGACCGTCGGGGCGACCATCCTGTCCGGGATCCTGCAATCGATCCCGCAGCTGTCGTCGATCCATCCGTGGCTGTTCACCGACCAGTGGACCTCGTTCGCCGACCTGCTGCGCGACCCGATATACACCCCGAACATCGTGCATAACCTGCTCATTCAGGGACTGTACGTCGCAGTGTTCGGCTCGGCGGCCTGGGCGCGGCTCTCGTCGCGCGACGTGCTCGCATAGGCAGGATGGGGCGGAGCGGGGGGGAGGCGCGCAGTGACGGAGGCAGCGTGCGTGGTACGGCGACGGAGTGTGGCGACGAGGTGCGACGGCGTGGTGTGGCGGCATGGTACGGCGACAGGGTACGACGGCGGAGCGTAACGGTGGAGTGTGGCGACGTGGCGGGGATTGACGCAGGTCAGTCAGCTGCGGAAGCCGGCCATCCGTTCGAGGCGGGCGATCCGTTCGGCCATCGAGGGGTGGGTGGAGAACAGCCGCGCCGCGCCGCGGGCCCGGCCGCCGAAGGGGCTGGCGATCATCAGGTGACTCGCGGCGACCAGTTCCGGCTCGCGGGGCAGCGGCATCAGGGAGGTCGCGTACCCCAGTTTGTACAGCGCCGAGGCCAGCGCGAGCGGGTCGCCGGTCAGCCGGGAGCCGATCTCGTCGGCCCGGAACTCGCGGGACCGGCTGATCGACAGCTGGATCAGCGTCGCGGCCAGCGGGCCGAGGAACATCGCCAGCAGCACCCCGGGCAGGCCGGGGCCGTCATCGTCGGTGCGGCCGATCGGGATCAGCCAGGCCAGGTTGACCGACCACATGATCACGCTGGCCAGCGCCCCGGCCACCGAGGAGACCAGGATGTCCCGGTTGTAGACATGCGCCAGTTCGTGGCCGAGGACGCCGCGCAGCTCGCGCTCGTCGAGTATGCGCAGGATGCCGGTCGTACAGCACACGGCCGCGTTACGCGGGTTGCGGCCGGTGGCGAACGCGTTGGGCGAGTCGGTCGGGGAGATGTACAGCCGCGGCATCGGCTGGCGCGCGGTGGTGGCGAGCTCGCGCACGATCCGGTACATCGCCGGGGCCTGCGGTTCGCTGACCGGTTGGGCACGCATGGCGCGCAGCGCCAGCCGGTCACAGAAGTAGTAGGCGAAACCGTTCACGCCGAGCGCGATCACCAGCGCGATGACCAGCCCGGTGCGGCGGTCGAGCAGCTCGCCGACAACGAGCAGCAGCCCGCTCAGCAAGCCGAGCAGGGCAGCAGTCTTCGCGCCGTTATGTCGCACTGGATTCTTGCTCATCGTCTGGTGAACCCGCCAAGTCCCGAACCGGTACACCTCGTCCAACGATCGGACGATCACGACCAGTTCCCGAGCGGACTCGGTAAGGAGTCCGCGCCACGAAAGGCACCCGTCTCACCAGGAGACCGCCTCACCAAGAGAAGGTAATAGCATCGAGCGCCGGGTTGGGCCAGAAGGAGAACACGACGGCGAGTGCGAACGCGATGCCGATGGCGATGCGTGGGGCTAGGGCGGGGGTGGGCATGAGGGTGGGGGTGGCGCGAGGGTGCGTCGGGGCGGGAGTGCTCGCGGGTTCAGCGAGTCCGGGCGTGGTTGGTTCGGGCGCCGCAGGCCCGGGCGTGGGGAGTTCGGACGCCGCGCGTCCGGGCGTGGTGAGCCCGGGTGCCGTGAGCTTGGGCGTGGTTAGTTCGGGTGTGGTGAGCTGCGGGGCGCCGAATAGGGACACGTCGAACAGGATGGCGGCCCATCGGAGGTAGTAGTACAGCGCCACGACCACGTTGACCGCCATGATCACGGCGAGCCATACCAGGTCGCCGGTGACCGCTGCCTTGAACACGACCACCTTCGCGAACAGGCCCATCACTCCCGGGGGCAGACCGGCCAGGCAGAGGAGGAAGAAGGCGAGCGCCAGCGCAGAACGTGGCCGCTCTCGATACAGGCCACGGTAAGAGGCGAGTTCGCCGTCGGAGAGGGCGCTGACTACGCCGAACGCTCCTAGGTTCATCACCGCGTAGAGCACGAGGTACGCCACGGACGCGGCTACGGGGTTGTCGCTGCCACGAGTCACCGCGAGCGGCACCAGCACGTACCCGGCCTGCGCGACTGTGGACCAGGCCAGCAGCCGTACCGCCGAGCGTTGGCGCAGCGCGATCACGTTGCCGACCGTCATGGTCACGGCCGCGAGCACCGCGATCAGCATGCCGACCGAGTGTAGGTACGCACGGAACGCGATTTCGACGGTGAGGATCAGGCCGGCGAATCCGGCCGCCTTCGAGACTACCGACAGGTACGCGGCGACCGGGACCGGTGCGCCCGCGTAGACCTCCGGGGTCCAGAAGTGGAACGGCACCGCGGAGATCTTGAAGCTGAAGCCGACGAGGGTGAGCACGATTCCTGCCGCGGCGACCGGGGCCTGCGCGCCGCCCGCGGCGGAGATCTGCGCCAGCTTCGCGCTGGTCTCCTGGAAGAACACGGTGCCGGTGGCGCCATACACCAGCGAGATGCCGAAGAGCATCACCGCGGTCGAGGCGATCGACATCAGGAAGAACTTCAGCGCCGCCTCTCCCCCGGCCCGGCGGCCGAAGCCGACCAGCGCGAACGCGGGGAGAGACAGCGTCTCCAGCGCCACCGTGATCGTGACGAAGTCACGCGCGGCGACCAGGACCAACGCGCCAGTCAGCGAGCAGAGCACCAGGAAGTGGTACTCACCGAACGGGACCTTGAAGCGGCGCGGCGCCATCAGGACGACCAGCACGGTCGCGGCCAGGGCGAGCGTTTGCAGGGTCAGGGTGAAGCTGTCGACCGAGTAGGAGCACGCGGCGGAGGTGTGGCTGGGGGTGGTGAGGCAGAAGGTGTTACGAGCGAGGGTGGATTTGGTGGTCCACAGGGTGGTCTCCGCGACGAGTGCGGCGATCAGGACGGCGATCGTGCCAAGGGCGAGCCAGGGCTTGCGCTTCTCGGGCAGGAACAGGTCCGCGACGAGGACCGCGAGCGCGCCGGCCGCGACGAGCAGTACCGGTAGCAGCGCGGTGTAGTCGATCGACTGGATGCTGAAGAGGTCGGCGGTTCCGGGTGTGGTTGACGTTGCGGTCAGCGCTGTTGTTGCGGTCAGGGTTGCCGTTGCGCTTCCTGGTCCCATGGCTAGCGCGCTCCTCCCAGCAGGTTGTGCACGGCGGGGTCGGCTAGGGCCAGGATCACCGCAGGCCACAGCCCGGTCACCAGCGTGAGCCCGGCCAGCGGCGTCCAGCTGACGAGCTCGCGCGGCGTCAGGTCGGTGACCGGCTCGTAGCGGCTCTTGCCGTTCGGGCCGACTACCGCGCCCATGCACAGGCGGCGGACGACCAGGAGCAGGTATGTCGCGGTGAGGATCATGCCGAGGCCCGCGACGGCCATCAGGACGTGGAAGCCGAGCGAGGTCAGGCCGTCGGCCGGCTTCGCCGCGCCGATGATCGCGTACAGCTCGCCCCAGAATCCGGCCAGGCCGGGCAGTCCGAGCGAGGCCATCGCGGCGAAGACGGTCAGCGCGCCGTAGCGTCGCGCTCGCTCGTAGAGGCCACGGCCGAGGGCGTAGAGGTCGGTGGTGCCCAGCCGCTCCTTGAAGCCGCCGGCGATGAAGAACAGCAGGCCGGTGATCAGGCCGTGCGCGACCGAGGCGAACAGCGCGCCGTCGAGGCCGATGCGTGTGAGGGTCGCGACGCCGAGCAGCACGAAGCCCATGTGGCCGACCGAGGAATAGGCGATCAGCCGTTTGAGGTCGCCACCGCGCCTCGCCTGGGCCATGCACGCGAAGGCGCCGTACACGATGCCGACGACGCCGAAGCAGCCGAGTGCGAAGGCGAACTTGTGCGCGCCCTGCGGCACCATCCCGGCGCCGATCCGGATGAAACCGTACGTGCCCATCTTCAGCAGCACGCCGGCGAGTAGCACCGAACCCACGGTCGGCGCCGACGTGTGCGCGTCGGGCAGCCACGTGTGCAGCGGCCACATCGGCGTCTTCACCGCGAAGCCGAGGCCGACCAGCAGGAAGGCCAGTTCCTGCGTGGCCACGGTCATGCCCAGGCCGCGGCGCCGATCGAGGGCGACCATGTCGAAGGTGCCGGCCTTGGCGTGGATCAGCAGAAAGCCGAGCAGCATCAGCGCCGAGCCGAGCAGCGTGTAGAGGATGAACTTGTTCGCCGCGCGCCGCCGCTCCCGCTCCCCGCTGCCCCAGCGGTGGATCAGCCCGTACATCGGCAGCAGCACGATCTCGAAGAAGAGGAAGAACAGCAGCAGGTCGAGCGCGACGAAGGTGCCGACCATGCCGATCTCGAGCAGCAGGAGCAGCGCGGTGAACGCCCGGCCCGACTCGTCCTTGGCCGTGGTACGCACGGCGTAGAGCAGGCAGAGCGCGCTCAGCAGGGTGGTGAGCAGGAGGAGCGGGAGGGAGATGCCGTCCACGCCGAGGTGGAAGCGCAGGTCGATGGCGGGGACCCAGGACTTGTCGGTCTCGGCTTGGAACTGGCCGGGGTGGTCGTAGTCGAACAGCGGGAGGAGGACGAGGGAGAGCAGGAAGACCAGGGTGCCGGTAGCGGCGCCGATCAGGGCGGCGCGCTTGGCCGGGGCGGCGTACAGCGCGACGAGCCCGGCGGCGGGCACGACAAGCAGCAGGACGAGCAGCACGGCCATCAGGCGTTCCGCCCCACGAAGTAGACGATGGCGGCGAGGACCACGAGCAGAAGCACGATGGTCATCAGCGCACCTGCCCCGCGAAGACTGCGGCGATGATGATCACTCCGGTGAACAGTGCGGTCAGGTAGAGCTGGATGTTGCCGGTCTGCACCCGGCGCAGCAGGCCGCCGAGCGTCCGGGCGCTTATCCCGGCGCCGCGCACGTACGCGTCCACGACCTCGGTGTCCAGGTATCCGACCACCTTCGCCATCGCCTTCGCCGGCTGAACGATGATCAGATCTTGTACGTCGTCGAGGTAGAAGCCGTAGAGCGCCGTCTCACGCCACGGCCCGAGCACGTTCGCTGGGTCGGCCGCCGGATCACGCTGCCACACGTACCAGACGCCGCCCGCGCCGAGCGCGGTCACCAGGAAGGCGAGTGCGGAGGTGAGGCCCGCGGGAGCCAGGTCCGCTCCGGCGCTCGCGGGCAGAGCCAGGCCGAAAGCGTCGCCGATCCACGAGGCGAAGGCCCCGCCGCCGAGCGCGACGAAGCCGAACAGCGCGGTCGGGACGGCGAGGACGATCAGCGTGACCAGTTCGCTCTGCGGGGCTTCGACGAGGCTGTCTTCCGGGGAGGCTGCCGGGAATGGGCCCCAGAACATCCTCAGCCACAGCCGCGTCGCGTAGGCGGCGGTCAGTCCGACCGTGAGCAGCCCGGCGATCAGCACGATCCGTCCGGCCGCGGCGAACTGGCCGTGCGCGTCCCAGGCCGCGCCGAGGATCGCCTCTTTGGAGAACCATCCGGACAGCAGCGGTACGCCGACCAACGCCGCCAAACCGATAGTCATCGTGCGGTACACGATCGGCATGCGGTGCCGCAGGCCGCCCATCTCGGACAGCTCGTTGGAGCCGACGCGGTGGATGACGACCCCGGCGGCAAGGAACAGCAGCGCCTTGAACGCACCGTGGGTGAGCAGGTGGAAGACGGCCGCAGCGCGCCCGCCGACGGCCAGGCCGCCGAGCATGTAGGCCAACTGGCTGACCGTCGAGTACGCGAGCACCTTCTTCACGTCGGTCTGCGCGAACGCGATCAGCGCCGATCCGGTCATCGTGATCGCGGCGATCACCGCCATCAGGGTGAGTACGCCGGGGGCTAGCAGAAAGACCGGGTACAGCAGCGCGACGACGTAGACGCCGGCGGCGACCATCGTCGCGGCGTGGATCAGCGCGCTGATCGGCGTCGGGCCCGCCATCGCGTCGGGCAGCCAGGTGTGCAGCGGGAACTGCGCGGACTTGCCGACTACTCCGCAGAGAAGGAGTACGGCGATGAATGGCGCGTAGGCCAGGCCGTTGGCGGCGACGGAGTGCAGTATGTCGTCGATGCGGAAGCTACCGGTGCGCACGCCGAGCGCCGCGATGCCGAACAGGAACGGCACATCCCCGGTCTTGGTGACCAGGAAGGCCTTGATCGAGCCGGAACGCGCGTCGGCCCGCTCCCAGTAGTGGCCGATCAGGAAGTACGAGCAGGCGCCCATGATCTCCCAGCCGACCAGCAGCACGATCAGGTCGGCCGAGTAGACGACCAGCAGCATCGCGCCGGTGAAGAGCGAGATCAGCGCGGCGTAGGTGGGGTAGCGCTTCTCGTGCCGCATGTAGGTCACCGAGTAGACCTGCACACAGAGGGCGACGACGGTGACCAGGATGCCGACCAGCGCGGACAGCCCGGTGACGCGGGTGCCCAGCCAAACGGTGAACTGGCCGGCCGGGGCGAGCCGGGTCACGGACGTGGACGTGCCGCCGCTGCCGTGCGCGACCTGCACCACGAGCGAGGTGAACAGCGCGGCGGCGATCGGCGCGACCGACCAGAACTTGACGTGCCGCAGATCGCGGCCGCCGACGAAGGCGCTGGCCGCGCCGATGAAGGGCAGCGCGATGGTGAGCGCGGCGAAGATGTTCACCGGGCCGCCTCCGTGGACTCCAGCTCGGGTTGGGGCTGCGCCGCGGCGTCGGGCTCGGGATCCTCGGCGGCGGAGTGCGGCACGCCGGGGTCGGTCTCGTCGTCGGGGCCGCCGAGCGGCTCGGCGAGCTGCCGCTGGCCGTCGATGTCGGCGTTGCCGCGCTGGCGGTAGATCATCAGCACGATGGCCAGGCCGAGGCCGGTCTCGGCGGCGGCGAAGGTGATGACGAACAGGGTGAAGATCTGCCCGACGTTGAACGTGTCGCGCAGCAGCGAGCCGAACGCGATCAGGTTGACGGTCACCGCGTTGAGCAGCAGCTCGATGGCCATCAGCACGGTGATCGCGTTGCGGCGCGCGAGGACTCCGTAAAGGCCGATCGCGAACAGCAGCGCGCCGAGCAACAGCGGGTACACGGCGTGCATCAGTCACCGACCTCGCTGTCCGCGCCGTTGCGGCGGGAGATGACGATCGCACCGACGAGCGCGGCGAGCAGCAGCACGGACAGCGTCTCGAAGGGGAGCACCCAGAACTTGAACAGCGCCGCGCCGTTCGCCGCGCCGGTGCCCTGCGCGACGGCGTCGCGCGGCTCGATCCACACGTTGCGGTATGCGTCGATCAGGACCGTGGCGAGCACACCGGCCGCACCGACGGCGACGGCGATCGCGGGCAGCTTGAACTTGACGTCGAGCTCGTCGGTCGGGCCGATCGGCGCCCGGGTGAGCACGAGCCCGAACAGCAGCAGTACGACGATCGCACCGACGTAGATGAGGATCTGCACCCACGCGACCAGTTCCGCGCCGAGCAGCAGGTACTCGCCGGCCACGCCACCGAGGCAGACCACCAGCCACAGCGCGGCGTGCACCAGGTTCTGCACGGTGACGACGAGCAGCGCCGAGCCGAGGACCACCAAGCCGATCAGCACGAACACGACTTCGACACCGGTCGGCGAGAGGTAGGAGTGGCCGGTCACCCGTCGCCCTCTCGGTTCTCGTCGTCGAAAGGCGGCGTCGGCTCGGCGGACTCGGTGGATTCACCGGGCTCGGTGGGCTCGGCGAGCGCGACGATCTCGGCGGCCCGCTGCGCGGTGATCATCTTGTCGGCCGACTTGCGCGCCAGGCCGACCTCCTTGGGCTCCTCGGCCGCCGCGTCGGGGGCCACCGGCGCGGGCACCGTCCAGAACCACTCGCGCAGCCGGTCCTTCTCGTGCAGCAGGTCCTTGATGTCGAGTTCGGCGTACTCGAACTCCGGCGACCACTCGAGCGCGTCGAAGGGGCAGACCTCGACGCAGATCCCGCAGTACATGCACAGCGAGAAGTCGATCGCGAAGCGGTCGAGCACGTTGCGGGTACGCTCACGGCCGCCGCTCGGCGGCGCGGGAACCGTCTCCTTGTGCGAGTCGATGTAGATGCACCAGTCCGGGCACTCGCGGGCGCACAGCATGCAGACCGTGCAGTTCTCCTCGAGCAGCGCGATCACGCCGCGGCTGCGCGGCGGCAGCTCGGGCGGTTGGTCCGGGTACTGCACGGTGTGCGCACGGTGCGTCATGGCCTTGAAGGTCGTCACCAACCCCTTGACCAGGCCGGCGCCGGGCGCGCCGGTCCGTCCGTCGCGTCCGGTCTGACCGCTCTGGCCGTTCTGCTTCGTCTGGTCGGGCTCGGCGTTCACAGCACCCTCACCACTCCGGTGATCACGAGTTGGGCCAAGGACAGCGGGATCAGCACGGTCCAGGCGAGCCGCTGCAACTGGTCCTCGCGCAGCCGCGGATAGCTGACGCGCAGCCAGATCACCACGAAGGACAGCACCATGGTCTTGAGCACCGTCCACAGCCAGCCGAGCTGCGCCGAGAACGGACCGTGCCAGCCGCCGAGGAACAGCACCGAGGTCAGCAGGCAGAGCAGCACGATCCCGGCGTACTCGGCGAGCAGGAAGAACGCGAAGCGCAGCCCGGTGTACTCGGTGTACGCGCCGAAGATGATCTCCGAGTCGGCCACCGGCATGTCGAAGGGCGGGCGTTGCAGCTCGGCCAGCCCGGAGACGAAGAACACGAAGGCGCCGAGCAGCTGCCAGGGCAGCCACCACCACTGCCACCGCTCCACGATCCCGCCGAGCGACAGCGTCCCGGCGGCCATGCCCACCGACGCGGCGGCCAGCAGCATCGGCAGCTCATAGGCCATCAGCTGCGCGGCGGTGCGGATGCCGCCGAGCAGCGAGTACTTGTTCGCGCTCGCCCAGCCGCCCATCAGCGTGCCGAGCACGCCGACGCCCATGACCGCGAGCACGAAGAACAGGCCGAGGTCGAGCGCCACGCCGACCTGCGTGCCCGGCCCGATCGGCACGACGACGAGCGCGACGAGGTACGGGATCAGCGCGACGGCCGGCGCGAGCTGGAAGACGAACCGGTCGGCGTCGGCCGGGACCACCGACTCCTTCTGCGCGAACTTGACCCCGTCGGCGATCAGCTGGGCCCAGCCGTGGAAGCCGCCGGCCTCCATCGGCCCGAGCCGGCCCTGCATGTGCGCCATCGCCTTGTGCTCGAGCTGGCCCACCAGCAGCGGGACGAGTAGGAAGAAGCCGAGGATGACGACGAGCCGCAGCGCGACCTCGAGCCACCAGTGCGCGGTGCCGCCCATCAGCCCTCGTCCCCGTTTTCCGCGGACACCGAGCCGGTGGAGTCCTCCGGCTCGGACGGCGATGCGGACGGCGGCGCGGGCAGCGGCTTGAGCCACTCCTCGCCCGGCACGCCAGGCGGCAGCATCCTGCGGCGCCCCGGCGCGGCGCGGCCCCGGTCGTGCTCGGACTCGCCGGGCTCCTTCGCCCCGGGCCAGGCCTTGACGACGCGCGAGGCCAGCACGAACTCCTTGCGCAGCGGATAGCCCTCGAAGCCGTCAGGCAGCAGCAGCGGCTTGAGGTCGGGATGCCCGGTGAACACGACCCCGAACATCTCGAAGGTCTCCCTCTCGTGCCAGTTGGCGCCGCGGTAGACCGTGGTCGCGGTCGGCAGCTCGGCCGCGTCGCGCGGTACCGACGTCTTGAGCAGCACGCCCTGCCCGCGCTCGAGCCCGGCGCCCTCGCCATCGGCCGGAGCGCAGACGAACGCGGCGATCGAGTAGCCGTTCTCCAGCTCGTCCACGGCGGTCAGCCAGTCGAAGAAGGTCGCGCCGAGCTCGTCGCGCGCCGCGGTGAGCGCGGCGATCCACTGCTGCGGCGGAACGACGGCGAGCGGACGGCCGTAGTTCTCCTGCACGTCGGCGGCGCCGCCGGTGGCCCGCCGCAGCACCCGCGCGACCGTCTCGACGACGACCCCCACGCTCTCAGGGCTCATCGTCGTACTCCCATTCCTGGTCGCGCGCCGCCTTGTCGAACAACGACAGGCCGTGGTCGCGGGCACGGCGCAGCTCGCGGAAGTAGTGCCGGCGCGGCACCCTCACCCTGATCTTCGGCAGCGCCTCGGTCGTCGCGGGCTCGATCGCGGGCACCTCGACGGTCGGGGCGTCGGCGGCCGACGGCGGCAGCAGCGCCGTTTGCGGCTTCGCTATCCCTCTCTTCGGCACCTCGGTCGTCGGCACCCCTGTTGTCGGCACCTCTGCCGTCGGCGCGTCGGGCCCCGTCGGCTCGATCGCCGGCAACGGAGCCGTCGGCGGTACGACCGGTGCCGCTTCGGCCTTGCGGAGCGCGGCGCCGCTCGCGTCGGGTCGGCGCGGACGGCGAACCGCCCGCTGGCGGACCACGCGCTCGCCGGTGCCCTCGGTGGCGATCTTCTCCTGGAGCTTGATGATCCCCTGGAGCAGCGCCTCGGGCCGCGGCGGGCAGCCGGGCACGTACACGTCCACCGGGATGATCTGATCGACGCCCTTGGTCACCGAGTACGAGTCCCAGTAGGGTCCGCCGCAGTTGGAGCACGCGCCGAAGGAGATCACGTACTTCGGCTCCGGCATCTGCTCGTAGAGCCGCTTGATCGCCGGGGCCATCTTGTCGGTCACCGTGCCCGACACGACCATCAGGTCGGCCTGCCGCGGCCCCGGGGCGAACGGGATCACGCCGAGCCGGATGAAGTCGTGCCGGGACATCGAGGCCGCGATGAATTCGATCGCACAACAGGCCAAACCGAAGTTGAAGACCCACAGCGAGTACCTGCGGCCCCAGTTGAGCACCACCTTCATCGGCTTGGGCGCCAGGTCGAAGCCGGTGCCGAAGCCGCGTTCCGGCGCGCCGATCCGCGGGATGCCCAGGGGAACCGGGGCGGTCGGGGGGACCGTCGGCGTCTCCCCCTCGCTCACAGCCACGTCAGCACGCCCTTCTTGTAGGCGTAGAGGATCCCGACCGCCAGAAAGCCGATGAAGACGAACATCTCGACCAGCGTCGTGCCGCCGAATCCCGGCGCGGCGAACACGGTGGCCCACGGGAACAGGAAGACCGCGTCCACCGCGAAGATCACGTAAAGGAACGCGTAGATGTAGTAACGCACCTGCGTGTGCGCCCAACCCTCGCCGACCGGATCAACGCCGCACTCGTACGTCAGCAGCTTCTCCGGGGTCGGCTGCGCGGGGGCCAGCAGCCGGTTGGCCGCGAAGGCGACGGTCACGAAGGCGATGCCGAGCAGCAGCAGCATGCCGACGATCGAGTACGCGGAGTAGTACGTCGTGGTGCCGTTCGCGCCGCCGATTCCCATAAGCCGCCGCCTGTCCTCGTGCGCCAGTCCACCGCCGCTCCGGGCCGGCCGCGAAGAGCGGCCGTTGTCATCGCACAAGGGTACTCGGCTCGTGAGGAGGTCCCCGGCGCGTGGGCGCCGCTCGCCGGCCGCCAACCCATCTCTTCGAAAGTGCCCTGTATAGCACGGTGCTGCGCTGCATGCCCCCGCCGAGGGTTACGATGGAATCGGGCCGGAGGGTGACGGGATTGTCGACATGCTCCGGTGATCGAAGCGACACGTACGATCCCAGGATCCGTCCCACAACGTGGACATCCCAAGCGGACATCCCAAGGAGGTTCGGTGGCGGGCGAGGCGATCGACGACAAGCAGAGCGCACCGGTGAAACGGATCGGCGGGGTAGTGATCCGAATCGCCGGTGACTCGGGCGACGGCATGCAGTTGACCGGGGACCGGTTCACCGCGGAGACCGCCGCCTACGGGAACGACCTGTCCACCCTGCCGAACTTCCCGGCCGAGATCCGCGCGCCGGCCGGGACGCTGCCGGGTGTCTCGGCGTTCCAGCTGCACTTCGCCGATCATGACATCCTGACTCCGGGCGACGCCCCGGACGTGCTGGTGGCGATGAACCCGGCGGCCCTGAAGGCGAACCTGAAGGACGTGCCGCGCGGCGCGACCGTCATCGTCAACACCGACGAGTTCACCTCGCGCGCGCTGACCAAGGTCGGCTACACGGCCAACCCGCTGGAGACCGGCGAGCTCGACGGCTACAACGTGCACCGGGTCGCGCTGACCTCCTCGACGGTCAAGGCGCTCGAAGGCCACCCGCTCAGCCGCAAGGAGGCGGAGCGGGCCAAGAACATGTACGCCCTCGGCCTGCTGTCCTGGCTGTACAACCGGCCGACCGAGAACACCCTGGCCTTCCTCGAGCAGAAGTTCGCCAAGCGCCCGGACATCGCGGCCGCGAACCGGGCCGCCTTCCAGGCCGGCTGGAACTACGGCGAGACCACCGAGGAGTTCGCCGTCTCCTACGAGGTCGCCCCGGCCGCGCTGCCGGCCGGCCGCTACCGCAACATCTCCGGCAACCTGGCGCTGGCCTACGGCCTGATCGCCGCCTCGCGCCGGTCCGGGCTGCCGCTGTTCCTCGGCGCCTACCCGATCACCCCGGCCTCGGACATCCTGCACGAGCTGTCCAAGCACAAGAACTTCGGCGTGCGCACCTTCCAGGCCGAGGACGAGATCGCCGGCATCGGCGCGGCGCTCGGCGCGGCCTTCGGCGGCGCGCTCGGCGTGACCACGTCCTCCGGCCCCGGCATCGCGCTCAAGGCGGAGACGATCGGACTCGCGGTCTCGCTGGAACTGCCGCTGGTCATCTGCGACATCCAGCGCGGCGGCCCGTCCACCGGACTGCCCACCAAGACCGAGCAGGCCGACCTGTTGCAGGCGATGTTCGGCCGCAACGGCGAGGCGCCCGTGCCGGTCGTCGCGCCGCGCTCCCCCTCGGACTGCTTCTACGCGGCGATCGAGGCGGCGCGCATCGCCCTCACGTACCGCACGCCGGTCTTCCTGCTCTCCGACGGGTACCTGGCCAACGGCTCCGAGCCGTGGCAGCTGCCGGACGTGGACGAGCTGCCCGACCTGCACGTGGAGTTCGCCACCGCGCCGCCGGAGGGCGAGACCTTCCTGCCGTACAAGCGCGACCCGGAGACACTGGCGCGCCCGTGGGCCGTGCCCGGCACGCCCGGCCTCGAACACCGGATCGGCGGCATCGAGAAGGCCGACGGCACCGGGGAGATCTCCTACGACCCGGCAAACCACGACCTGATGGTGCGCACCCGCCAGGCCAAGGTGGACCGGATCGCCGACACGATCGAGCCGCTCGAGGTGGACGATCCGGGCGGCGACGCGCGGGTGCTGGTGCTCGGCTGGGGCTCGACCTACGGCCCGGCGCAGGCCGCGTGCCGCAGGGTCCGGGCGCAGGGCGGCCGGGTGGCACACGCGCACCTGCGGCACATCAACCCGTTCCCGGCCAACCTCGGCGAGGTGCTGGGCCGCTACGACAGGGTGCTGATCCCGGAGATGAACCTCGGGCAGCTGGCCCTGCTGGTGCGGGCGCGCTACCTGGTGGACGCGGTCGGGTACAACAAGGTGCGCGGGCTGCCGTTCACCTCGGCCGAGCTCACCGACGTGATCAACGGCCTGATCGGGGAACTGGTGCCGGAAAGTGGGTTCGCAGATGCTTGAGACGACGAACGGCAACGGCAGCAACGGCAACGGCGCCGCGAACGGAACGAACGGCCACGCGGCGCTGCGCGCCCCGCTGCCCCTGACGGTCAAGGACTTCAAGACCGACCAGGAGGTGCGCTGGTGCCCCGGCTGCGGTGACTACGCGATCCTCGCCGCGGTCCAGAGCCTGATGCCGACCCTGGGGCTGCGCCGGGAGAACATCGTGTTCGTCTCGGGCATCGGCTGCTCGTCCCGGTTCCCGTACTACATGAACACGTACGGGATGCACTCGATCCACGGTCGCGCCCCGGCGATCGCCACCGGCCTGGCCGCGACCCGCCCGGACCTGAGCGTATGGGTGATCACCGGCGACGGCGACGCCCTCTCCATCGGCGGCAACCACCTGATCCACGCGCTGCGCCGGAACGTCAATCTGAAGATCCTGCTGTTCAACAACCGGATCTACGGACTGACCAAGGGCCAGTACTCCCCCACCAGCGAGGTGGGCAAGATCACCAAGTCAACCCCGCTCGGCTCGCTGGACGCGCCGTTCAACCCGCTGTCCCTGGCCATCGGCGCCGAGGTCTCGTTCCTTGCCCGCTCGATCGACTCGGACCGCAAGCATCTGAGCGAGGTGCTCGCCGCCGCCGCGGCGCACAAGGGCACCGCGCTGGTGGAGATCTACCAGAACTGCAACATCTTCAACGACGGGGCCTTCGACGCGCTCAAGGACCCGGAGACCCGCGAGCAGCGCCTGATCCGGCTGCACCACGGCGAGCCGATCACCGGTCCGGGCCGCAAGGCGGTGCGTACCGACAGCGGCGGCCTGACGCTGGTGCCCGACGAGGACCCGCGCCCGGCGGTGCTGCACGACGCGCACGCCGACGGACCCGAGCACGCCTTCGCGCTCTCCCGGCTGGCCGACCCGGGCACCCTGGACGGCACGCCGATCGGCATCCTGCGCCAGGTAGAGCGCCCGACGTACGACGAGCTGATGAACGAGCAGCTCGACCAGGCCACCGCCCGCCAGGGCGACGGCGATCTGGCCACGCTGCTGGCCGGTAAGGACACCTGGAGCATCGGCTAGGTGTAAGCGTCGGCAAAGGTCGGTAAAGAATGCACTAGGCCCGCAACGCGGGCCGCGTCGAATACGTCCTCCTCGCTAAGGCGCCGCCGTCCACCACCGGCGGCGCCTTACATTTCCCCAGATCAGCGACCCGGCAGTTCCCGTGGCGGGGGTAGGCGGCCGAAAACCGCCAGAGCCCCGGTAATACTCCCGGTACGCTAGGACCCATGACAGCAGTCCACGGCAGCGACGAGCGTAAGGGCCTGATATTCGGACTGGCGGCCTACGGCCTGTGGGGCCTGTTCCCGCTGTACTGGCCGCTGCTCAAGCCGGCGAGCGCGACGGAGATCCTCGCGCACCGGATGGCCTGGTCGCTGATCGTGGTGGCGGCGCTGCTGGCCGCCAAGCGCAACTGGAGCTGGATCGGCCAGGTGCGGCGCAGCCCGGCGAAGGCGCTGCTGCTGCTCGGCGCGGCGAGCGTCGTCTCGGTCAACTGGGGCACGTACATCTGGGCGGTCAACCGCGGCCAGATCGTGGAGACCTCGCTCGGCTACTTCATCAATCCGCTGGTGACGGTGCTCTTCGGCGTGCTGATCCTGCACGAGCGCCTGCGCCCCTTGCAGTGGGCCGCGGTCGCGGTCGGCGCGGCGGCGATCGTCGAACTGGTCGCCGGCTACGGCCACGTGCCGTGGATCGCGCTGATCCTGGCCTTCTCCTTCGGCAGCTACGGCCTGTTCAAGAAGCTCGCCAGTGTCCCCGCGGTGGAGTCCATGGCCACGGAGACCGGCTTCCAGTTCCTGCCCGCCCTCGGCTACCTCGCCTTCCTCCAGGCCCACGGCACCGCGACCTTCGGCCACACCAGCTGGCCGGTGACGGTCCTGCTCGCCTGCTGTGGCCTGGTCACCGTGATCCCGCTGCTCTGCTTCGCCGCCGCGGCCAACCGCCTGCCGCTGTCCACGATGGGCCTGCTCCAGTTCCTGGCCCCGATCCTGCAACTGTCCTGCGGCGTGTTCATCGCGCACGAGACCGTGCCGGGCAGTGAGTGGGGCGGCTTCGGCCTCGTCTGGATCGCCCTCGCGCTGCTGAGCTACGACTCGCTGCGCCAGGCCCGCAGGAGCAGGGACTCGAAGCCCTCGGCCCCGCAGCCGGTACGGGTTCCCGCGATCGCGTCAGACGGTGCGTGAGGTCACGACGTCGCAGAGGGCGAGCAGGGTCTCCTTGGCGGAGTTGTCCGGCAGGCAGGCCAGTAGGTCACGGGCCTCCTCGGCGTAGCGGACCACGGTGTCGCGGGCCTGGTCGATCGCCGGGTGGACGCGCAGAGCGGCGATGACCTCGTCCACCAGTTCGTCGTCGGTGATAGGTGCGCCAAGCAGCTCGCGCAGGCGGGCCGACTCGGGGTCGGTGGAGGCCAGGGCGTAGAGCGTCGGCAGGGTGGGGACGCCTTCGCGCAGGTCGGTGCCGGGGGTCTTGCCGGACTGGTCCGAGTCGCTGGCGATGTCGAGGACGTCGTCGGAGAGCTGGAACGCCACACCGAAGACCTCGCCGAAGCGGGTGAGCGTGTCGATGACGTTGTCGGCGGCGCCGGAGAGCAGCGCGCCGAACCGCGCGCTGGTGGCGATCAGCGAGCCGGTCTTGTCCATCAGCACGCTGAGGTAGTGGTCGATCGCCGCCTGGCCGTCCTTGGGGCCGATGCACTCGTTGATCTGGCCGGTGACCAGCCGCTCGAAGGTCACCGCCTGGAGCCGCACCGCCTCGGGGCCGAGGTCGGCCAGGATCTGCGAGGCCTTGGCGAACAGGTAGTCGCCGGTCAGGATCGCCACCGAGTTGTCCCAGCGGGCGTTGGCGGTGGGCACGCCGCGGCGCAGCGGGGCCTCGTCCATGACGTCGTCGTGGTAGAGCGTCGCCAGGTGGGTCAGCTCGACCACGGCCGCGGCCGGCACCACGCCGGGGGCGTCGGCGTGGCCGAACTCGGCGGCCAGCAGGGTCAGCAGCGGACGGAACCGCTTGCCGCCGGCGTTGACCAGGTGGCTGGCGGTCTCGGCGATGAAGGGGTGGTCGCTGTGCGCGGCGTCCCGCAGCAGCTCCTCGACGGCGACCAGGCCGTCCCGCACGCGACGGTCGAGCGCCGGGTCGGTCACCGCGAGGCCGAACGGCCCGGTCGCCACCTGAACGCCCACGACTCTCGCCTTCCCGTTCACGCAACCGGTTGGTGCCTCACGTGCCTGATGTCGAGACCACGCTAATGCATCCACACGTTCAGGGCCTCAACCGGGCGGCGGCGCACGCAGCCGTGGGCCTGCGGCCGCCCGGTATCGACGACGCTAACGAGCGAGCACCGCGGACGCATTGGACAGATGCAACAGCACCGCTGGCGCGACGCCCATTGCGATCGTGGCCAGGGCCGCTACCGCGAGGGCCGTCTTGACCGCGACCGACGGGTTGGCGATCGTCGGTCCGTCGGGCAGCGGGTCGGAGAAGAACATGACCACGACGACCCGCAGGTAGAAGAACGCGGCCAGTGCGCTGGCCAGCACCGCGACGATCACCAGCTGCGGCGCCCCGCCGGCCAGCGCGGCCTGGAAGACCGCGAACTTGCCGACGAAGATGCTGGTGAAGGGGATGCCGGCGAAGGCGAGCAGGAAGATTGACAGGAGCGCTGCCGGGATGGGGGCGCTCTTGCCGAGGCCGGCCCAGCGGGACAGGTCGGTGGCCTCGCCGCCGGAGTCGCGCACCAGGGTCACCACCGCGAAGGCGCCGATGATGGCGATGCCGTAGACCGGGAGGTAGAAGAGCACGGACGCCAGCCCGGCGGTGGTGGTGGCGGCCAGCGCGATGATGATGTAGCCGGCGTTGAGGATCGCCGAGTAGGCCAGCATCCGCTTGATGTCCCGCTGGGTCAGCGCGAGGATGCCGCCGACGATCATGGTGAGGATCGCCACCGCCTCGATCACCGGCCGCCAGACATCGACCGAGCCGATCAGCGCGACGTCCAGCACCCGCACCAGCGCGCCGAACGCGGCGACCTTGGTCGCGGCGGCCATGAAGCCGGTGACCGGCGTGGGGGCACCCTGGTACACGTCGGGGGTCCACATGTGGAACGGGGCCGCGCCGACCTTGAACAGCAGGCCCATGCCGAGCAGCGCGATGCCCGCGTAGAGCAGGGCGGAGCCGTGGGCGTCGGCGGAGATGGCCGCGCCGATCTGGTGGAACTCGACGGAGCCGGCGTAGCCGTAGAGCAGCGCGGCGCCGTAGAGGAAGAAGGCCGAGGAGAACGCGCCGAGCAGGAAGTACTTCAGCGCGGCTTCCTGGGAGAGCAGGCGGCGGTGCCGGGCGAGGCCGCAGACCAGGTACAGCGGGAGGCTGAGCACCTCGAGCGCGACGAACATGGTCAGCAGGTCGTTGGCGGCCGGGAAGAGCATCATGCCGCCGACCGAGAACAGCAGCAGCGGATAGACCTCGGTGGTCAGCCAGCCGGCCCGGATCGCCTCGCGCTCCTGCTGCGAGCCGGGCACCGAGGCGCCCTGCGCGGCGAACGCGTCCTGGCCGCCCTCGGTGCGGCGCTCGGCGATGACCAGCACGCCGATCAGCGCGATGATCACGATGGTGCCCTGGAGGAACAGCGCGGTCTTGTCGAGCGCCACCGAACCCTGCGCGATCAGCGCGGTCGGCGCGTTGTGCAGCGCGACCACGGCCACGAACGCGGCGGCGAGCCCGGCCAGCGTCAACGCCACCTGCGCGCGGTACCGGGCGGCGCGCGGCACGAAGGCCTCGACCAGCACGCTCGCGGTCGCGGCGCCGAACACGATGAGCATCGGCGAGAGCTTGCCGAACTCGACGTGCGGGGCGTGGAACGGCGCGGTGGTGGTCGCCGCCGCGGCGGCGAGGATGGGCGTCACTGTCCGCTCCCATTCGCTTGGGCGACATCGTTCTGGACGCTGTGCTGCTGGTGCGCGATCTGCACCATCGCAGGAGTCTGGTTGATCGCCGGGTTGATGTAGTTCGTCAGCACGCTGGGCACGAAGCCGAGCGCGACGATCAGCGCGAGCAGCGGGCCGATCACGGCCAGTTCGCGGACGTTGAGGTCCTTGAAGCCCTCGACGGCCTTGACCACCGGGCCGGTCATCGTGCGCTGGTACAGCCAGAGGATGTAGAGCGCGGCCAGCACGATCGAGGTGGTGCCGATGATCGCGGCGACCGGGTACTTCTCGAAGGTGCCGACCAGGACCAGGAACTCGGAGACGAACGAGGAGAGGCCGGGAAGCGCGAGGGACGAGAGGCCCGCGACCAGGAACGTGCCCGCGAGCAGCGGGGCGACCTTCTGCACGCCGCCGTAGGCGTCCACGGAGGTCGAGCCGCGCCGGCTGATCATGAACCCGGCCAGCAGGAACAGCGCGCCGGTGGACAGGCCGTGGTTGACCATGTACAGCGTCGCGCCGACCTGGCCGCGCGCGGTCAGCGCGAACACGCCGAGGGTGATCAGGCCGAAGTGCGAGATCGAGGTGTAGGCGATCAGCCGCTTCATGTCGCTCTGGCCGACCGCGAGCAGCGCGCCGTAGATCGTGCTGATCACCGCGAGCACCAGGACCAGCGGGGTGAAGTAGTGCGAGGCGTTCGGGAACAGCTCGAGGCAGAACCGCAGCATCCCGAAGGTGCCGATCTTGTCCAGCACGCCGACCAGCAGGACCGCGGTGCCGGGGGTCGCCTCCGAGGCGGCGTCCGGGAGCCAGGTGTGGAAGGGCCACAGCGGCGCCTTGACCGCGAAGGCCACGAAGAAGCCGAGGAACAGCCACTTCTCGGTGCTGCCCGCCATGGTCAGCGAGCCGTCGGCGACCGCCTTCGACATGGCCTGGAAGTCGAAGGTGCCGCCGAGGGCGGAGCGGGTGGTGATGACGTACAGCCCGATCACGGCGGCCAGCATCAGCAGCCCGCCGAGCAGGTTGTAGAGCAGGAACTTGACCGCGGCGTAAGAGCGCCGCGCCCCGCCGAACGAGCCGATCAGGAAGTAGCCGGGGATCAGCAGCGCCTCGAACAGCACGTAGAACAGAAAGATGTCGTCGGCCGCGAAGACCCCGATCATCATCGTCTCGAGGCCGAGCAGCAGCCCGAAGTACATCCGCGGCGAGCGCTTGGCCTCGGCGGCGGCGCCCTGAGGCGCGTCGGTGTCGTGCCAGGCGGCCAGGATGACGACCGGCACCAGCACCGCGGCCATCAGGATCAGGACGAGGGCCACGCCGTCCACGGCCACGCCGTAGTTGATGTGGAAGGTGGGGATCCACGAGTAGGTCTCGGCCAGCTGGAAGCGCGGCCCGCCGCGGTCGAACGCGACCGTGGCGGCGATCGTGAAGCCCAGCGTGACCAGGGAGGTCAGCAGGGCGATCGGCTTGGCGAGTGCCGCGCGCTCCTTGGGCACCGCGGCGATCGCCAGGACGCCGGCCAGCGGCACGCCGATCGTCGTGCTCAGGTAGGGGAACGATGACATGTCAGCGCAGCGTCCTTTCAGCCTCGAACCAGGAGCAGGGCCGCGATGAACAGGGCCGCGCCGCCGAACATGGACAGGGCGTAGGAGCGCACGAAGCCGTTCTGCGCCCGGCGGAACCGGCCGGAGGAGCCGCCGAGCCCGGCCGCCACGCCGTTGACCACGCCGTCCACACCCTTGAGGTCGAAGTAGACCAGCAGCCGGGTCAGGTACTGCCCGGGACGCATGAACACGGACTCGTTGAACGCGTCGCCGTACAGGTCGCGGCGGGCCGCGCGGGTCCAGGCCGAGCCGATCGGCGGGACGGCCGGGACCGGCTTGCGGCCGTACTGCTGCCAGGCGTAGGCGACACCGAGCACGACGACCGCGAGGGTGAGCACGGACAGCACGTTCGTGTCGATCGGCGAGTGGCCCTCGGCGCGGCCGGTGACCGGCTCGAGCCAGTTCGCGAAGCCGGAGCCGATGGAGAACAGCCCGCCGGCGAAGACCGAGCCGAGCGCGAGCAGGATCATCGGGATGGTCATCGAGGCCGGTGATTCATGAGGATGCGGCTCGTGGCCGTGGTCGTCGGCGACCCAGCGCTTCTCGCCGAAGAAGGTCATCAGCATCACGCGCGTCATGTAGAACGCGGTGATCAGCGCGCCGAGCAGGGCCGTGGAGCCGAGCACGTAGCCGGAGGTGCCGCCCTGAGCGAACGCCGCCTCGATGATCTTGTCCTTGGACCAGAACCCGGAGAACGGCGGGCAGCCGATGATGGCGAGGTAGCCGAGGCCGAAGGTGATGTAGGTGACCGGCATGTACTTGCGCAGCGCGCCGTAGTGGCGCATGTCCACGTCGTCGTTCATGCCGTGCATCACCGAGCCGGCGCCGAGGAACAGCCCGGCCTTGAAGAAGCCGTGGGTGACCAGGTGCATGATGGCGAACACGTACCCGATCGGGCCGAGCCCGGCGGCCAGGATCATGTAGCCGATCTGCGACATGGTCGAGCCGGCCAGGGCCTTCTTGATGTCGTCCTTCGCGGTACCGATCAGCGCGCCCATCATCAGCGTGACCGCGCCGACGACGGTCACCAGCAGCCGCGCGTTCGGCGAGATGTCGAAGATGACGTGCGATCTGACGATCAGATAGACCCCGGCGGTCACCATGGTGGCCGCGTGGATCAGCGCGCTGACCGGGGTCGGGCCCTCCATCGCGTCGAGCAGCCAGGACTGGAGCGGGAACTGCGCGGACTTGCCGCACGCCGCCAGCAGCAGCATCAGGCCGATGCCGGTGATCGTGTACCGGTCGGCGCCGGCGGCCTTGTGGAAGACGTCGGTGAAGGCGAAGCCGCCGAAGGTGGTGAACATCAGCATCACGCCCACCGACAGGCCGATGTCGCCGACCCGGTTGACGATGAACGCCTTCTTCGCCGCGACCGCCGCCGAGGGCTTGTGCTGCCAGAACCCGATCAGCAGGTACGAGGCGAGGCCCACGCCCTCCCAGCCCGCGTACAGCAGCAGGTAGTTGTCGGCGAGCACCAGCACGAGCATCGCGGAGAGGAACAGGTTCAGGTAGCCGAAGAACCTGCGCCGGTTCTCGTCGTGCGCCATGTAGCCGACGGAGTAGATGTGGATCAGCGAGCCGACCCCGGTGATCAGCAGCACGAAGGTGATCGAGAGCTGGTCGAGGTGGAAGCCGGCGTCGGCGGAGAAGCCGGGCACCGGCACCCAGGTGTAGACGTGCTGGTCGTACGAGCGCGCGTCGCCCGCCTTGCCGAGCAGCGAGAAGAACAGCACCGCGCCGAGGGCGAACGAGCCAAGCGCCGCGGCGACGCCGAGCAGGTGGCCCCAGCGGTTGGTGCGCCTCCCGCCGAGCAGCAGGATCGCCGCCCCGATCATCGGCAGCGCGACGACCCACGCGGTCAGCGTGAAGACGCCGGTCGCCGCTACCGGGGCGTAAGTCGAGGGTGGCATCGTCGGCTGGTCCCTCTCTCAGTACTTGAGCAGGTTCGCGTCGTCGACCGAGGCCGAGCGGCGGGTGCGGAAGACGGTGATGATGATCGCCAGGCCCACCACGACCTCGGCCGCGGCGACCACCATCGTGAAGAAGGCGATGATCTGGCCGTCCAGCGCCCCGTGCATCCGGGAGAAGGTGACGAAGGCCAGGTTGGTGGCGTTGAGCATCAGCTCGATGCACATGAACACCACGATCGCGTTGCGCCGGATCAGCACGCCGAGCGCGCCGAGGCTGAACAGGATCGCCGAGAGGTACAGGTAGTTGTCGGGGTTCACGCCTCGACCTCCTGGGGTGCGTCCGTGTCGCGTCCGGCCTGCCCGGCGCCGCCGTCGCGCGGCAGCGGGACCGGCAGGGGCCTGATGTCGCGCGGCTCGCCGCGCGAGCGCAGCGTCGCGTTGACGCTGAGCTCGGAGATGCTGCCGTCGGGCAGCAGCGCCGGGGTGTCCACCGCGTTGTGCTGGGCGTAGACGCCCGGGTTCGGCAGCGGGGTGACGATGGTGCCCGGGTCCTTCGCGTAGCGCTTGAACCGCTCGGCCGCCAGCTCCTTCTGCGTCTTGCGTGCGGTGACCCGCTCGCGGTGCGCCAGGACCATCGCGCCGACCGCCGAGACGATCAGCACCGCGGAGGAGACCTCAAAGGCCCAGAAGTAGCGGGAGAAGAGCCGGTGCGCCAGCGACGGCACGTTGCCGCCGGCCGCCGCGTTCGCCGCGTCGGTCCCGGCGAACGGGCCGAGCTGCGCGTGCGCGAACACGCCGAGCAGGATCGCCCCGAACAGCACGGCCACCAGCACGGCGGCCCAGCGCTGGCCGCGGATCGTCTCGGTCAGCGACTCGGCCGCGTCCACACCGATCAGCATCAGCACGAACAGGAACAGCATCATGATCGCGCCGGTGTAGACCACGATCTGCACGACGCCGAGGAAGATCGCGCCCTGCGCCATGTAGAACAGCGCGAGGCAGATCATCACGGCGCACAGGAACAGCGCGCTGTGCACGGCCTTCTTGGAGAAGATCAGCCCGAGCGCGCCGAGCACCGAGACGATGGACCCGGTCCAGAACAGGAAGGTCTCGCCGGCGCCGGTGGAGGTCACCGGCGCGGCCAGCGCGGGCGCCGCGTGGACGGACGCGGTGTGGAGCGAAGCGGCGAGCAGGGCCGCGCTCATCGCACGACCTCCGGCTCGCTCTGCCCGGCCTGCCCCGACGCCGCGCCGCGCTGCTCACCGCGCTGCGCGAACTCGGCCAGCTGCTCGTCCGAGGCCCGGGTGACCTGGCCCTTGTAGTACTCCTTCTCGGTGGTGCCCGGCTGCATCTCGTGCGGCGGGGGCACCATGCCGTCGGTCAGCCCGGCGAGCAGCTGCTCCTTGGTGTAGATCAGCGACGCGCGGCTGGTGTCGGCGAGCTCGTACTCGTTGGTCATGGTCAGCGCGCGGGTCGGACAGGCCTCGATGCACAGGCCGCACAGAATGCAGCGCAGGTAGTTGATCTGGTAGACCTTGCCGTACCGCTCGCCCGGGGAGTAGCGCTCCTCCTCGGTGTTGTCCGCGCCCTCGACGTAGATCGCGTCGGCGGGGCAGGCCCAGGCGCACAGCTCGCAGCCGATGCACTTCTCCAGGCCGTCCGGGTGCCGGTTGAGCTGGTGGCGGCCGTGGAAGCGCAGCGCGGTCGGCTTCTTCTCCTCCGGGTACAGCTCGGTGTTCGGCTTCTTGAACATGGTGCCGAACGTCACGCCGAAACCGGCGACCGGCGCCAGCGGGCCCGGCTCCTTCTTCTTCTCGCTGCTGCTCATTCGGGGTTCGCCTCCTCGGCGGTGGAGCCGTTGCGGGCCGACGCGAGCGCGGCGGTCCGTGCGAACTGCGGGCGGCGCGGCACCGGCGGGACGCTCTGGCCGGGCATCGGCGGCACCGGGAAGCCGCCGGCCAGCGGCTGGAAGAGCGGGGCGGCCGGCGGCGGTACCCGTCTGATCCGGTTGCGCTCGCGCACCTCGAGGGCGACGACCACGAGCAGGAACAGCGCCGCGATGGCGATGCCGATCGGCACCGCGTGCGCGCGGTCCAGGTCCCCGGCGTTGCGCAGCTGCCGGAAGGTGGCCACCACCAGCAGCCAGAGGATGGCGGTGGGGATGAGCACCTTCCAGCCGAAGGCCATGAACTGGTCGTAGCGCAGCCGGGGCAGCGTGCCGCGCAGCCAGATGAAGACGAAGACGAAGATCAGCAGCTTGGCCATGAACCAGATCATCGGGTACCACCCGCTGTTCGCCCCGGACCACAGGCTCAGCGGCACCGGGGCGCGCCAGCCGCCGAAGAACATCGTGACGGCCAGCGCGGAGACGGTGACCAGGTTGATGTACTCGGCCAGGAAGAACAGGGCGAACTTGAGCGAGGAGTACTCGGTGTGGAAGCCGCCGACCAGCTCGCCCTCGGCCTCGGGCAGGTCGAACGGCGCCCGGTTGGTCTCGCCGACCATCGCGATGATGTAGATCACCGCGGACAGCGGCAGCAGGTAGATGTACCAGCCGTGCTGCTGCGCGTCCACGATCCCGGTGGTGGACATGGTGCCCGCGTAGAGGAACACGCCGGCGAAGGACAGGCCCATGGCGACCTCGTAGGAGATCATCTGGGCCGACGAGCGCAGCGCGCCGAGCAGCGGGTAGGTCGAGCCTGAGGACCAGCCGGCCAGCACGATCCCGTAGATGCCGATCGAGGAGACGGCCAGGATGTAGAGCACGCCGATCGGCAGATCGACCAGTTGCAGCGAGGTCCAGTGGTGGAAGATCGACACCCGCGGACCCCACGGCACCACCGCGACCGCCAGGAAGGCCGGGACCGCGGAGACCACCGGGGCCAGCCAGAACACCGGCTTGTCCGCCTTCGCGGGGACGATGTCCTCCTTGAGCGCCAGCTTCACCCCGTCGGCCAGCGACTGGAGCAGGCCCTGCGGACCGACCCGGTTCGGGCCGATCCGCATCTGCATCCAGGACACCACCCGCCGCTCGAACCAGATGTTGAACAGCGTGAGCACGACCATGATCACGAACGAGGCCAGCGCCTTGATCGCGACCAGGATGAACCACCACGGGATGTGGGTGTCGAAGCTCCCGAGGAACCAGTGGTCCATGTTTTCCGCTACCGGTGGCATCAGCCCTCCACCTCGGGTTGGCTCGGAGTGTCCGCCACGGACCGCGCGGCGCCGGCGGTGGACGCCGCGCGCGCGCCGGCCGCCGGGTCGAGCACCGCGGCGGGGAC
>JBKOWZ010000114.1:0-9896 GCA_046724665.1 Actinomycetota bacterium
CAGGTCGGGTACGGCGTACGGCAGGTGCAGCCGGGGCACGACCGACAGCTCCAGGGTGAGGGTGAGGATCGCGGCGGCGGCGACGAGCAGGGCTCGCAGCGCGGTTCGCATGATTGTCAGACCTCTTCCGGACCGGGGAGCAGGCGTTGCGGGAAGTGCGTCGGCTGCTGGCCGCTGCTGCTCATAGGCGGCCCGGGACCATCGCGTCGCGCGGGTCGGTGCGCGGCGGCTGGACGACGACGGCGACGGTGTCCACGGACGTGGCGTCCACGTACGGCGTCACCAGCACGGTCCGCGTCAGCGCGCCCGGCGTGGAGACGACCTTCCGCACGGTCCCGACCGGAACGCCCGGCACGAACGGCGCGCCGCCGGCCGAACCGAGGGTGACCACGACCGCTCCCGGCTTGACCTTGAGCTGCGGGTCGAGGAACTCGACGCGCAGGGTGTGCGGGTCCTGACCGGTCGCGGTGCCGATGGTGCCGGACCCGGCAAGGCGCACCCCGACCGTGGACGACGGATCGACGGCGAGCAGCACGGTCGCGGTGTCCGGCCCGACGTCGGTGGTGCGCCCGACCAGGCCGTCGCCGTCCAGCACGGTCTGGTTCTCGGCGAGGCCGTCGCGCCGCCCGGCGTCGATAGTGGCCGACCAGGTGCCGTCCTGCGCGGGCGCGAGGGCGACCAGCCGCGCGGGCACGGTCGTCAGCCGGCCCGCCGCGGTGAGCTTGAGCAGCCGGTCGAGCTGCGCGGCGCGCGCCCGCGCCTCGCCGCCGGTCTCCAGTCGGCCCTTGAGCGTGGAGACCTGCGCGGTCAGTTCGCCGATGCGCCTGCGGTCCGCGTCGGAGTGTCCCCAGCCGGTGAACAGCGAGCCGACGTCACGCACCCCGCGGTCGGCCGTGCGCTCGACCGGCCCGAAGACGGCCTGTCCGAAGGCGCGTGCCTTGCCCAGCGGGCCCGGCTCGCCGGGACGCGCCCCGTGCGCGTCCACAGTGATCAGCGCGAAGCCGCCGAGCAGCAGCGCGGCGAGCACGATCCGGGTGCGGCGAGTGTCACGCATATCGCCGGGTCCTTCATCGGGCGCCGTCTTTCATCGAACACGGTCCTTCATCGAACACGGACTTTCATCGAGCAGGGTCCTTCATCGAGCGCGATCCTTCATCGGAACAGCCGCTCACCGGCGGCTCTGCGCGCCGAGCACCGGCTGGAGCGCGTCGAACTCGTCCACGCAGCGGCCCGAGCCGAGCACCACGGAGTCCAGCGGGTTCTCCGCGATCAGCACCGGCATCCCGGTCTCCCGGCGCAGCCGCTGGTCGAGGCCGCGCAGCAGGGCGCCGCCGCCGGTGAGCACGATGCCGCGGTCCATGATGTCGCCGGACAGCTCCGGCGGGCACTTGTCCAGGGTGTCCTTGACCGCGTCCACGATCGCGGCGACCGGCTCGTCGATCGCCCGGCGCAGCTCGGTCGAGGTGAGCACGATGACCTTGGGCAGGCCGGAGACCAGGTCGCGGCCGCGCACCTCGGCGTGCAGCTCGGCGTCGCCCTCGTCGGCCGAGCCGATGGTGATCTTCAGCTCCTCGGCGGTGCGCTCGCCAAGCAGCATCGAGTACTCCTTCTTGGCGTACTGGATGACCGCGTTGTCCAGCTCGTCCCCGGCGGTGCGGATGGAGGAAGCGGTGACGATGCCCGCGTACGAGATCACCGCGACCTCGGTGGTGCCGCCGCCGATGTCCACCACCATGTTGCCGGTGGCCTCCTGGATCGGCAGCCCGGCGCCGATCGCGGCGGCCATCGGCTCCTCGATCAGGTGCACCTGGCGCGCCCCGGCGGCGTCGGCCGCGTCCTCGACCGCGCGCCGCTCGACCCCGGTGATGCCGCTGGGCACGCAGATGACCACCCGGGGCTGGGCCAGCAGCCGGCGGTGGTGCACCTTGCGGATGAAGTAGCGCAGCATCCGCTCGGCGATCTCGAAGTCCGCGATCACCCCGTCCTTGAGCGGCCGGATCGCGACGATGTTGCCGGGCGTGCGGCCCATCATCTTCTTCGCCTCGGCGCCGACCGCGAGCACCGCCCCGTTGTGTGTGTTGACCGCGACCACGGAAGGCTCGTTGAGCACGATCCCCTTGCCGCGCACGTAGACCAGCGTGTTAGCGGTCCCGAGGTCCACCGCGATGTCACGGCCGACGACCGACATGCCCATGTTGTGTACCAGCTACCTTCCGCGAATCGCCCGCGCCGCTTCAGACAGTACGGGTGCTTCCCGGCGAATCACGCGAAGGAAACGGCGGTTCCACCGGATGAGGGACCACCCGGAGGATCGCGGCGGGCCGAAACGGGGCGGGAGCGGCCCGCCGCGCCCGGCCGGGTTCAGCCGAGGTCGGGGAAGAACAGCTTGATCTCCCGCTCGGCGGCGGCCGGCGAGTCGGAGCCGTGCACCAGGTTCTGCACGACCGTGGTGCCGATGTCGGTGGCCAGGTCGCCGCGGATGGTGCCGGGGGCGGCCTTGACCGGGTCGGTGGCCCCGGACAGGGTGCGGAAGGCCTCGATGCAGCGGTGCCCCTCGACGATCATGGCGACCACGGGACCGGACATCATGAAGGAGACCAGGGGTTCGAAGAACGGCTTGCCCTCGTGCTCGGCGTAGTGCTCCTCGACCAGTTCGCGCGGCAGCGAGCGCAGGTCCAGCGCGACGACCCGCATCCCCTTGGCCTCGATCCTCCTGATGATCTCGCCGATCAGCGAACGCCTGACGCCGTCCGGCTTCACCAGCACCAGCGAGCGTTCCACAGGGGTCGCCACCATCATCTCCTCAAGCAGTCACGCGACGTCCACCTTGACGTCGAGGTCGATTCACGCCGTCGGCAGCCTGAGTCCGATCAGGCATTCGACGAGCGGGGTTCTTTCGATGGTATGACCCAGATCACCGCGCTCCCACACCAGGATGCTCTGTAGAAGTTCCGGCCGGTGAATCCGCAGCTGGAGGCGTCGCAGCCGTCGAAGCTTCGGCGGCGGCGCGCTCGGCACGGATGTGCTCGGCCTTGGCGCCGTAGTGCAGCCCGGCCCACCAGATCGCGGCGAAGATGCCGCCGAGCACGAACATGTCCGTGACCAGGAACCCGGACGCGATGAAGCCTGCTTGCAGCAGCCAGCCGACGCCGTAGGCCCAGCGGTAACGCATCAGCCCGGCCAGCAGGACGCAGACCACGCCGAGCACGACGGCGACGACCCAGTCGCCTGACGGGTGCAGCTTGGCCACCACGAGGCCGAAGAACCAGGCGATGAACGCCTCGAAGACGAGTACGGAGGCGGCCATCCGGCGCATCGGATCGACCCTTCTGCTGCGGTTGCGGTTCGGTGTCGGTGTGCTGGTCTGTTCGTCTGGGCGGGGCGGCTTCCATTCAAGCAGCCGCTTCCATTCAAGCAGCCGCGCTCAGCGCCGCAGCAGCCGCCCGGCCTCGCCGGCCGTCACGACCGAGCCGGTGATCAGCACGCCGCAGCCGCCGAGCGACGCGTCCGGCACGCCCTGCTCGGCGAGTGCCACCGCGCGCTCGATCGCGTCGTCCAGCCGCTCGGCCACGGTGACGCGCTCGGGCCCGAACACCTCCTCGGCGGCCGCGGCGAGCTGCGCCACCGGCATCGCGCGCAGCGTGGAGTTGCGGCTGACCACCACCTCGCTCAGCACCGGTTCGAAGGCTTCGAGCATGCCGCGCACGTCCTTGTCCTGCATCGCCGCGATCACGCCGACCAGGTGGTCGAAGGCGAACTCCTCGGCCAGCGCCTCGGCGCAGGCGCTCGCCCCGCCCGGGTTGTGCGCCGCGTCGATCAGCACCGTCGGGCTGCGCCGGACCACCTCGAGCCGGCCCGGCGAGCGCACCGCGGCCATCGCCTCGCGCACCAGCTCGGGCTCCAGGCTCGCCCCGCCCTGACCGGCGCCGAGAAAGGCCTCGACGGCGGCGATGGCGCACGCGGCGTTGTGGGCCTGGTGCGCGCCGTGCAAGGGCAGGTAGATCCCGTCGTACTCGCGGGAGAGACCCTTGACGACCAGTTGCTGGCCGCCGACCGCGAGCTGACGGTCCATCACGCCGAATTCGATGCCTTCGCGGGCCACCGTCGCGCCGACCTCGGCGGCGCGACGCAGCAGCACCTGCGCCGCCTCGAGCGGCTGCTGCGCCAGCACGGCCAGCGTGCCCTGCTTGATGATCCCGGCCTTCTCCCAGGCGATGTCCTCGACGGTGTCGCCGAGCAGGTGGGTGTGGTCCAGCGAGATCGGGGTGACCACGGCGACGCGCGCGTCGATCACGTTGGTCGCGTCCCAGGTGCCGCCGAGCCCGACCTCGACGACCGCGGCGTCCACCGGGGCGTCCGCGAAGGCGGCGTAGGCCATCCCGGTGATCATCTCGAAGAAGGAGAGCGGGTGCGGCTGGCGCTCGTCGGTCAGGTCGGCGAACGGCTGCACGTCGCGGTAGACCTCGACGAAGCGCTGCCGGCTGACCGGCTCGCCGTCCAGGCAGACGCGCTCGCGCATCTCCTCCAGGTGCGGACTTGTGGTGCGGCCGGTGCGCAGGTTCAGCGCGCGCAGCAGCTCGTCGATCATCCGCGCGGTGCTGGTCTTGCCGTTGGTGCCGGTGATGTGGGCGCTCGGATAGGACCGCTGCGGCGAGCCGAGCAGGTCCATCAGGGCCTCGATCCGCTCCCGGGTCGGCTCGATCTTCGTCTCCGGCCAGCGCCGCAGCAGCTCGCCCTCGACCCGGCGGTACTCGGCCTCGATCTCGATCTCCTGCTGCCGCGCGCTCATGCTTTCATTCTCTACGACCGCGCGGCGCTTCGGTGACCGTGCTCCGGTGACCGCGTGGCATCTGACCGGCGGGCGGCTGGCAGTGCGGGCAGTAGTACGACGATCGGTTCATGAACGCGGCGCGGACGATCAGCGTGCCGCAGCGTCCGCACGGCTGGCCGGCCTGGCCGTAGGCGTTCAGCGCGCGGGAGAAGTAGCCTGACTCGCCGTTGACGTTGACGTACAGCGAGTCGAACGACGTGCCGCCGACGGCCAGCGCCTCGGTCATCACCTCGCGCGCCGCGGCGAGCAGGCGCGACGCCTCGGCCAGGCGCAGCCCGCCGGTCGGGCGCTCGAAGTGCAGCTGGGCGCGCCACAGCGCCTCGTCGGCGTAGATGTTGCCGACCCCGCTGATCAGCGACTGGTCAAGCAGCGCACGCTTCACGCCGGTGTTCTTCGCGCACAGCGCGAGGATGAAGGCCGCGTCGTCGAACAGCGGGTCCAGCGGGTCGCGGGCGATGTGAGAGATCGTCAGCGGCGTGCCGTCCTCGAGCGAGTCGAGGAAGAGGCCGCCGAAGGTGCGCTGGTCCACGAAGCGCAGCTCGGGCCCGTCGTCGGTGAACCGCACGCGGACGCGCAGATGCGTCTCGTCCGGCGTGCCGCCCGGCTGTATCAGCAGCTGGCCGCTCATGCCGAGGTGGGCGAGCACCGCCTCGTCCGCGGCGTCGGCGGGGTCCTGTTCGGGCGCGTACAGCGGGATCCACAGGTACTTGCCGCGGCGCGACGCGGTACCGAACGTGCGACCGGCCAGCCGCGCGGCGAAGTCCTGCGCCCCGGCGCCGTGACGGCGTACCGCGCGGGGATGCAGTACCTCGACGGCCGCGACGGTGCGCCCGGCGGCCCACCGCTCCAGGCCGCGCCGGACGACTTCGACCTCCGGAAGTTCCGGCATCGGCTCAGGGCTCTCTCAGGGCGTGTTTGAGCGGTGGGGTCGGATCAGGACGCCGCGCATGGCGCGTGCGGTCGCAAGGCGGAGGGTTGCCCTGGACTGGTTGTCCGTGCGCGGCCCGACAACGCCGCGAGCGTGCGCGCCAGGCGACGCGACACCGGCCCCACCGCTCAAACACCCCCTGGGGCCTTGTCCGCGTCCGGCTCGGCCTTCACGGAGCCGTGCACGGAGCGGATCGCCCGGTAGGCGTGCTCGGCCGCGATCTGCTCGGCGACCTTCTTCGACCGGCCGCGCCCGTGCGGGTATTCGCGCTCGGCGACGCGGACCCGGGCGGCGAAGTACTTGTCGTGGTCCGGACCGTCCTCGGTGACCAGGTACGCCGGCACGCCGAGGGAGTGCTCGGCGGTCAGCTCCTGCAACGAGGTCTTCCAGTCCAGCCCGGCGCCGAGCCCCGCGGAGGCCTCGATCAGCCCGTCGAAGAGCCGGTGGATCAGCCCGGCGGCCGCGTCCAGGCCGTGGTCCAGGTAGACCGCGCCGATCAGCGCCTCCATGGTGTCGGCCAGGATCGAGGACTTGTCCCGGCCGCCGGTGGCCTCCTCGCCCTTGCCGAGGCGTAGGAACTCGCCGAGGCCGAGGGTGCGGGCCACGTCCGCGAGCGCGCGCGAGTTGACCACGTGCGAGCGGAACTTGGCCAGCTGCCCCTCGGGCAGGTCCGGATGGGTGTCGTACAGCGTGCTGGTCACGACCAGGCCGAGCACCGAGTCGCCGAGGAACTCCAGGCGCTCGTTGGTCGGCACGTTGCCGTTCTCGTAGCTGAACGACCGGTGGGTGAGCGACCGCTCGAGAAGCTGCGGGTCGATCGGCAGGCCGAGCCGCTGTGCCAGCACGGCCGGAGGCACCTGGGAATCGGTCACGAGCGGCTCCCGGCCGTCAGACGGCGATGACCTGACGCTTGTTGTAGGTGCCGCAGTTGCCGCAGACGGTGTGCGGCAGCTTGGTCTCCCGGCAGCGGTCGCAGGCGACCAGGGTCAGCGGCGCGGCCTTCCACTGGGCACGCCGCGAGCGGGTGCGGCTGCGGGACTTCTTGCGCTTCGGAACGGCCACGGTTCGAACTCTCCTGGTCATCGCCCGCCGGGGCCGCCAGGCCGCCGCCGAGTGTCTCTGTCGCTGCTGATGAAATTATATGTAGCTTGAAAGGCTTGGTAACCGCCGCTTCAGCGGCGGGACGCGGACGGCCGGTGGGGGGCCGCGACCACGATTGCTTCCGAAGACTGTACTGGACCGCGCCGGGTGCTACTCACCGCTCGCCGCTCTCGTCCGGCTCGGCGCCCCGCAGCGACAGCCCGCTGAGCGCGGCCCAGCGCGGGTCCACCGCCTCGTGCCGGTGCTCCGGGTCGTCCGCCAGCCGCGCGCCGCACTCGGCGCACAGCCCGGGGCAGTCCTCCTCGCACAGCGGCTGGAGCGGCAGCTCCAGCATCACCGCGTCGTGGACCAGCGACTCGACGTCGATCAGCTCCTCGACCACGAGCTGCGCCTCTTCCGCCTCCTCGGCGGTCAGATCCGCGGCGTCGTAGTAGAAGAGCTCCTGGAAGTCGGCGTCGAGCTCCACCTCGATCGGGTCGAGGCAGCGCACGCACTCCCCGACCAGCGAGCCGGAGACCCGCCCGGTGGCCAGCATCCCCTCGACCACGGACTCGACCCGCAGGTCGAGCACCAGGTCGGCGCCCTCGGCCGAGTAGAGCTCGTCGAGGGAGCCCTTCGCCCCGAGCAGGTCGGTGACCGGCACCTCTCGGTCGAACGTGCGCATGGCGCCGGCGCGGCGGCCGAGCTCCCGTACGTCGAAAACGAACGGGGACCGCGCGTTGAGGCGGCGCGGCTTCGGTGCGGCTGGCATGACGACTTCCCACGGCGAAAGGGGGTGGATACCGACCGTCAAGTCTAGCAAATGGCATGGGTTGCCATCCGCCACCTGCGGATCCGCCAGGCTCACGGTATCCGCAGGTGGCGCGGCGCTTGCGCGCGGCGGTCAGGTCGGGTCAGGTCGGCCGCGCCGGGCCTTCCCGGCGGTCAGCGGGTGTAGCCGCCGTCGTGCTGGAACTGGCGCACGTCGATCAGGCCGGTGTCGAAGTACGAGGTGTCGTCGGACGGGTACTGCGAGGGCGGCGCCTGCCGCTGCTGCGGCGGCTGGCCGTACTGCTGTGGCTGGCCGTAGCCGTTCGCGTAGTCCTGTTCCGCGTACTCCTGGCCGCCGTAGTGGCCCTGCTGCGGGTCGAGGTGGAACTCGCCGGTGCCGTAGCCCTGAGCCGCGCCCTGGTCGTACGCGCCCTGCTCGTAGCTGTAGCCCTCGCGCTGGTCGGCGGCGTACGCGCTCGGCGCCGCCGCGTAGTCGGGCTGGAGTTCGCGGTAGCCGTCGCGCTCGTACTCGTGCTGCTCGTAGGGGCGCTCCGCCTCGGCGGCGAACGCCTCGACGGTGAACTCCTGGCTCTCGTAGCCGTCGAACCGGTTCTCCTCGCCGCCGAAGTCGCGCGAGCGGCGCCGCTCCTCCGCGACCGCGTCCTGCTCGTCCACGTGCCGGCCGAGCTCCTCCATCGGGTTGGAGCTGCCGCGCATCTTCTCCCGGCCGCGGCCGACCGCCTGGATCGTCTTGGTGAGCACGACCTCGAAGTTGGCCAGCTTCTGGTCCACCCAGTCCTCGGCCTCCTGGCGGGTCTGCTCGGCCTCCGCCCTGGCCTGCGCGATGATCCGCTCGGCCGTGTTGCGCGCCTCGCGGCTCACGTCCGTGTTCCCGATGATCGACTCGCGCTCCGAGCGGGTGCGCTCCAGCAGCCGCTCGGCCTCCCGGCGGCCGTCCTCGAGCACCGAGTCGCGGTCGGCCAGCACCCGGCGGGCCTTGTCCATCTCCTCGGGCAGGCCACGCTTGAGGTCGTCGAGCAGGTCGAGCACCTGCGCGCGGTTGATCACACACGAGGCCGACATCGGCATAGCGCGCGCGCTCTCCACGATCTCGATGAGTTCGTCGATCTTGGCGTTAACGTCCACCGGACTGGCACTCCCTGGCTCACGGGCGACGCCCGGAAGCGGGCGTCCTGCCAACGGTACCCCGTACGGCTCAGTGCGCGGGGCGCGTGTCCAGAATGGGCCTTGCGCCGGAAATCGCGCGCGTGCCCGGAATGGGCTACTTGGCAGACTACTTGCGCAGCCGCTCGACCAGCCGGTCGAGCACCGGTTCCGGCACCAGGCCGGAGACGTCCCCGCCGAGCGCGCAGACCTCCTTGATCAGCGAGGAGGACAGGAAGCTGTAGAGCGGGTTGGTCGGCACGAACAGCGTCTCCACGTTGGCCAGCCGGTGGTTCATCTGCGACATCTGAAGCTCGTAGTCGAAGTCGCCGACCGGGCGCAGCCCCTTGACGATGGCCTTGGCCCCGCGCTTGGCGCAGAACTCGACCAGCAGGCCGTCGAAGACCTCGACGGCCACGTTCGGCAGATGCCCGGTGACCTCCCGGATCATCTCCATCCGCTCGGCGTAGCCGAACAGGCCGTTCTTCCCGGCGTTCTTGCCGACGGCGACGATGACCTCGTCGAACAGCAGCGACATCCGGCTGATCACGTCGAGGTGGCCGTTGGTCACGGGGTCGAAGGAGCCGGGGCAGACCACGCGGCGCGGGGTGTGCTCGGCGGGGCCTGGGTTTGCGTCCACGCGACAGTCCTTGAATCGTCGGCGCTACTGGGCTCGGCGGCGACCGTACCAGACCGTTCCTTCCCCGTATGCGCGGGATCGGACCCCTTCGAAACCCTCGGGCCACGCCCACGGCGCGTCCCGGGAGGCGCGTTCCACCGCGACCAGCGCGCCGTCCGCGAGCCAGCCGTTGCGGGACAGCGCGACCAGCGCCTCGGCCAGTTCCCCGGCGGGTGTCGCGTAGGGCGGATCCAGGTACGCGACGTCGTACGGCGGGTCGGGGCACGGCGCCACGGCGAGGCGTTCGACCCGGTCCGCGGCGATCCGGCCGCCGGGCAGGCCGAGCAACTCGAGGTTCGAGCGCACGATCCGGGCGGCCGCGCGGTCCGACTCGACCAGCAGCGCCGCGGCCGCGCCGCGGGAGAGCGCCTCGAGCCCGACGGCGCCGGAGCCGGCGTAGAGGTCGAGCACGCGCAGCCCGGCCAGGCCGCCGAGCGCGGCGT
>JBKOWZ010000274.1:0-9188 GCA_046724665.1 Actinomycetota bacterium
CATCAGCCACGGCGACCTGGTCCGCAACAACCCCGACCAGACCATGACCGTCGACCCCTGCAACCTCCAACTCCTCTACCAAGGCAAGAACCCCAGCGCCGGCGGCGCCTACGACCAACTCCCCTGGCGCCCAGGCCTGCTGACACTCCAGCACTGACGCCCAGCAACACCCAACAACCGTAGAAACGTAGAAAGAAGCGGCGCCCGGGACGCATCCGGGCGCCGCTTCAGGGACAATTTCGGCCGAATTAAGCGCGGGACCCAGGCCGGGTGAGCAGTGCACCGATATCTGGACCCTGTTTCCACGGGACGCTGAACGTCGGCTTCGGTTTCTCGCCTCGCCGATACGACGAAGGTCCCGGATGGTGCGCCACGCTCGAACGCGCCATCCGGGACCAGCGTGGGTTGCTCAAACGGTGTCGGCGTGCTTCTGGCCGCGGCGGCGCAGGAACGCCAGCCCGCCTACGGTGCCCATCGCGGCGGCTCCTGCTCCCGCGCCCGCGCCCACTGGGGCGCTGACCATCGGGACCGGCTGAACCGGCGGGGCACCGCCGCATTCGGCGTGGCCGATGATCAGGCTGACCGGCTGGCCGTCCACGTGGGTGATGTGGACCGCGTTGACGGAGAGTTCGCCGTCCGGGAGCGTGCTCTGCTCGTTGAGCACGATCGTGCCGAAGCCGGGGACGTTCACCGTCGTGTTGGGCGCCGCGTTGGCCGGCAGCGAGGTGTTGGTGCCCGAGACGGTCGCGGTGCCGCTGGTGATGGTTCCCGAACCGGTCTCCCCGGACGGGGAGGCGGTGCACGTGGCGCTGACGCCGCTGAGGTTGAGCGTGCCGGGCTTGAGAGTGACCATCAGGTTGTCCACGGTGGCTGAGCCGGATGCGGTTCCGTCCGTCGTGTTGCCGGCGGTGGTCGCGGTCAGGGTGGAGTCGGTCGCGAACGGGCCCGCGTGGATTCCGACGACCGTGCTCGTGCCGCCGTCCGGGAACCTCGACGAGGGCGTCGGGAAGACGAGGTAGCCGCAGTGCCCGCATTCGGCCACCACATAGGCGTACGCCTTCGGCGAGGTCAGCGCTCGGATCTGGGGATGCTGCGCGGTCAGGGTCGCATAGGCGGGCGCGGCGGCGCCCACCATGGCGCCGAGCACTGCCGTGCCGACTGCGATGCGGTAGGACCTGCGTGGTCGTCTCATCAGGAGGCGCACTTTCTACTCGGAGTTGTCTGAGTTCACTGACAGGAAAGACGATTCTCGTCTCAGGCATCTCAAGCAAGAGACTGATAGCGTGTTGAGGATATTCACTATCGAAAATCATCCTCACGGCTCAGCGGGCGTTCGGCCCGGATCACGCCGGTTCAAGGGCGCTGTCGGGGTTGTGGTCGGGGGCGTGATTGTGGTCGTGGTTGTGGACATGGTCGGGGGCGGGGGCGGCCGATCGAGGCTGCTCGATCGCGGTGAGCCGTGGTGCCGGCAGGTCACTGCCCTCGCTCGCGCTCGCGCTCGGCGTCGAGGACGGCCGGGCCTGATCTGCGGCGGCTAGCGTCGCGAACAGCAGCGGTCCGAGCAGCATCGTGCCGAAGACCACCAGGAGCATGTGTTTCTCGATGTCGCTGTCGCCCTCGGTGAGCATCACCAGCCAGAACTGCGCCACCGTCGCCGCGCTGACGCTTGCGAGGACGACGCCGACACCGCGTGCCCGTGCGGGCGCCGACCGCCTGCGTGCCATGCGGACGCCGGCGAGCACCGCCACGATCCACAGACCGGGGATCACCACCCAACGGAAGGGCTCGGTCAGGGTGAAGGCGGCCGCGGCGACACACACCCGGCATTCCTTCTCGTAGGGCGGAGCGCCGCTTGCCGCCTCGTAGTTGCCGAGATAGGACGGCCTGGTCGCCGCGACGCCGGTCAGGCCACGATCGGCAGCGCCGAACAACCGCAGGGGGTGAGTCGCGTAGAAGGTCAGAATGTCGTTGAACGTCCCCCGCTTGAGGAACTGCGGATAGCCAGGCATCGCCGACGCGGAATTCGCCGCCACGATCGACGATCCCGCCGCCGGGGCGAAGTCGGCGGGCAGATGCAGAGCCCGCAGATCGCCCGCGACGTTCGGGCTGTGTCCGAGGATGCCTCGAAACACGCCGTCGTAGCGCACGATCTCGTTCAGCCAGCGCGGCTGGTGCTGCTGGAACTGGACCGTCGCGCCGACGAGAAGCGCGCAGACCGCCAGCGCCGGCGTGCGTGCCGCGGTCCAGCGCAGGAACGTGCCCGCTCGTGCGGCTGCACGGCGCGCGATCCGATTGGCCGCCAGACGGTGTGGCAGCGACGGGATCCGCAGCGGGACACGGCCGAGGACCCGGCCCGCTCGCGCAGGTACGCGACGCCCGGTCAGGCGCATGGACGGCCGCAACAGCACGACCGGCACGATCACGAGCAGCAAGCTGGCCATCTGCGTCTTCGCGCCGATCGTCCATGCGGCGATGGCCGCGACCAAGACGATGTCGCGGACGCGCAGCCGCTCGCGGCTGAGCAGGCGCAGCAACGCGGGAATCAGCAGCAGCATGCCGAGCAGCACGGCCGGCTCGCTGAACGGGGAGATGAAGTACGGCGCGATCGCGCTGTCGGCGGCGGCCAGGCCGATGCCCGAAGCGATCAGGACTCTGGCCCAGGTCGGCCCGGGCAGCTCGCGCACCGTCCACCCGACCGCGAAGGCCACGCCGGCCGCGAAGATGACGCCCAGCATTCGCAGGTCCAGGGCTCCGGGCAGTCCGTACAGCGAGGTGAGGAGCTTGGCGAGCAGCAGCGGGAAGTACTCGGTGGACAGATACGGCTGCCCGGTGCCTCCGGCGCTGCACGCTTCGCCGTACCATCGGTAGCTGTCGTAGCGCGGCGTGATGTACGCCCACAGCGGCTGGCCCGCCGAAGTCGGATGCGGTGCGACGCCGAGCTGGCACATGAGACGATGGCCGTCGAAGTTGTCTGCCATCCCGATCGCGCCGCCGACGAACAGCCGGGCGAGCATGAACAGCCCCCACGCGATGCCGGTGACGACGGCCGGCTCGGCTCGGGCCGCCGCGAGAGTGCGACGCAGCGCCGTTCGGCACCACTGCGGGGTGTGCTGCTCGACGAATTCCCGCGCCCGGCCAATGTATGTGCGGATATCGATCCTGTTGTTCATGCCGCGCCCTTCATCCCGGACCGCCGCAGACTCCCGGTGACCGGTACGCCGTTCACCTGTGCCACCCAGCAGTAGCCGGCCACGCCGTCACGGTGGGGATAGTCGCCGGGTGCCTCCGGCTGGAGCACCAGGTCCGGACGCCGGCTGAGGGGCACGCCGATGTACGCCGCGACCTCCCCTCGACAGGCGTTCGTCACCTTTTCCAGCTTGTACGTCCTGTCTCGGGCCAGTTCCGCAGCGGTGAACTTGACGTAGGGGTACACAAGTTCCGCCGTGTGCAGGCCGTTGCAGGGGACTTCGGTGTAGCCGAGTCGGCACACCCGGAATTGCGCCGCCGGAGTCAGCGCGATGACGTTGCGCAGCGGCTCGGAGATTGTCGCCAGCGACTGCGTGGTGCGCGGCCCGATCAGCGTGTCGCACCGCACCCGCCGGACACCGGCGCGCCACTCCGGCACGCTCGGGACGATCTGGAGCACGACGATGTCACGCGTGATGTCCGGGGCCTGATCGCCGAGGTAGTCGGCCATCTTCGACCACGAGCAGGCGCCGGTCAGCGCCGCCTGGAGCCACAGCGGGCTCGGCCGCTGCGCCTGCCGGGCGACCGCGCCGGTAATGGGGACGTCCGCGTACGTCTCACTCTGGTGCGGCGTGTTGCACGGCACCGGCGGGGACGTGTCCGATGCGTACATCAAGTCGGTCTCGATGAGCTGGTCGAGCCGGTGGCAGGAGCCGACCGTCCACGTCGTCTTATATGAGCCGACGCCCATACCCACGTGCTCCATGTTCAACGAACCGCACGCGGACAGGGTCAGCGCGCCGAGCGCCGCGAGCAGTACCCCGCACGCCCTCCTGGACGCGCCGTACCGCGAAGTCATCAATTCACCGCCATTTCGGGGACCGCCTGCGCCGGGACGGCTGGGGCGACCATCTCGGCATTGCGGCGGGTCTTGGGCCAGGAGGAGCGACGGGTCGCGAGCCGGGCGAACGCGCGCCACGCGATGACGTAGCTCAGCCACGCGTACGCGATCAGCCCGACGCCGATGGCCACGGTGTGACGTCGGCTGATGCCCGGCGCGCACCGGCGGCGGTAAAGCAGGGCCCAGACTGCGAACTCGCCGATACCGATCATCAGGTAGAGCGCCAGCATGGCCGCGCCGCCCTCGCGCAGGAACGACTCAGTGAATTGCGGATAACGCGCGGCGTTGACCAGCAGCACGAACATCGGCGCCGGATACGCCAGCGTGCCGATCATCTGCAACCACGGCTGGGCCATGAAATAACTGACCTCGAGCAGGCCGCTGTTGGCGAATCTCGGCGAGGCCCATACCCGCCGCAGGTAGCCGAGGCACTGCATCGAGCCCTGCGCCCACCGGGTGCGTTGCACCAGAAGGCTGCGAAGGCTCCACAACGCCTCCTGATCGACCCAGGCGTCCGTGGTGTACGCGATGCGCCGGCCGACAAGCATGAGGCGCAGGCCGATCTCGTAGTCCTCCAGCAGCGCGTTGCCCCAGGGACGGCCGGTGCCCGCCGCCACGTCGTCAAGCGCCGCCAAGCGAGCGGCCTGTCCGTTGCCCCCGAGATTCACCGTGGCGGAGCGCTTGCGCAGCATCTGCATCGCCGAGATCGGGCCGCGGAACTCGACGTCCTGGAGCCGCGCCAGCAGCATCGCGAACTTGTTCGCGACAGGTCCGCAGCCGACGAGCGGATCGCGTTGGTCCCGATTCGACATGCGCACTTCCACCTGAGCGGCCCCGATGTCCGAGTCGCCGAAGACCTCCGCCCCCGCACAGACGTGGAGGAGGTTGGCCGAAGGCCGCCCGTCCGCGTCTACGACGCACAGCACGACGCGTTCACGGTCCGCGCCAGCAGGCAGGCTCGCGCAGATGGCGCTGTATGCGGCGTTGAGCGCGTCGCCCTTGCCGGTTCGTGCGTGAGGCAGGACACGGCGTACGAGATGCACACACTCGTCGGACTGCGCGGCACGCTCGACGATCTGCGCGGTGCTGTCCTGCGAAGCGTCGTCGATGACCCAGAGGTGCGCGGTCGGAAACGCATCACGCAGATAGCTGATCGTGCCGCCGACGACGGTTGCCTCATCCCGGCACGGAATCAGGATGTGCCAGTCGAAGCCGTCCGGGTCACCCGGGGTGCCGGGCGTATGGCGCAGAAAGGTCGCGACGAGCGCCACGACGTACGCCAGAAATCCGAAGCCGAATACCAGAGAGAGGATGACGCAGATCTCGAGCAGATCCATCGATCCGGAACCCCATTACTGTCGTTCGTCACGTGGTCCGGGCGCCGCGGCCGCGATACCCCAGGACGAGCACGAAGGCGCCGAGTGCGGCCGCGAGCCCGAGCAGCATGAGTACCGAGCCGAACAGCGTGTGTCCCCAGCCGAAGCCGGTCTGCACACCCCACCAGTCGACCATCGCGGCGATCATCACGAGGCGCAGCACGTTGATCGAGATCACGAGGGATGCCGCGACCGCCGCCGCGAGCAGGACTCGGACCGGCGAGGTGTCACGCATGGACAGCATCACCCCGGCGAGCAGGACGATCGGCGCGAGCAGCAGAACGCTGCTGCAACCCAGGGTGACCTGAAGCCCCAGCATGTGGGCCGGGCCCGTGCCGTGGAAGGCGAAGAACATGGTCTGCTGCGAGCGGGACACGACCACCGGGTAACCGAGCCACTTGGACACGGCGTCCCCGGTGACCACCGCCTCGACCCCGCGATACCACTGCTGGTTGACCAGCAGCAGCATCGCGGCGAGACACCCGCCGAAGGCGGCGGTGTACCGGGTCAGACGGCGCGCCCCGCCGGGGCGTGCCGGCAAAGCGGCGGCGAGCGCGGCCTCACCGAACTCGGGCGTACTGCTCACCGCTCGCGCCGCTGCAACACCGTCACGTTGCGCAGAACGAGCGCGCCGGTGACGACGAGGGCAAGGGCGACAGCAAAGAAAACCGCGAGATTGGGCGCGCCGGTGACGGCAAGCGCTCCACCCGCCCCGCCCGCATTGCCTAGACCTCGGTACATGTGCCGTTCTCCTGTCAACTGGTTCCGATCGACCGCCGTGGAATCTAATCGATCAACACAGGGCCGATGACGCGACACGCCTGCCTTGCGTCAAGAATTTGGCACGAAATAGCCCGTTTGATCCTTGAGCTTCCGCCAGGTGCGCCGACGGTCGCCGCGTCTTACCCGGCGTGGCCCTTAAGCCAGACGGTTGATTTTCGCCGGCTGCCTCGACGTGGCTCCCGCACGCCCGGCCGGCGGCCCGGAACCATCCCACTGAACTCGTCAGCACTCGGTCAGGAGCGATTCCGTGCGCACCTCCTCCCAGCCCGCCCCGGACCGGCCGGACCAGCAGCAGCGGCCGCGGATCGCACTGGTCGTCGGCACAAGGCCCGAGATCATCAAACTGGCGGTGCTCTCGAAGCTGCTCGGCGAGCGCGCGTACCTCATCCACACCGGCCAGCATTTCGACGACAACCTCTCAGCGGCCTTCTTCACCGCCTTCGGCCTGGCGCCGCCCCTGCTGTGCCTGGACGGTGTCGGCGGGGCTTCGCGCGCGCAGCAGTTCAGCCTGATCACCGGGGAACTGGGGCGCCATTTCGCCGAGCAGCGCCCCGACGCCGTCGTCGTCCAGGGAGACACGAACACCGCGGCCGCGGCCGCGCAGGCGGCGCATTTCGCCGGAATCCCGGTCGTCCACGTCGAGGCGGGCCTGCGGTCGAACGACCGCGCCATGCCCGAGGAGATCAACCGCATGCTCATCGGCGTCGTGGCCGACCACCACTGCGCGCCCACGAGACAGGCGGCTGACAATCTGCGCCTGATCGGAGTGGATCCGCGCAGGATCACCGTCACCGGCAACACCGTCGTGGAGGCGACGCTGGAGTGCCTGCCCGCGCCTCAGGACACTGAGCCGATCCTCTCGGCGCACGGCGTGCAGGCCGGACACTACGCCCTGGCCACCATCCACCGGCCCGAGAACACCGACGACGAGGAGCGGCTTGACGCGATCCTCACCGAGTTGGCCAAACTCCCGCTGCCCGTCGTCTTCCCCGCCCATCCCCGCACCGTCGCCGCCGCGGCACGGCACGGCCTGTCGGCCGCACTCGACCGGCTCCGGCCGGTCGAGCCGCTCGGCTATCGCGACTTCCTCACCCTCGCCCAGAACGCCACGCTCCTGATCTCCGACTCCGGCGGAATCCAGGAGGAGTGCACGGTGCTCAAGAAGCCGCTCATCGTGGTGCGCAACTCGACCGAGCGGCCCGAGGCGGTCGAGGCCGGATTCGCCGAGCGCGTTCAGCCCGGCCCGGCCATCTCCCGCGTGGCCACCCGGCTGCTCGACGACACCGGCCTGGCCGCACGGCTCGCCGGCACTCCCAGCCCTTACGGCGACGGGCTGGCCAGCAGGCGCATCGCCGCGATCCTGTCGCAGTTCACCCGGTAGGACCGGCGCAGGTCAGCTTCCCAGTTCGCGCGCGGCGAGAGCCGTGCCTTGCGCCATGCGCGTCCGCGAAAAGGCAGTGCCCGGAACCACGACCACGGCTCCGGGCACTGCCGCTTGGACCAGCGCGATCAGGACGCGGCCGATTGGGCGACGTCACGACGGCGGCGCAGGTACGCCACGCCACCGACCGTCGCCATCCCCGCGGCGCCGGCGCCGGCTGCGGGGCTAATCATCGGAACCGCCTGGACGGCGGGTGCGCCACCACACTGGGCGTGGCTGATGACGATGTCCGCGCCCTGTCCGTTCAGCAGCGTGATGTGCAGCGCGTTGACGGTCAGCACGCCATCGGCGTCGGTGGACTGCTCGTTCAGCGTGATCGACGCGAGCCCCGGGATCGCGACCTTCGTGTTCGGCCCCGCGTTGACCGGGATGGTGACCGGCGACGGGAGCAGCCCCAGCAGAGCCGAGACGTTCGCGGTCGCGATGCTGCTCGACCCCGTGGCACCGCTCGGCGTCGCCGTACAGGTCGCGTTGACCGCGGTGAGCGAGAGCGAGGCCAGCGAGCTGAGGCTGACCGTGACGTCGGCGACATCCGCCGAGGCCGCGGAGGTCCCGGCCGTCGGATCGCCTGAGGTGGTCGCCTTCAGCGCGCCGACCGCGGTGAGCGGCTTGACGTTCAGGTTGATGAGCGATGCCGTCCCGCCTCCGGGGTAGGTCGATCTCGGCGTCGGAGCGACGAGGCTCATGCCCAACGCACTGGCGCTGAGTGCGTATGCGTCGGCCTTCGGCGATGTGAGCGCCGCGTGTGCGGGTGCAGCCGTGAACAGCAGGCCTCCGAGGGCCGCTGTGCCGGCCGCGAGCCGACGGAATGCGCTTGAGTTCATCCGGGCGAGGCCCCTTCCTTTTAGTTTCGCGACAATGACTTGCTGGAGGAACGATCGTGTATACGCGTGTCCGTCACGGGGGAGGCTCGCCCTGGGCAGCGAATATTCCTACAGAGAAATCAATCAGATGGCTTACACCGGCGCCGGCGCGGACCGTTGTCGCCGCGTAGTCGAGCTTCCCGACCACGGGAGATCCTCGACGAGCGCCCCGAATGCCGGGGCGCGCTACCCCGCCCGCGTACCGCGAAACATCAACAATTAAATATCACCATCTGTAAGAAAGGCGCGCGACCGCGTCCACGCTGGTGGTGCCGCGCACGCAGCTACGCCATATCACCCCGATGGCGACATATGACGGATAGTCCGACCGAGGGGATGAAAGTTTGTCATACGGCACGGCGATGGAATCCGTGATCACGTCCGATAGTTGCCGACCGCGCTGTGGTGCGGCGGCACGAACCTGGAGGATTCTGATCATGGCTGGACTCATCGCACGGCGCGCCGCGGGGCTGCTCGCGGCCGGCGCCGTCGCCGGCACGGCCGTCCTGGCCGGCACGGCACCCGCCTTCGCCGCCGATTCCGCGGCGGCCGCGAAGGGCACGCACCACACCGCGTCGGCGGCCGGAGCGGTCGCCGCTCACCACGCACCGCGCACCGGGATGCCCCCGTCCCCGACC
>JBKOWZ010000037.1:0-4880 GCA_046724665.1 Actinomycetota bacterium
GCCGCGTGGCGCCGGTCGTGCAGGTGGCAGGCCACCGGCCAGGCGCCGGCCGGGGCGAGCAGCTGCGGGGCGTCGGTGTGACAGGGCTCGAATACGGACTCGCAGCGCGCCGCGAACGGGCAGCCGGCCGGCGCGTCGCGCAGGTCCGGCGGGCTGCCCGGGATGCCGCGCAGGTCGCGCCGCCCGCCGCGCAGGTCCGGGAACGAGCGCAGCAGGCCCCTGGTGTAAGGGTGCAGCGGCTGCGCGGCCACCTGCTCGGCGGGTGCGTACTCGACGACCCGGCCGGCGTACATGACCGCGAGGCGGTCGCTGATCTCCAGCAGCAGCGCCAGGTCGTGCGTGATGAAGATCACCGCGAAGCCGAGTTCGGCGCGCAGCCGTTCGATCTCGTCCAGGATCTCCCGCTGCACCAGCACGTCGAGTGCCGTGGTCGGCTCGTCCATCACCACCACCTGCGGCTCCAGCGCCAGTGCCAGCGCGATCACCACGCGCTGGCGCATACCGCCGGACAGCTCGTGCGGGAAGGAGTTGAGCCTGCGCGGGTCGATGCCGACCATCTCCAGCAGTTGCGCGCACCGTGCGCGGCGCGCCGCCCTGTCCATCCGCGGCCGGTGGGTGCGTAAGACGTCTTCCATCTGGCTGCCGATGCTGGTCACCGGGTTCAGCGCGTTCATCGCGCTCTGGAAGACCATCGAGATCTTCTCCCAGCGGAATGCGCGCAACTGCTCGCCGCCGAGCTCGGCGAGGTTCACCGCGCTGCCGTCACGGTCGAAGTACTCGATGACGCCGCCGGTCAGCCGGGCCGGGGGTCGCAGCATCCTGGTGAGGGCGTAGGCGAGCGTTGACTTGCCGCAGCCGCTCTCGCCCACGATGCCGAGCACCTCGCCCCGGCGCAGCTCCAGCGCCACGTCGCGTACCGCGCGCGTCGGCCGCGGACCCGCGTACTCGACGCTCACCCCGCTGGCACGCAGAACGAGGTCGTTGCCGAGCGCGGCGTCCGGCTGCCGTGCGATGCCCATCGGTGCGGTCACTGGGACTCCCCCTTCAATCCGGCCCCGCCGATGCGCGCGGCACGCCTGGCGCGGCGCGGCTCGCGGTACACCCGCAGCCTCGGGTTGAGCAGTTCGTCGAGCCCGAAGTTGACCAGCGCCAGGCCCGCGCCGAGCAGGGCGATGCACAGGCCCGGCGGGGCGAACCACCACCAGTCGCCGGAGGTCAGCGCCTGCGCGTTCTGCGCGAAGTACAGGATGTTGCCCCAGGTCAGCAGGTCGGGGCTCTGCAAGCCGAGGAAGGCGAGCCCGGCCTGGCCGAGGATGGCGAAGATCATCGCGAACAGGAACTGGGAGACGATGATCGGCAACTCGTTCGGCAGGATCTCCACCAGCACGATCCGCCAGGCGGGTTCGCCCATCGCCTTCGAGGCCAGCACGTAGTCGCGGTTGCGGATCGAGAGCGTCTGCCCGCGCAGCACCCGCGCCGAGGCGGCCCAGCTGGTGAACGCGATCACGAAGATGGTCGGCAGCAGCCCGGTGTTCTTCACGAACGCCGCGACGATGATGACCAGCGGCAGCGTCGGGATCACCAGCGCCACATTGGACAGCAGCGCCAGCACCTCGTCCGCCCAGCCGCCCAGATAGCCGCCGCCGATGCCGACCAGCACCGAGACCACGGTGGCGATCAGCCCGGCCGCGGCGCCGATCTCCAGGGTGGCCCGGGTGCCGACCACGGTCTGTTCGAACACGTCCTGGCCGATGTCGGTGGTGCCGAACCAGTGCGCGGCCGACGGCGGCGCCGACTGCACCGTGCTGACCAGGTTGGCGTTGCCGACGAACAGCGGCCCGAACGCGCCGAGCAGCACGAAGAAGCCGACGACGCAGGCCCCTGCCAGCAGCCGCCGTGAGCCGAACGCGGCACGCAGCGCGGCACGCGCCCCGCTCGACGCAACGGTCACGTCGGCCGGCACGTCCGCCGGCGCGGTGGTGAGCGCGGCCGACATCTACGCCTCCTTAGTCCGGGGGTCGAGCACCCCGTAGAGCAGATCGACCAGCAGGTTCGCGCCGAGCACGGCGAAGCTGATGGCCAGGAAGATGCCCTGCATCAGCGGGTAGTCCTCGTTCTGCACCGCGGCGAACAGCAGGTTTCCGATCCCGGGGTAGTTGAAGACCTGCTCCATCACGATCTGCCCGGTCACCACGAAGCCGATCGAAACGGCGAACCCCGACACGCTCGGCAGCACCGCGTTGCGCGCCGCGTACCGCACCATCACCCGCATCGGCCGCAGCCCCTTGGCCTCGGCCGCGACCACGTAGTCCTCGGCGAGCGTGGCGACCATCATGTTGCGCATCCCGAGCAGCCAGCCGCCGATCGACGCGACGACCAGCGTGATCGCGGGCAGCAGCGAGTGCTGGATCGCCGACCCGATGAACGGCCCGTTCCAGCCGACGTCCAGCGCCGGGTCGTAGCCGCCCTGCGCCGGGAAGATCCGCCAGGTGTTCGCGAGCAGATACACCAGCAGCAGCGCGAGCCAGAAGTACGGCACCGCGGTCAGCAGCGTGGTGGCCGGCACCAGCGCGTCGAGCCGGCTGCCGCGCTTCCAGCCGGTGATCGCGCCGAGCGCGATGCCCAGGCCGAAGCTGAGCAGCGTCGCCACCCCGACGAGGATCAGGGTCCAGAAGATCGCCTGGTGCACCAGGTCGGCCACCGGGGTCGGGAAGACCGTGATGGACAGCCCGAAGCGCAGGTGCACCAGGGAGTCGAGATACTGGCCGTACTGCCCGATCAGGCTGCCCGAGCCGAGGCCGAGCAGCTTGCGCAGCTGGTCGGCCTCACCGAGCGGCACGGTTCCGGTCTGCTGCTGCCGGCTGATGATGATGTCGACCGGATCGCCCGGGATCAGCCTTGGCAGGAAGAAGTTCAGGGTGATCGCGATCCACGCGGCCACCGCGTAGAAGCCGAGTTTCCGGCCGATGTAGCGCAGGCGCACTCCCGCCTCCCCTTCCTGCCCGCCGCCTGTCGTGTCCCGCCGGCCGCTCAGCCGACCGGGGCGATGTGCATGGCCACCCAGCCCTCGTCCGGCTGGAGCCAGATCGGCGGCGCGGCGTACGGGTTCTCGGTGGTCGGGTAGTCCTTGACGTGGTTGCCGTTGAACTCGATCTCGTCCTGCGCGGCGAACAGCGGGATGGTCGGCAGGTCCTCGAGCACCAGGTGCTCGATCTGGTAGTAGTCCTGCTTCTGCTTCGCCGCGTCCCGGGTGCCGGCGATCTCGGCCAGCAGCGCGTCGATCCGCGGGTCGTCGAAGCGCCCGTAGTCGCCGAACTGGTCCACCTTGCCGAGCGGCGGCGCCAGCGAGCCGTTGAGCAGCTGGTTGTAGTACTGGTACGGGTCCGAGGTGTAGCCGAAGTTGTCGATCAGCAGCTCGAAGTTGCCGGTGTTCTGGTCCTGGAGCCAGGAGTTGTACGCCTCGGCCTGGACGTTCAGCCTGATTCCGGCGGCGGCCAGCTCCTGCTTCACGATTTGCAGGATGCTGGTGTAGTCGGTCCAGCCGGTCACCTGCTTGACGGTGATCGACAGCTGCTTTCCGGACGGGTCCTTGAAGACGCCGTCGGCGCCGAGCTGGTAGCCGGCCGCCTGGAGGGTCGGCCTTCGCCGCCGCGGCGTCGGCCGGCGGGAACTTCTGGTCGGCCAGCGTCGGGTCGAGGATGCTGTTGAAGTTCGGGGTCAGCAGCGCCATCGGGTTGGTCGGCGGGGCGTAGCCGTTGTAGACCGACTGGCTGATGAAGTCGCGGTCGATGGCCTGGCTGATGGCCTGGCGCACCGCCTTGACCGCGGTCGGCCCCTGCTTGTAGTTCGGCACCAGGTAGGTCACCGACAGCGGGATGTCCTCGACCGCGTATTTGGGGTCCTTGGCCAGGAAGTTCTTCTTGATGTCCGGGATGAAGCCGCCGCCCCAGTCGATCTGCCCCGACTCGATCGCCTGGTCGGCGGTGTTGTTGCCGGTGAAGGTCAGGAAGCGGATCGTCTTCACCTTCGGCATGCCGGGCTGGTAGTAGTGCGGGTTCGCGTTCAGCTCGAGCACCTGGCTGTTGATCTTGCCGACCGTGAACGCCCCGGTGCCCACCGGCTTCGGGTCGGCCCAGGTCTTCTTGTCCGGGACGGTGGACCAGATGTGCTCGGGCAGGATCAGGGTCTTGCCAGCGATGTAGACCAGGTTCTGGTACGCGGGCTTGGTGAACGTGACCGTGACCGTGTCGTCCCCGGCGGCGCTGGCGCCCTTGAGCGGCAGCCCGCTGGTGTTCAACGCGGAGTTCTGCGCCTCGAGGTTGAAGGTGTAGGCGACGTCGGCGGCGCTGAACGGCTTGCCGTCGTTCCAGGTCACGCCGGTGCGCAGCTTGAAGGTGATCGCGGTGCCGTCGGAGTTCCAGGTGTACGACTTAGCCAGCCACGGCTGGACGTCGCCGGCCCTCGCGGTGTTGAAGAACATCAGCGGCTCGTAGATCATCCCGTTCGCGCCGACCGTGACGTTCGGCGAGAAGGGGTTGAAGTTCGCCACGAACGGCGAGGTGGACCCGGTCGTCGCGGTGATCACGCCGCTCGACCCGGACTTCGCGGACGAACCGCCGGAACCTCCACTGCCGCAGGCGGCCGCGGCCGCCATCACCGGCGCCAGGGCCAGCGCCAACCCCGCTCGCCACCGCACCGCGCCCATCCGGTGCTGCGCGCCTGTCCGTCTGCCGACCCGCCGTCGTGTACTCATCATCGAGCCTCACTTCGCTTCACCGCAGTGCCTGAGCCGAGTGTTCACGGATGCTGGCACTGAACCGGTTAAGCGTCAAGGGGCCGGTGCGTCGCGGCCGGTCGGCTGGGGCCGTGTCAGGCGGCTG
>JBKOWZ010000146.1:0-16652 GCA_046724665.1 Actinomycetota bacterium
CGGTAGCCCTGGGTAACCGCCCAGTCCTGATTCGCTACTTCGGAACGGTCGTACGCGGGGCCCGCCGCGGACAAGTCCAGTGATTAGCAGCGTAACCGGGACACCCGGGCAGGAGTTGGACTCGGGTGTGAACCTGCCTGCTGAGAGCACACAGACCCCTGTCAAGGCAAGCCCATCGGCCGCCCCGTCCGCCAGCGTGTCGGGAAACACGGCACGAACTGGCCAGATCCGCGAGTCCGCCGCAGTTCCGCCGCCGCCCGCCGAGGACCCGCTCGGCCTGCTCGCCGCAGCCCTCGAATACATCGAGGACCGGCACTGGGAGGTCGTGCTCGGCACCTGCGCCCAGCCCGGCGAGACCGGCTGGTCCTGCTCGTGCGGGAACGCGGCCTGCACGGCGGCCGGCGCGCATCCGACGCACCGCGACTGGCACCGGCGGATCAGCGGCCAGCCGAGCAAGGCGCACGAGTGGTGGTCCGCCGCGCCGGCCGCGTCGGTGCTGCTGCCCACCGGCCGGACGTTCGACGTACTGGAGACCTCCGAGGCGGCCGGCTGCCTCGGGCTGGCCCGGATGGAGCGCGCCGGGGTCGGCGTCGGGCCGGTGGCGGTGATCCCGAGCCGGCGGATGTACTTCTTCGTGCTGCCGAACGCCCGCGTCAAGGCGCAGAAGCTGCTGACCGGACTCGGCTGGAGCAGCTCGCGGCTCGACCTGGTCTGCCGCGGCGCCGGCGACTACATCGTCGCGCCGCCCTCCCGGCTCGGCGCGCTCGGCCGGGCGCAGTGGGTGCGCCGGCCGTCCGAGACGAACCGCTGGCTGCCGGACGCGGAGGAGCTGCTGCCGGCGCTGGCGTACGCGTGCGGCGCGCACCGCTGAGGGCGGCTCAGCGCCCTTCGACGAAGACGTGCGTGGCGAGTTCCGGGTCGAGTTCGGTGGCCTCGCCGCCGGAGGAGATCTGCACGCCGCCGACCACCGGGGCGATTTGCAGCGCCGCCCCGGGCCGCAGCCCGACCCGGCGCAGCCGGTGCATGACCTCGGGGTCGGTCTGCACCGGCTCGCCGATCCGGCGCACCACGACCACCGCGTGCTCGCCGACCGGCAGCGCCTCGGCGACCTCGCGCAGTGACTTCAGGCCGCCCTCGCGGAACTCGGGCGCGCTGAGCGACGCGTCCAGTTCCGCCAGGCCGGGGATCGGGTTGCCGTACGGCGAGACGGTCGGGTTGTCCAGCAGCTTGAGCACGCGCCGCTCCACGGTCTCGCTCATCACGTGCTCCCAGCGGCAGGCCTCCTCGTGCACCTCGTCCCATTCCAGGCCGATGACGTCCACGAGGAGCCGCTCGGCCAGGCGGTGCTTGCGCATGACCCTGGTGGCGTGCGCGCGGCCCGAGTCGGACAGTTGGAGGTGCCGGTCGCCCTCGACGGTCAGCAGCCCGTCGCGTGCCATCCGGGCCACCGTCTGGCTCACCGTGGGACCGCTCTGCCCGAGCCGCTCGGCGATGCGCGCGCGCAGCGGGACGATCCCTTCCTCTTCCAGTTCGAAGATGGTCCGCAGATACATCTCCGTGGTGTCGATCAGGTCGCTCACGCTCAGGCTCCGGCCTGTGAGAACAAATGCTTGCCGCTCAATTGTGACTCACCCGGGCCGATTCGGGCGCGGATGATGCGCGCGGGCCGGAATCAAGGGCTGAGCCGCTCCAACCGCCACGAATCCCCGTCTCGCACGTAGCGCAGCCGGTCGTGCAGCCGGCTCGGCCGCCCCTGCCAGAACTCCACCGTCCGCGGCGCGAGCACCAGCCCGCCCCAGTGCGGCGGCCGGGGCACCGCGTCCGGGAACTCGCGCTCGTAGCGGGCGTACCGCTCGTCGAGCCAGGCGCGGTCCGGGATCGGCTCGGACTGCTCGCTGGCCCACGCGCCGAGCTGCGCGCCGCGCGGCCGGCTCGCGAAGTAGTCGTCGCTCTCCCGCTGCGGCGACCGCGTCATCTCGCCGGTGACGATCACCTGCCGCTCCAGCGGGTACCAGGGGAACAGCAGGCACGCGGCCGGATTGGCCGACAGCTCGCGGCCCTTGCGCGAGGCGTAGTTGGTGAAGACGGTGAACCCCTCGGGGCCGAACCGCTTCAGCAGCACCGTGCGGGCCGAGGGACGGCCCTGCGCGTCGGCGGTGGAAAGCACCGTCGCGTTGGGCTCGAACCATGGCGTGTCCGATTTTGGGACGGCATTGTCGAGCTCAGCGAACCAGCGGGCGAATTGGTCGATCGGATCCGCTGTGAGGTCGGTCACCTCGATACCGCGGTCGGCGTACTCGCGGCGCAGCCGGGTCAGGTCCATGGCTCCCATCATCCCCGGTCACCGGCCTGTTTCCGAATCCTCGCGACCGCAGGTAAGGGGCACCGCGCCACGGCGCTCCGCGCATCAGGGACGATGGTCTATACCATTGCCCGGGAAAGCTGGAGTTCCACCGATTTCCGTTCCGAAGTTGTAGCGGTCCAATATAGGTACGCGGCCCCGCTTGGCGGGAACCTCCAAGGAGGATCACCCGTTGACCGGCTGAAAGTCACAGAGTGCGAGGGAGCGCTCACCGCCACCCCCTTGCACGGCCCGCTCCGCCCGCCGGCGCTGCGGACACCACCCCCACGAAGGACGTTCGCCACAGCAAGGGAGCAACAGGATGCCCGACTTCGTACCCGGCCTCGAGGGCGTCGTCGCCTTCGAGACGGAGATCGCCGAACCCGACAAGGACGGCGGCGCCCTCCGATACCGCGGCGTCGACATCGAGGACCTGGTCGGGCACGTGACCTTCGGCAACGTCTGGGGCCTGCTGGTCGATGGGAAGTTCAACCCCGGCCTGCCGCCGGCCGAGCCGTTCCCGATCCCGATCCACTCCGGCGACATCCGGGTGGACGTGCAGGCCGCGCTGGCGATGCTCGCCCCGGTGTGGGGCCTCAAGCCGCTGCACGACATCTCCGACGCGCAGGCCCGCGACGACCTGGCCCGCGCCGCGGTGATGGCGCTGTCCTTCGTGGCGCAGTCGGCCCGCGGGATAGACAAGCCGATGGTGCCGCAGCGGGAGATCGACCGGGCGCAGACCATCGTCGAGCGGTTCATGATCCGCTGGCGCGGCGAGCCCGACCCCAAGCACGTCGAGGCGATCGACGCGTACTGGACCTCGGCGGCCGAGCACGGCATGAACGCCTCGACCTTCACCGCCCGGGTGATCGCCTCGACCGGGGCGGACGTGGCGGCGGCGCTGTCCGGGGCGGTCGGCGCGATGTCCGGCCCGCTGCACGGCGGCGCGCCCTCGCGGGTGCTGCACATGATCGAGGCGATCGAGCGCGAGGGCGACGCGAAGGCGTACGTCAAGGGCGTGCTCGACCGCGGCGAGCGGCTGATGGGCTTCGGTCACCGCGTCTACCGGGCCGAGGACCCGCGCGCCCGCGTGCTGCGCCGCACCGCCCGCGAGCTCGGCGCCCCGCGCTTCGAGATCGCGCTGGCGCTTGAGGAGGCGGCGCTCGAGGAGCTGCGCAACCGGCGCCCCGACCGGGTGCTGGAGACCAACGTCGAGTTCTGGGCGGCCATCGTGCTGGACTTCGCCGAGGTCCCGGCGAACATGTTCACCTCGATGTTCACCTGTGCCCGCACGGCCGGCTGGTCGGCGCACATCCTGGAGCAGAAGCGCACCGGCCGGCTGGTGCGCCCGGCGGCCCGGTACATCGGCCCGGCGCAGCGCAAGGTCCAGGACATCGAGGGCTTCGACACCATGATCGTGCACTGATCGAGCACTGACTGAGTACTGATCGCCCACCACGAGCGATCGCCCCCTGGAGCTCCCTCTCCAGAGCTAGTAACGGCGCCCGGAAATCCCCCGAGACGGGGATCCGGGCGCCGTACGTTTCCGGTAATCTCGGGTTCACGTTCTCGGACGACGACGCCCGGGTCGGGACGCTGCACCAGTCGGTGGCACTTCAGCAGTTGCAGTCCCGTCGGCGCGGACGTGTCGGCGGTTCCCTTACGATCGCCGGAGGCACGCACCGTGTCGGAAATCCAGATCCCCGCCGAGCTCAAGCCCGCCGACGGGCGCTTCGGCTGCGGTCCGTCCAAGGTCCGCCCCGAGGCCGTCGCCGCGCTGGCGGCGCAGGCCCCGCTGCTGCTCGGCACCTCGCACCGCCAGGCCCCGGTGAAGAACCAGGTGCGGCGGGTGCGCGAGGGGGTGGCCGAGCTGTTCGGCCGTCCCGAGGGCTACCAGGTCGTCCTGGGCAACGGCGGCTCGACCGCGTTCTGGGACATCGCGGCCTTCGGGCTGATCCGGCAGAAGTCCCAGCACCTGAGCTTCGGCGAGTTCTCCTCGAAGTTCGCCGCCGCCGCCAAGGCCGCCCCGTGGCTGGCCGAGCCGCAGGTGGTCAAGTCCGAGCCGGGCACCCACCCGCTGCCGCAGGCCGCCGCGGACGTGGACGTCTACGCGCTGACCCACAACGAGACCTCCACCGGCGTGGCCATGCCGATCAAGCGGGTCGAGGGCGCGAACGCGGACGCGCTGGTCCTGGTGGACGCGACCTCGGCGGCCGGCGGGCTGCCGGTGGACGTGGCCGAGACGGACGTCTACTACTTCGCCCCGCAGAAGAACTTCGCCTCGGACGGCGGCCTGTGGGTCGCGCTGTTCTCCCCGGCGGCGCTGGCCCGGGTCGAGGAGATCTCCGGCTCCGGGCGGTACGTGCCGACCTTCTTCGACCTGCCGACCGCGATCGACAACTCGTCGAAGGACCAGACCTACAACACCCCGGCCATCGCGACGCTGTTCCTGCTGGCCGAGCAGCTGGACTGGCTGAACGGCAACGGCGGCCTCGACTGGGCCGTGGCCCGCACCGCGGACTCCAGCTCGCGGCTGTACGCCTGGGCGGAGAAGTCCGACTACGCGACGCCGTACGTGGCGGACCCGTCGCAGCGTTCGCAGGTGGTCGGCACGATCGACCTGGCCGACTCGATCGACGCGGTCGCGGTCTCCAAGGTGCTGCGGGCCAACGGGATCGTGGACACCGACGCGTACCGCAAGCTCGGCCGCAACCAGCTGCGCATCGCGATGTTCCCGGCGGTCGAGCCCGCCGACGTCGAGGCGCTGACCGCCTGCGTGGACTACGTGGTCGAGCGGCTCTGACACGCTGGAGCGCGGCGCGGTGGTGCTCTGCCGCGTCAGCGCTTGAGCAGGGACCCGATGACGACCAGCGCGATCAGGGCGAGGAAGACCGCGGTGACGATCCTGGTTCTGATGCGCGGGTCCATCCGCCCAGTGTAGGCAGCACGGTGTAGGCGGCGTTCGGGTAGGGACTGTTCAGGCAGTCCGTTTGGGCAGGACCCGTTCAGTCGGCTCGATTCTGGGCTCTCACCGGCCGGTGAGGGCCCAGCGGCCGATCCGTTCGTACCGCTTGATCGGGTCATCGACCACGTTGAACAGGTCGATCTCGCCGACCAGCCAGCGCGGGGTGCGAAAGGACGCCATCCGGTCCACGTACGGCTGGAGGTCCGGCAGACCGCCGGCTCCGCTCGTTCCGCTGCTTGCGCCGAGCAACTCGCCGGGCTTGCCGCCCATCAGCCCCACCAGGCCGTTGGCCGGATCGCGTACCCGGGCCAGCGTCAGGTGCGGCCGGAACGGGCGCTCGTCCACCTTGATGTGGCAGCGCCGTGCGACGCTGTTGACCGACTCGGCGAGCCGGCCGAGCCGGTCACGTTCGCCCTGCACACCGGTCCACAGCGTGCGGCCGCCGAAGTGCCCGCCGCCGGCCAGGGCCAGCTCCATCGGGGTGTTGCGGGCGGCGGCGCGGCCGAGCCGCTCCTTGAGGTCGTCCAGCGAGTCCTCGGACACCTCACCGAAGAACGCCAGGGTCACGTGCCAGGTCTCCGGGCGGCACCAGCGCAGCCGGGGGTTGTCGTGCGGCAGTGTGGTCAGCGCGGCGCGCAGCTCCAACACGACGGGGCGCGGCGGGATGACCGCGACGAACAGCCGCATCCAGACCTCCGGTCCTGGGCCCTCTTCGAACTTATCCGGGACGGCGGCGCAGGGTCGGCCGACGCGCAGTGGCGGTCGAGCCTACAACCGCGTCCAGGTCCCGGTTAAGTTCGAAGAGCCGTCAAGAGCTCCGTCGTCGGCGACGGCGCCGTTCGACCATCATGCGGTACGCGGCACCACCGCGAAGTGCGGACGGCTGGTGAAACTGGCCAGAATCCTCTGGTCGGTGCGCCACGCGAGCCCGTACGCCGCGCTGATCGCGGACAGCGCCGTGGCGACGCCACAGAACGCCAGTGCCCAGCGTACCCCGACCGCCCCGGCCAGCCAGCCGACCAGCGGCGAGCCGATCGGCGTGCCGCCCATGAATACGAGCAGGTAGACACCCATCACCCGGCCGCGCAGATGCGGCGCCACAGTGGTCTGCATGACAGCGTTCGCCGTTGTGGCGACCGTGAGTCCGGCGATGCCCGTGAGCAGTAGCAGGAATGCGAACGCGGCGAAATCCGGCATCACGGCACTAACCGCCTCTAAAAGGCCGAACAACAGCGCACCGCCCAGCACGACACGGATCCGGGCGGTCCCCCGCCGGGCCGCGAGCAGCGCGCCGGTCAGCGAGCCGACCGCCATGATCGCGGACAGCAGCCCGTAGGCGGAGGCGCCGGAGTGGAAGATCTGGGTGGTGAACAGCGGCAGCAGAACCGGGAAGTTGAGCCCGAAGGTGCCGAACATCAGCACCGTGGCGAGCACCGCGACCAGGTCCGGCCGGGTGCGCAGATAGCGGAAGCCCTCGATCTGCTGGCCGCGGCGGCGCTCGACCCGCTTGGCCGGCAGCAGCTCGCGCGGCCGGATCGCGGCGAGTGCGGCCACCACCGCGACATACGAAACGGCGTTGATGAGGAACACCCAGGCGCTGCCGGCGACCTCGGAGCTGAACAGGCCGATCATCACACCGGCCACCGCCGGGCCGAGCACCCGGCCCAGGTTGAAGTTGGCCGAGTTCAGCGAGACGGCGTTCTGCAACTGCTGCGGCCCGACCATCTCCACCACGAAGGACTGGCGCGCCGGGGTGTCCAGCGCGGCGACCGTGCCCAGCGCGAGCGCGAACAGATAGATCTGCCACACCGTCACCGACCCGCTGAGGGTCAGCAGGCCGAGCGCGGCGGCCAGCACGCCCATCGCGCTCTGGGTGATCATCAGCATGACGCGCTTGCGGTAGCGGTCGGCCAGGGCCCCGCCCCAGACGGAGAGCAGCAGGATCGGCAGGAACTGGAGCGCTGTGACCACACCGAGCGCGGTGCCGCTGTGGGTCAGCGCCAGCACCAGCCAGTCCTGGGCGATGCGCTGCATCCAGGTGCCGGTGTTGGAGACCAACTGCCCGGCGAAGAAGAGCCGGTAGCTGCGGATACTGAGGGAACGGAACGTGGTTTGCACGGCGCTTCGCGCGCTCAAGGGCAGCCCCCTCGGTCGTCGTGGTACTGAGCTTACATCATTAGTTACGCTAACGAGAAACAGGTTATTCCCCATTCAGTCCCTTACACAGCGGCTGAATCGCGCCGGGTTGTCGATTCGGCGGCATGCTGTTCGTCGTATGTGGTGTCGGAACCGACCGATCCGAGGTGAAGGGACACCAGCTGTGGCCGAATACATGATCCTGCTCTTCGACGACGAGGCGGCCTGGGCGGCGGCGGCGCCGGAGGACTTCGACCGGATGCTGTCCGCGCACAACCGCTTCCAGCAGCAGGTCGTCGAGCTCGGCGGCAAGATCGTCAGCAGCAAGGCGCTCCAGCCGAGCAGCACCGCCACCACCATCCGCGGCGACGTGGTCACCGACGGGCCGTTCGCCGAGACCAAGGAGGGGCTCGGCGGCTACTACGTGGTGGACGTCGAGGACCTGGACAAGGCGCTGGCCGTCGGCAAGCTGGTGCCGACGCTCAACGGCGGGGTCGAGGTCCGGCCGATCATGGTCTACTAGCGTGCCCGCCGGGCCACGGCGGGCCGCGGCCGAGGCGCGGTCGGCGGTGGCGCAGGCGCACCGTCGCGAGTGGGCATTCGTGCTCGCCGCGACGGTGCGCGTCACCGGCGACCTCGACCAGGCCGAGGAATGCGTGCAGGACGCCTACCTGGCGGCGCTCGACGCGTGGACCCGGCAGGGCGTCCCGAACAGCCCAGGCGCGTGGCTGACGACCACGGCCCGGCGCCGCGCGCTGGACGCCCAGCGGCGCCGGCGGGCGCTGCGCGACAAGCTGCCGCTGCTGGTCGAACCGGAGCCGAGCAGCGGCGCACTGGACGCGGAACTCGGCGACGACGGCCCGATCCCGGACGACCGGCTGCGCCTGGTGTTCACCTGCTGTCATCCGGCGCTGCGCGTCGAGGCACAGATCGCGCTGACGCTGCGGCTGGTCTGCGGCCTGACGACCCGCCAGATCGCCGAGGCCTTCCTGGTCTCCGAGGCGACCATGGCGGCGCGGGTCACCCGGGCCAAGAAGAAGATCGCCGCGGCGCGCATCCCTTATCGGGTGCCTGAGACCAACGAGCTGCCGGACCGGCTGCGCGCGGTGCTCGCCGTGGTGCACCTCGTCTACACGACCGGCCACACCGACCCGACCGGCGCCGAACTGACGCAGCGTGAGCTGGCGCACCGGGCCATCGACCTGGCCCGGATGCTGCACAAGCTGATGCCCGACGAGCGCGAGGTACGCGGCCTACTGGCGTTGCTGCTGCTCACCGACGCGCGCGAGCGAGCGCGCACGGACGCCGCCGGCCGGCTGGTGCTGCTCGAAGACCAGGATCGGACGCTCTGGAACCAGGACCAGATCAAGGAGGGCACGTCCCTGGTCACCGAGGCGCTGCGCGGCGGGCGCCCCGGCAGGTACGCACTTCAGGCGGCGATCGCCGCCCTGCACAGCGAAGCGCACACGTACCAGGACACCGACTGGCCGCAGATCGTGCGTCTTTACGACGTGCTCCTGCGCGTGTGGCCGTCTCCGGTAGTGGAGCTGAACCGCGCAGCCGCGTGTGCGATGGCCGACGGGCCCGAGGCGGGGCTGGCCGAGATCGCCGAGTTGGAGCGGCGCCTTGAGCGTGAGCGTGACTCAAGCCTCGTCGGCTATCGGTACCTCCCCGCGGCCAAGGCCGACCTGCTGCGTCGCCTCGGCCGCATGCGAGAGGCGGCGCAGGTCTACCGCGAGGCGTTGGAGTTGACCGAGGGCGCGGTGGAGCGGGAGTTCGTCCTCGGCAGACTGCGCGAGCTGGGTGCTGGCTAATTCGGCGCTGGCTTGTGCGGTGTCCACAAACCATGACCGCGGACCGGAACCGCGAAGGTTCCGCTCTACTGAGGCTGTCACCCGGCGAACTTTGGTGGACTTCGCGCTAGTGCCGTGGCGGCCGACCTTTGCCCGCAAGCGAGGCGTTCCAGGGCGGCATATGGCTAGGCGCGGCACTGGAGCCTGTTTCAAAAGTCCCGCCGGGGTCGTGTCGCCTGTCACGCACGCTCGCCGCGCTGTCGGCACGCCCCCACACCCCGGTATAGGGCCACACCCCGGCTCGCGACCGCACGCGCCAGACGCCACGCCCTACCCGACGCTACCTTTGAAACAGGCTCTAGCGACCTCCGCCCGCCGCGAGCCGTCGGGCAAGCAGGCGACGTTCCGCTTCAGTCGGGGCGAGTTCGAGCGCCGTGCGCAGGTAGGCCTCGGCCTCGTCTGCGCGTCCGGCGCGGCGCAGCAGGTCAGCGCGCGTGGCGTGCAGCAGGTAGTAGCCGTCCAGCCGACCGGATTCGGCGATCGCCTCCACCAGCGGCAGCGCCGCCTCGGGCCCCTGCGCCATGGCCACGGCGACCGCGTGGTTCAGGTCCACCACTGGGCTTGGGGCCACTCGAGCCAACTGTGCATACAAGCCGACGATCTGCGGCCAGTCGGTCGTCGCGGTGGACGGCGCGGTCGCGTGGCAGGCCGCGATCGCGGCCTGGATCTGGAACGGCCCGGCCCGGCGCCGCCGCAGCGCGCGCTCGAGGATCGCGGTGCCTTCGGCGATCTGGTCCCGATCCCACTGGGACCGGTCCTGCTCCTCCAGCGTGACCAGTTCACCGCTCGCGTCAACGCGCGAGGGGCGACGCGCGTCGTGCAGCAGCATCAGCGCGAGCATGCCGTGCGCCTCGGGCTCGTCGGGCATCAGCGCCGCCAGCACCCGGGCGAGCCGGATCGCCTCGCGGCTCAGCCGCGTCTTGTGCTGCTGGTCGCCGTAGCCCTCGTTGTACAGCAGGTAGAGCACGTGCAGGACGGCCGGCAGCCGTTCCGGCAGCAGGTGCGCCGGCGGGACGCGCACCGGGATGACCGCGTGCGCGATCTTCTGTTTGGCGCGGAAGAGGCGCTGGCCCATCGTGCGCTCCGGCACCAGGAAAGCACGCGCGATCTCGGCGGTGCTCAGCCCGGCCAGCGCCCGCAGCGTCAGCGCCACCTGGGCGTCGAGGTTCAGCGCCGGGTGGCAGCAGGTGAACATCAGCTCGAGCCGCTCGTCCGGGATCTCGCCGTCGCTGGTGTAGGTCGGTGGCGGTGGCTGCTGCTCCATGGCGGCCAGTTCCCTCATCTTCGCCGCCTCGGCCGACGCGCGGCGCATCCGGTCCACCGCGCGGTTGCGCGCGACGGTGGTCAGCCACGCCAGCGGCTGGCTCGGCACGCCGGCCGCCGGCCACCTGCGCAGCGCCTGGGTGAAGGCGTCCTGCGCGCACTCCTCGGCCAGGTCCCAGTCGCCGCCGGTGAACCGGATCATGGTCGCCACGATCCGGCTCCACCCGTCGGCGTAGATCCCGGCGACGAACTCGCCGGTCGGGTCGCCGGTCATCCGGCGTGCTAGCCCTCGCTCCAGAAGGGACGCAGCTCGATCACGCCGCCCCAGGCCATCGGGTGCTTGGCGGCGACCTCCACGGCCTCGTCCAGATCGGCGCACTCGAGCACGTCGAACCCGGCGATCAGGTCCTTGGTCTCGGCATACGGCCCGTCCGAGAGCAGCACCTCGCGATTGCGCACCCGCACGGTGGTCGCGTCGCTGCCCGGCCGGATCCGCTCGCCGATCAGCCGGATGCCCTTGCCGTCCATCTCGCTGACCCACGCCTCGACGTCCGGCGCGCCCTCGTCGGCGCCGGCGGGCAGGTCGGGGTCCACGCACACCAACATCAGATACCTCATCGGTCCGCTCCGTTCACGGTAGTTCGGCGGCGTCTCGCGCCGTTTCCTTGTGCATGACGAACGGACCGGCCGCTCTACTACAGGCTCGCGCGAAAAATCTTCGAACGCATCCGGCCGCCGGCCCTCGCGTCGGGTCCGGTGGCTAGTCTGTTCGGCGTGACTGCACCTCAAGACCAGGAGACGGCGGCGTCGGATCCGGCTCCCGGCGAACGGCCGGCGCTGGAGCCGATGGAGACCAACGACGTGCTGATCGTGGGGATCGGCACGGCGCTGTTCGCGGTGGCCTTTCTGATCCTGTTTCCCATGCACGCCTCGCTGGAGCGCGACGGGCACGGGCGCTGGCCGTGGATCGCCCTGTCCGGCTTCGTACTGGGACTACTGGGTCTGGTCTACTGCCGTCGCCGTGCGCAAAGGATGTCCAAAGTCAACGCACAGTAGTCGCCCGATCGCACCAACGTCCATATACTGTCGGGTGTGCAATCACCACGCTCCGCAGCGGACGAGTCAAGGACGGGCGCCATGATGGCACTGTGCCCAGACTGCGACGGGCAGGGACGCACCATCGTGACCTTCGGACTGTTGCGCGGCGCCGCAGGGCGCACCTCGCGGGTGACGGAGACGGTCGCGTTACGCGAGTGCGCCGTCTGTAACGGCATCGGCTGGTACGACCCGACCCACGGCAGGTAACCGCCGGGTACTGCTCACGAGTGGCCGAACGCGACTTCCGCGTCGGCGTCCAGATCCGCGTCCTCAGCCTCGCCCTCGCCCTCGTCAGCCGGTTCGGCGGACACCGAGCCGGTCGGGCGCAGCTGGACGTGGTCGAACGCGTACTCGTCCACGATCGGCTCGCCCGACTCGGCCGAGTCGGGGACCACGGCCGCCTCCGAGTGGCCGCCGCAGCCGAAGTCCAGCGCGACGACGTGGCCGTCGGCCGGGGAGTACTCGTTCGCGCACACGCCGAAGGCCTGGCTCAGCGTGCCGCGCAGCGCGGTGAGGAAACCGCAGGTCGCGCAGCTCGCCGGGGCGGCCTGCGCCATCGGCGTGGCCGGGCCGAAGGACTCGCCCCAGCGGTCGGCCGCGGCCTGGCGGCCGATCAGCGAGAGCACCCGGGTGCGGCCGAGGCCGAGTTCGAACGCGATCAGCGGCAGGCTGTCGCGCTGCGGGTCGGCCGGGTCGGCGTCGCCGGCCGGGGTCGGCACGGGGCCGCGCAGCGGCTTGGGGTGGTCCTCGTCGGCCCCGGTGTAGCCGGGCTCGAGCCGAGGGTCGTCCGCGGCGGTGGGCAGCAGGTCGCCGATGCCGATGTCGCCGGGCTGGATCCGCTCGCTCCACGGCAGCCAGCGCGGGGCCAGGATCGCGCCCTCGCCGGGCAGCAGTACCGTCTCGTCCACGGTGACCTGCTTCGAGCGCGAGGCCCTGGTCACCGTGACCGCCCAGCGCCAGCCGACGTAGCCGCGCTCCCGGGCGGCGAAGTAGTGGGTGACGATCCGCTCGCCCTCCGCGACCACGCCCAGGTGCGCGCCGACGCGGCCGATGCCGGCCACGTCCTCGGCCGCGGCGAGGGCCAGTTCGGTCGCCTCGGCGCAGGCCGAGTCCAGCACTGGGGTCCGGCTCGGCCGGGTCCGGGTCGTCACGCTCACAAGGTCGATGTTAGTCGGTCCGGCATGCCTCTGGATGATGCGAGACAACGGAGGCGGCGGCGCGCGAGGATAGGCACGTGAGCATTGGTAGGCGCAGCCCGGAAAAGACGGTCGCGTTCGGCCCGTCGGACGATGATCCAACCGTCGTGACACCCGCGAGCACGCCTGAGTCCGAGCCTGAGCCCGCGCCCGAATCCGAGTCCACGGCCAACGCCGCGATCGGGCTCGGTGCGACACGTGTCGGGGCTCCGGAGCCGGACGACGCGGTACAGCGCGGTCTGCGTGCGTTCAAGCGCTCGGCCGGTCGCGGCATGGACGCGGCGGATGCCGTCTACGGACGCATCCAGCGCGTTACGCACGCGGAGGGCGCGGGTGAGTCAGGCCTCGCGCACGTGCTGGAGATGGGTGCGGTCATCAACGCGGGCGACCTGCTGGTCACGCTCGCGCTGGCGAACTCGCTGTTCTTCTCGGTGCAGCCGGACGAGGCACGTTCCAAGGTCGCGCTCTACCTGCTGATCACCATGGTCCCGTTCACGCTGCTGGCGCCGCTGATCGGCCCGCTGCTCGACCGGCTGCGCAGCGGCCGGCGGTTCGCGATGGCGGTCACCGCGCTGGCCCGGGCGCTGCTCTGCCTGGTGATGGCGAAGACGATCGGCGGCGGCGGGCTTGCGCTGTACCCCGCGGCCTTCGGCACGCTGGTCGCCTCGAAGGCGTACGGCGTCAGCCGGGCCGCGGTCATCCCGCGGGTGCTGCCGCCGGGCACCACGCTGGTGCGCGCGAACTCCCGGATCTCGATGACGGCGCTCGCCTCGACCATCGTGGCGACGCCGATCGGCGCCGGACTCGGCGCGATCGGGCCGCAGTGGTCGCTCGGCTTCGCCGCGCTGGTCTTCTTCCTCGGCACCTGGCTGGCGATCCGGCTGCCGAAGGTGGTGGACTCGAACGAGGGCGAGCTCAAGGCGCAGCTGCGCAAGCGCGACCGCGGGCCGGACGCCGAGGCCGCCGAGTCGATGCCGGACCGGCGGCTGCGCTCGGTCGGCCCCTCGGTGCTGCTGGCGCTGCGGGCCAACGCGGCGCTGCGCGCCTTCTCCGGCTTCCTCAGCCTGTTCATGGCGTTCCTGGTGCGCAGCCACCCGCTCGGCGGGCTGAAGAACCTGACCGCGGTCGGCGTGTTCGCGGCGGCGGTCTTCGCGGGCAGCGCGATGGGCTCGATCCTCGGCGCATGGCTCAAGAGCCGGGCCCCCGAGGCCATCATCACCGCGGCGATCGCGCTGCTCTCGGTGACCGCGATCCTCACGGCGTTCTTCTACGGGCTGCCGATGGTCCTGGCGCTGGCCGCGGTCACCGGCATGGCCCCGTCGCTGTCGAAGCTCTCGCTCGACGCGTTGTTGCAGCGCGACACCCTGGAGCGGGTGCGCACCTCGGCCTTCGCACGGTCGGAGACGCTGCTCCAGCTCGCGTGGGTGGTCGGCGGCGGCCTGGGCCTGGCGATGCCTTCCAGCGGCGTGTTCGGCGTCAGCGTCGGTGCGGTCGGGGTGAGCGTCATGACGCTGCTGACCGCGAAGGCGCTGTACGACCTGCGCTGGCAGCAGACGGCCGTGTCGCAGGCGGCGTCCTAACGTGCCGATGCAACGGATTCTCGTGGTCACGGCGGTCGAGGCGGAGCGTGCCGCGTTCGACCGCGGTCTCTCGGAAGAACTGCGCGCGGTGTGCAGCGTGCAGGCCGGAGGCGTGGGAGCGGCGGCGGTGGCGGCGGCGACCGCGACGGCGCTGGCCCGCGCCGAGGGCGAGGGTGCGCCGTACGACGTCGCCGTCAGCGCCGGGATCGGCGGGGCGTTCGTGGGGGCCGCACGGATCGGCGACCTGCTGGTGGCCGAGCGGATCATCGCCGCGGACCTCGGCGCGGACGCGCCGGAGGGCTTCCTGTCGGTCGAAGAGCTCGGATTCGGCACCGCGACGTATCCGGCGCTGCCGCTGGAGCGGCTGAAGTTCGAGGCCGTACCCGGCGACCTGCTCACCGTGAACACGGCGACGGGGACGGCCGAGCGTGCGGCCTGGCTGCGCGAGCGCCACCCGGCGGCGATCGGCGAGGCGATGGAGGGTTACGGTGTGGCGGTGGCCGCCGCGCGTTTCGGCGTGCCGGTCACCGAGGTCCGCGCGGTGTCGAACCTGATCGGACCGCGCGACCGCGGCGCCTGGCGGATCGGCGAGGCGCTGGCCACGCTCGCCGCGGCGGCGGCGCCGATCGTGGAGGGACTGACGCTGTGACATACAAAGCAATGACATACAAAGCAATGACACACACAGCATTGACACACACGGCTGCGGCGCGGACGACCGGGACGATGACCATCGCGTACTCGCCGTGTCCGAACGACACCTTCGTCTTCCACGCGTGGTCGCACGGCCTGATCGACGGCGCGCCGCCGATCGACGTCACGCACGCCGACATCGACGTGACCAACAATCTGGTCCGCGAGGGCGGCCTGGATGTGATGAAGATCTCCTACGCGGCGCTGCCCGAGGCGCTGGATGCGTACCGGCTGCTGCCGTGCGGCGGGGCGCTCGGGCGCGGGTGCGGGCCGCTGGTGCTGGTCCGGCCGGACGCGGGTGCGGTCCCGCTCACCGGGAGAACGGTGGCGGTGCCGAGCCTGAAGTCCACCGCCTACCTGCTCTTCCGGCGCTGGGCCGAGCAGCAGGTGCCTGAGGGCGTCGGCGAGGTGCGCGTGCTGCCCTTCCACGAGATCATGCCCGCCGTACGGGACGGCGCCGTGGACGCCGGGCTGGTGATCCACGAGGCGCGGTTCACCTACCCGGGCTTCGGCCTCGAGTGCCTGGCCGACCTCGGCGACTGGTGGGAGGGCGTCACCGGGGCACCGATCCCGCTCGGCGCGATCGTGGCCCGCCGCTCGCTCGGCGAGGAGCGGATCGCCGAGATCACCCGGGCCGTGCGCGCCTCGGTGGACTACGCCTTCGCGCGTCCCGAGGCGTCCCACGACTACGTCATGGAGAAGGCGCAGGAACTCGACCCCGAGGTCGCGAAAGCGCACATCGCGCTCTACGTGAACGAATTCACCCGCGACCTCGGGCCGGAGGGATACGCGGCCGTACAGCGGCTTCTGGGCGTCGATGAAGAGGCCCTCAAGGCGTAGCAGCGCCGCGCCCGCGCGTCCTCTTAGGCGTCCAACTGGTCGGCGACGGCGCGCAGCAGCTTGGCGACCTTCTGCGCCGCCTCCCGGTCCGGGTACTTGCCGCGCCGCAGCGTGTTCGACGTGTGGTCGAGCACCTTGATGACGTCTTCGACGATGACGACGAGTTCATCGGCGGGCTTGCGCACCGCGGCGGCGACGGACGGCCGAGCGTCCAGCAGATGCAGGTTGAGAGCGCTCTCACCACGGCGGCCGTCGGCGATCCCGAACTCCACCCGCTGGCCCGGCTTGAGTGTGGTCGTCCCGGCCGGCAGCGCCGAGGAGTGGACGTGGACATCGCCGCCGTCGTCCCGCGTGATAAATCCGTAACCCTTGTCGGCGTTGTACCACTTAACCTTGCCGGTCGGCACGGGACTACCTCATCCGTCTTGTCGTCGCTGGAGCTCTTGCCGGGTTCCCGCGCCGGTCGCGCGGGCGAGCGGCGCGGTTCGCGTCACCCTGATGAGTTAAGGCTAGCCGCCGATCGACCGACGGTCACCATCGTTACCCACGCAGGTTATCCGGCGGACACACCCGCTCGTTCGGAGCAACCCGGCAGGTCGCCCGCCCGGCCCTCGGATAAAGTAAGGCCCCCCTAACTTAGGATCACCACTGTCTCTTATACACATCTGACGCTGCCGACGATTCCTC
>JBKOWZ010000318.1:0-16144 GCA_046724665.1 Actinomycetota bacterium
ATGTGAGGCTGCTGCTGCGGCATCGGCGGATAGGGCGCGGCCGGCTGCGGCGCCGGCGCGGCGGGCGCGGTCGGCACCGGTGTCGGCAGCGTCAGATCCTGGATCGGCACCTCGTAGCCGAAGGTGGATGCGATCGAGACTTCAACCCCCTGAATCGCGACCTCGACGCCCTCGCGCACTGCCGAGTGCACAGCTTCGCGCATCGCACGCACCTTCTCAGTGCGCAGCATCTGGTTGATCATTCCGGTGCGGCCGAACATCCCGCCGATCAGATCCTTGAGGAAGGTGCCGATCAGCTGCGCGCCGAGACGGTTGCGCCACATCGTCCAGCCGACGTACAGGCTGGTGCCGTAGCCGAATACGGTCGCGTAGACGACGTATCCGCGTTCACTGATGACCAGCCGGTTGTTCACGATCTCGCGGGTGAGCACGTCGCTGCGTATCCGCGCCGGCACCGCGGTGACCGGGATCCGGCGCCGGGCCAGCGAGCCATAGATCGCGGCGTATGCGTGCTCTGCTGCGGCCGCCTTCTCCTCGAGCAGCACCTTCCACTCGGCGATCGGCTCGGGCACCCGGCCGAAGAGCAGGACGACCCAGAACACGAGGAAGGAGATGAGGCCGCCGACGCCGATCAGACCGAGGTTCGGCCCGGTGCTCTCGCCGAAAGCGCCCGTCTGGGAGTTGCTCGCACCGCCGGTGAGGATCCAGAGCAGAAAGAAGACCGCGAACACGACCCAGGACACCGCCGTCGCGCTCAGCCACAGCCGCAGCAGCACCTGCCACGGCACCGACTCGTCCAGGCTCAGCTCGATCGGCGTGTACTTCAGCGACTGCGTGCGATAGGCGGCGTCACCGCCGCCCGGCCCGGCGGCCGCCCAACCCGCGCGCCGCGCCTGCCGGCCTGTTTCGAAGCTCACTGATCCTCCACTGGATGATGCGTGTGTCAACGGTGTCTGGGCACGCGCCGCTAGTCGAGAGTAAGGATGATTTCGGATCCTGATGCCGTTGCGGTGCCGTCCACGCTGAACGGGACGTCACCAGTCGTGGTCTGCGTCGCACCGTAGTAGTCGGTATACGTGGCGACGTAATGCGCGACACCGTCCGAGCCGGGGTCGCTGATCCTCGCTTGCACGTCAGAGGTCGGCGTCGTCTCCACGTCAACCGCGATCGTCGGGTAGCTGCTAATCGACCACTGAACCGACGAGACGCTGCCGTCGATGTAGACGCTGAACAGGTTGAACGGACAGTCGTTCGGATACGGGTCGGTGGACTGCGCGCACGTGTCAAGTTGCTGCTTCACCTGCGCGTCCACGGCGTCCTGCGCGCCGGGTGCGAGCTGCGGCGTGGGGAACGCGATGGTGTCGGTGACCGCCGTGTAGTTCTCCTCGGGCGTGATGTCACCGACCGCCCTGTCGCTGGCGAGCAGGGCGTTGCCCTGCGCGGTCGCGGTATAGGCGCCCGGGAAGGCGTAAAAGGTAGAAGTCTGACTCACATCGACCGACACGCCGTTGACCTGCACGGCCCGCCCGCCGGAGTCGCCGATTTCGAGGCCGAAGAAGGGATCCAGCAGCAGATACGGCGCCTTGGCACCCGACGGCGCCTTCACCACCTGGAAGTCGGTGGTCATGTCGGTGTCGCCGACCTTGTACGAGACCCGCACGGCGTACGCCGATGCCTCAGCCGAGGCCGAAAGCGTGATGGTCTTCCCAACGTGTACGTCGGCAGGCCGCGTGGAGGCGGACGAAAGGGCCTGCGGCACGAGGAGCGCCGTCGAGGCCTGACCGGAGACCTGGTCCAAGTCCGCCACGAGAGCGAGCGCAGCAACCGTGTCGCCCTTGCCCAGATCATCAAAGTACTGCTGCACAGTGGAAGCCGGCGTGGCCGGAGTCGGCTTGAGCACCTCATACGCGATCCCGCCGCCGACCCCGAGCGCCACGACGAGCGCCCCGATGATCAGAATCTTGCGGTTCGGCCTGGGGAGCCCTGTGCGTATGCCGTCACTCGCAGGAGCAATCGGCGGCGTGGAGCCGATCGGGGCGCTCGGCATCGGTGCCACATCCCGAGGCCAGGACGCTGCGACAGGCGACGCCGGTGCTGGTGCTGTAGCCACAACCGGCGGCGCGGCAGCAGTAGGCACCGGCGCAGGCGTAGATAAAGGAGCGGGCGTAGGCGCAACGAATGCTCGCGTCTCCAGTGCGCTTGGCTCCGCCAGCACGGCCATACCGCACATCGGGCAGAACGACGCGAGCTCGGCGACGTCCGAGCCGCACTGGTAGCACTGATACACGAAGCGCACGTCTTGAGACGACACCAGACGGTCCCCAACCAGTTCGCATTGTCGCGACGTCCCAGCCGATCGACCGCGCAGGCCGGGCCGAGTAGGCAAATCGGCGCGAGTCGGGCGGTGGATCAGGGGCCGATGTTAGAACCCGCCTCAACGACGTGACAAGCGCGATGCCTCAATCGATACCCAAACGTGCATCTGCCCGCATCAACGTCCTATGCAGCAAACAGTGCCAGGTGTCAACGCCCTAACCCTGCGGATACTGCGGACCCTGCGGCGGCTGCTGTCGGTACGGATCCTGCTGCCCATACGGGTTTTGCTGCCCGTAAGGGTTCTGCTGTCCGTACGGATTCTGCTGCTGGTACGGCGCCTGCTGGTAGTTGCCGTATGGCCCCTGCTCCTGCCCCGGCCACCCCGAACCACCCGGTGGTGTACCGCCACCACCACCGCCTCCGCGCCGCGACCGCGCAACGAGCAGCAGCACCAGCCCGACAACGACAATGACGCCCACGATGATGGCGATGACCAAGCCGATGTTCGACGAGGATGACGCCGCCGCAGTCGGGCTCGCTGTCGCATCGGTGCCTGACCCACTACCAGCGCTGGGGCTAGCGCCAGCCGTCGCACTCGCTGGCGCCCCGGCCCCAAGCAGCGGGTTCGACGTGTCGGACGGTGCCGAAGCCTGGAGCGCCTTGAGTGGATCGACAATTCCATAGCCGTACTGGTCGCTGTGCTGCCCGGCGGTCTGCCCCGAGCCCGGATCCGCGGTGCTGATCAGGTCACGGATCACCTGGCCCGCAGTCCAGTCCGGGTGCTTGCTGCGGATCAGCGCGGCGGCGGCGGACACATACGCCGTCGCCTCCGACGTGCCGGATGAGATGCCCTGCTGCCCGAAGTTGTTGTCGCGGTAGATCTCCACCCCGGGTGCGACGAGCGTGGTGCGCGGACCGTAGCTGGACTGCGACCAGACTTGACCGTTCTGGTCGATAGCGCCGACCGCGATGACTCCGGGATAGGCGGCCGGATACTGCACGTCGGTGCTGCCGTTGTCCTGGTTGCCCGTTGAGGCCACGACGACGATGTTGGCTGCAACCGCCTGCGCGATCGCACTCGAGACGTCCTGTCCGAAGTCGTCCGGATTACCAACCGACAGGTTGATGACACTTGCATGGTGATTGGTGGCATAGCGGATTCCTGCGGCAATGTTTGCCGGCAAGAAGCCGCCTGCACCCGCCGCGATGCGGACAGGCAGAATTTTGGCAGCGGGCGCCAAACCTGAGACGTGGGCGCCATTCCCGGCGATGATGGTCGCCATACCGGTGCCATGACCGCCGTTGTCGATATCGCTCTTCCCGTTGCCGCCACTCGTCGTACCACCCGAGAAGTCAGCACCCGATACGACACGACTGCTGAGGTCTGAGATTGACGCGACGCCTGTGTCGAGAACGGCGACCGTGATGTTCGAGCCCTTGGAGAGCTGCCAGTCCTGAGTGGCCTTCAAGTAGTCCAGCGCCCACTGCTGGTTGGAGTAAGCCCGGGCAGGGTTCGCCCCAACCAGCGGAATGGCGCACAATGCGACCGAGATCGCGGCTGCGCCAATGCGGCGAATCGCAGTGCGCTCCCTTACTCGACGACCGGCGGGGCTACTCTTTCCGCGGACTGCCACCATTCCGGATCTTCTTTCAGATAATCAGGGCGCTGACCGCGCTCGTCGTCCTCGTCACGACCACCGCGAGCGGCGGCGCTTCGCAGCATGTGGAGAGGGTTGCCTTCAGCGTCCGTCGCCCCGTCGTAAGCCGACCTTACCCGACCGGTGCCGGACCCGGACTTGCCGTCCTTGACCAACAATGACTCATTGCCGCCGACCGAGGGTTGCACCCAGTGCTCACTCACTTCGCCGGGCTCGTCGCCGCCGAAGAAGCGACCTCGGGAGTACTTCGACGATCCGAGCTCTTCCTCGGACATGGCGCCGCCACCCCCTCGGCCGCCTGCCCCGGGTCGCATCCCGCTCTGCTCTTCGCCTGCTGCTTCACCGTTCGCGCCACCGAACTGGCCGCCGCTACTTGGCTGCCGCTCGCCTTCGAAGGCGCCGTTGCCCAAGCCGCCGCCGCGCCGCCTTACGCCGCCACCGGATTCGTTGCCGAACCCCTCCTCGCCGAAGACGTTGCCGCCACCAAGCTTCGATGAGCCACGGGAACGGCCTGCGCCACCGAGACCTTCCTCAAGTGGCGTCTCTTCGGTGATGGGTCCCAGCCTTTTCGTCTCGGACGGCGGCTTGGTGAGCCCTTTGTCGACGTTGATGGGATACGGCTCAGGAGTGATGGTCGTCGTCGTGGTCGTGACGCTTTCAGGGCTGAACGGCACGCCGATGTTGGGTTCGGGAAGCGTCGTCACGCTCTGCAAGGTGGTGTGGGTGTCCTGGAAGACACCGCCCTTTACGGTGCCGCCACCGCCTGAGCTGGATGCGGTGCCAGCGCCGTTCGAGAACGAGCGCGAGTAGCTGGCGGCGGCTCCTGAGCCGCCACCTGAGCCGCTGCCGAGGTTGAACACTTCAGGCGTAGTCGTCGAGTGAAAGCCACCGTCGTCAGGTTTGGTGTTCGCGATGGCATGCATGTTGCTCGCGGCGGTGTCGTAGCTGTTGGACAGCTTGTTCAGCACCTCGGCGGCCTGGTTGCGCGCGGCGGTGTTGTGCTGCTCGGCCTGCTTCTTGGGGTCGGTGCCGGTGAAGACGTCCGAGACGGCGTTGCTTATGCTGCCGAAGAGGCCGCCGTCCGGGACTGGCACCTCGTTCGGTACGTTGCGCATCGCGGCCTGCGCGTCGTGGGCCGCGGACTTGGCGTTCTCGAGCTGGCTGATCGTGTTGCTCACCGCCGTCACCACGGTCTGCGCGTGGTTGGACGTCTCGCTGAACGTCTGGCCGGCCGCATTCGCCGCGTCGCCGGACCAGGCCGACTGGAGGGACGCGTTCGCGTGGTTCAGCGTGCGGATGATCTCGTTCAGCGAGTCCCTGACCTGGTTGTAGCCCTGGATCTGGCTGTCGATGGCGCCCGGCTGGAGCAGGCTGATCTGCTCCTTGGCCCAGGCGACACCGCCGTACTGCTGGACCGTGTCTTGATCGAACTTGTTCGGCATCGGACTGGCCTACCCCGCGTCTTCCGGTCTTCCGGTTCTGTCCCGCTCGCTTGTCGCTTGTCGCCTGCCGGCGCGCGTCAGGTCTCCTTCTGCACCTGGGTCACGCCCATGTGCAGGTTTTCCTCGGTGGTCGAGTAGAGCTGATGCGTCTTCTGGATCCGGTCGTGCAGGTCACTGATCTTCTGGTTGACCTCGTTGATGAGGCCGTAGATCGCCCGCTGCACCTGGCCGTTGGCGGTGTTGAGCTTGAAGGCGGCGTCTATGCCCGTGTTCGTCTGGCCGAAGTTCGACGCGCCGTCACCGTACTCCGCGCGCTTGATACCAGCCGGTGCGGAGGTCTGCTGGAGGTCTGACGCCGTCTTGTCGTGGAACGTGCCGACCGCGAGCGGACTGGTGGACATCTCGAAGTGGTCCTGGAGCAGCGCCTGTAGCTTGGCGCGGACCGCTTCGAGCTCCTCCAGCTCGACCCTGAAGCTAGTACCCATCCCGCGTTCCCCTCGAATTTTCCCCTGTGAAGATGACCGCCGAACACGCCGCGGGACGCCTGGCGCGCCGTCTGGCGGGCTACACCCTATCGAAGGGTAGCGACATGGTAGAGCGCTGGCCACCGATTCGTGACTCGTGATCCATGCCGGTCGATACGCCGATCAGCATTGAATAGCTTTAGTGAACTCTTGGGGCCCAACGGCGTCTATGAGTGGGGCCGGGGCGGCTGAATGAGGGCGCGTTAGATCTCGATTCGAGGCGTGATCGCATCACGATTCGGTGTCGGCGGAAGCTCGGGGGAGGGTGCTTGTCAGCGGGATGTAGTTAGGATCAGCCGCTCATATTTTCCATACGTCAGGGGGCACCGTGTCCGAGTCATGGGGGCAGCCGCAGCAGCAGCCGGGCGGCGACTGGTCCGTTCCACAAGGCGCACAGGGCGGAGGTGAGCAGGGCTCATTCGGTCCGCCGCCGATGGATCCGCACTACGGGACGCCTTCGCCGCAGTACGGCGGTTCCGGGCAGCCGCCGCAGCCGCAGTACGGTGCGCCGCAGCAGCCGTACGGTGAGCAGCCTCACTACGGGGACCAGCCTCAGTACGGCGAGCAGCCGCAATACGGCGCCCCGCCGCCTCAGTACGGTGCTGCGCAGCCCCAATACGGCTCGGCGCCGCAGTACGGCGGGCCGGTGCCACCCCCCGGCGGGGGTTACGGCTACCCGGCGCCGCAGGAGCAGAAGAACGGCCTCGCCGTCGCGGGCTTCGTGCTGTCCATCACCGCGATCCTCGGCCTCATCTTCTCGATCCTCGGCTTCAACCGCTCCGCGCGGATCGGCGGCAAGGGCAGGGGGCTCGCCGTCGCCGGCATCGTGCTTTCGCTCCTGTTCGGCGCCGGGTGGGTCGCCCTCGGCTACAAGGTGGCCAACAGCACCGCGCTCGACCCGGGCTGCACCTCAGCGGAGAGCGCGTTCCGCAACATGCTCAGCACGATCGAGGCCGACGAGACCAAGCTGACCAACGACGCCTCCGGCTCCGATCAGAACGCGTTGCAGACCGACCTGGCCAAGTTCACCACCGACGTGCAGGGCATCAAGACGGCGCTGGACTCCGCGCTCGCGAAGGCCGAGCACCAGTCGGTCAAGGAGAAGATCCAGGCCATGGACACGGACATCAACACCGTGCTCAACGGGCTCAAGGCCATCCAGAACGGCGACGTCAGCCAGGTGACCGAGTTCGAGGCGGCCGCGACCCGCCTCGGTTCGGACGGCGACGCGCTGGACAAGATCTGCGGTTCCCTGTGACGCCTGGTCATTCATCGCGGTACTAGCGCACGGCGCTGGGTGGGCCGCCGCCGGAGTCTGCCCCCGGCGGCGGCCCACCTGTTTATGTCTGCATCACGTTTTCGTCTAGGTGCCTCGGCCCGCGTTGAAGCAGGGGTCGTACAGCTCATACCATCAGCGCTCGTTGCTCATCCGGTTGTATGAGATCGCAGAGGCAGGCCATGTCTAATCACTCGAACGAAGCAACGTCGCTGTTCGAGGCATCCCGCTCTCGCCAGCAGGAGCAATATCGGGACGATCAGCCGGTAACACCGCCTCAGCCGCCCAGGCGCCCACGCAATGTCGTGGCGGTGATCGGCGCGGTCCTGTCGTTTGTGCCGCTCGTCGGTCTGGTGCTGTCGATAGTCGGTCTGCGGTCGTCCAAGACGCGCGACGGCGTGGGACGTACCGTGGCCATCATCGGCATCGTGCTTTCGCTCGTGCTCGGCCCTGCCGAGGCCTATGTGGGCATGACGGCGCCGAGGTTCGACCCGGGCTGCCAGAGCGCGAACGATGCGGCCTTGCAGCTGCGCGCCCTCCAGTCCGGCCTGCTCGCCGGCGACCTCACCGCGCTGGCGAACAAGCTGGCGTCGATTCACACGGCGTTCGACGCGGCTGCGGCCAAGGCCGAGGACGGTCAGGCTCGGGTTAAGCTCCAGGCAGTCGCCGACGACGTAAAGGTACTGAGCAGCGACTTCACCGCTGCGAAGCAGTCGGGTGACACGACCCGCCTGCTCGGCGACGAGCAGAAACTTCAGACGGATGGCGACGCGGCCGACTCGTACTGCCACTCGTTCTGAGTAGTAGTTGTGAGTTGTTGGTGCTCCCGGGCGATCTGTACGTAGGGTCGCCCGGGAGCCGGTGTTCTAAGGCAGCGGTTGGCGTTTGTGCGGCGAGAGTGACGGCAGACCGAGGAACCCTTCGGCGTGTGCGTACGCCACGCCGATGCGCGGTAGGTCGGACGATCGCCGGTAGAGCACGAAGCGCGGCTCCCAAATCGGACGATACTTCGCATTGGCCCGATAGAGCGACTCAATCTGCCACCAGCGGGAGAAGAACAGCAGCACCGCCCGCCACAGCCGCAGCACCGGCCCGGTGCCGAGCCGTGAGCCGCGCTCGAAGACCGCACGGAACATCGCGAAGTTCAGCGAGATCCGCTCGACGCCGACGTCGGCCGCCCGCTGGATCAGTTCGATCACCATGTACTCGATCACGCCGTTGTCGGACGCCTTGTCCCGGCGCATCAGGTCCAGCGACAGGCCCTTGGTCCCCCACGGCACGTAGGAGAGCAGCGCGCACAGCCGACCCTCGAAGTCGTAGCACTCGACCATGACGCATCGCCCGTCGGCGGGATCACCCATCCGCCCCAGCGCCATGGAGAAGCCGCGCTCGCTCTGGCCGTAGCGCCACTGGTCGGCGGCCTTGATCAGCGCGGCGAACTCGTCCGGCGGGATGTCCGCGTGGCGGCGGATGCGCACCGTGTACCCCGCGCGCTTCACTCGGTTGTACGCCTGGCGCACCACGCGCATCGCTCGGCCCTCGAGGGTGAAGTCCGCGACCTCGACCACCGCTTCGTCGCCGAGTTCGAGCGCGGTCAGTCCGTGCCGCTCGAAGATCCGGCCGCCCTCCTCGCTCGCCCCGGCGACCGCCGGTGTCCACGCGTGCTGGTACGCCTCGGTGAGCCAGGCGTCGATCGCGCCGGGCCACGCCTCGGGATCGCCGAGCGGGTCGCCGGAGGCCAGCGACACCCCGGCGACCACCCGATACGCGATCGCGGCCTTGCCGCTCGGCGAGAACACCACAGCCTTGTCCCGGCGCAGCGCGAAGTAGCCGAGCGAGTCGCGCTCGCCGTGCTTGTCCAGCAGTGCGCGCAGCCGCGCCTCGTCCTCGGACGAGTGCAGCCAGCGGCCGCGCGGCGAGCGGAAGAGCGCGTAGAGGATGAGCAGGAACAGCGCGAGGCTCATCAGGTTGACGATGACACCGATCCAGTGCGGTACCACCAGGCCGTTCGGCGCGCTGTCATCGCCGGCGAGAGAGGCGAGCCGTATCAGGACGTAGCGGACGCGGTCGCCGATACTCGACTGCCCGGTCGTACCGAACGCGGTGACCAGCAGCGTGCCCACCACGACCGCGATGGCGCCGCCGCCGAGCAGTACCGCGGCGGCCAGCTTCGGGTTGTTCCGGTCGCCCTTCGCGTAGTACTCGCGGCGGCCGAAGAGCAGCGCGAGCCACAGCAGCACGGTCACGGCCGTGGAGAACCAGTTGAAGGCGTGGTCGCGGAACTCCGGGTAGTACATCGCGTAGACGTAGAGCCCGGTGGTCGGCGTGACCAGAGCGAGGTTGAAGATCCACGCGGCGCGCTTGCGTCGGCCCATCGTCACGGCCAGGAACGCGGTGAACGCCGCTGAGGCGAAACCGGCCGTCAGCAGGTATGGAGTGAAGAAGTCGCCGGAGTTGTGCTTGTGCACCGTGTTACCGAACGACACGAACAGGGCACCGAGCAGGTTGGCCCAGGCGACGACGCGTAGGTACCCGACCGCGTAAGCCGCCGACGGCTTGCGCAGCCGGCCGCGGAAGACTCCCGGAGGCCGGGTCGAGGGAGCGGCGCTGCGGCCGGCCGAACGCTCCGTCGTGCCAGCTGTCATCCGCCGGTCGTGTCCCTTCACTGCTCGCTGCCGCGCTGCCCGATTCGTCACTTCCATCCTGGTGGACGGAATACCCGGATGCGTGCCTCTTCGAGATCTGACGGCGTGGTGCCCCGCGTGGTTCCGGGCACCCGCCCGCCGCCTCGGTCGTAGGGGTAGTGCCAGGATGGGGCGCATGGAACTGCGGATTTTCACCGAACCCCAGCAGGGCGCGAGCTACGACGAGCAACTCGCGGTCGCCAAGGCGGCCGAAGAGCTCGGCTTCGATGCTTTGTTCCGATCAGATCACTATCTGAAGATGGGATCGGTCTCCGGGCTGCCCGGGCCGACCGACGCATGGATCACGTTGGCCGGCCTGGCGCGCGAGACGTCCCGCATCCGGCTCGGCACGCTGGTCTCCCCGGCGACCTTCCGGCTGCCCGGCCCGCTGGCCATCCAGGTCGCCCAGGTGGACCAGATGTCCGGCGGCCGCGCCGAACTGGGCCTCGGCACCGGCTGGTACGACGCGGAGCACACGGCGTACGGGATACCGTTCCCGGACAACCGCTTCGCGCTGCTGGAGGAGCAGCTCGCGATAGTCACCGGGCTGTGGACGACGCCGGAGGGCGAGACCTTCTCCTACTCGGGCAAGAACTACCAGCTCGCGGACTCGCCCGGGCTGCCCAAGCCCGTGCAGCGCCCGCACCCGCCGATCATCGTCGGCGGCTTCGGGCAGAAGCGCACGCCGCGCCTGGCCGCGCAGTACGCGGCCGAGTACAACGCGGGCTTCCGGAACGTCGCTGACACGGCGCAGGCCTTCGCACGCACGCGCGCGGCGGCGACGGAGGCCGGCCGCGACCCGGAGTCGCTGGTCTACTCGATCGCCGCGCCGACCGTGGTCGGGAAGGACGACGCGGAGGTGGCGCGGCGTGCGGAAGCCATCGGCATGACCGTCGAGCAGGCCCGGGCGGATGGCTACGGCGGGACTCCGGACGAGGTCGTCGCCAAGCTCGGCCAGTACGCCGAGATCGGCGCGACCCGGGTTTACGTGCAGATCTTGGACTTGAGCGACCTGGATCACCTGGAGCTGATCGCGAACGAGGTCGGCCGGCAGCTCAAGAACTGAGCCGGAAGGCTGAGGGGCCCGGGCGGCTACCGAAGCCGACAACCGTTGTCATTGTCATATCTCAATAGCCTGTCTTGCTGGGTATGCTGGATGGATGACAGGTGACCAGCGGCGCGGGCGCGAGGATGAGCGTGCGGACGGGCACGGCCGTGCGCATGCGCGTGGGCACGGGCCTGAAAATGGGCACGGTCGCGGGCGTGCGGATGAGCGCGGTCACGCTCAGGATCACGGCCACGAGCCCAGCCGCGAGCACAGCCACGAGCACGGCGCGGCGGTCTCGGCGGACTCCGACGTCCGCTTCCTGACCGCCGCGCTGGGGCTGATCCTCGCGTTCATGGCCGCGGAGGTGGCGCTCGGCTTCGCGGCGCACTCGCTGGCGCTGATCTCCGACGCCGGACACATGCTCACCGACGCCGCGGCGCTCGGGCTCGCCCTCTTCGCGATGCGGCTCGCCGCGCGGCCGGCGAGCGGGCCGTGGACGTACGGGCTGCGGCGTGCGGAGATCCTGTCCGCGCAGGCCAACGGGATCACACTGCTGGTGCTGGTGGTCGTTTTCACCGTCGAGGCGGTGCGTCGCCTGGTCCAGCCGCCGGACGTCGCCGGAGGTCTGGTGACGGGTACCGCACTGGCCGGTCTCGCGGTCAACGCGGTGGCCGTGCTGCTGATCGGCCGGGCGAATCGGAGCAGCCTGAACATCGAGGGCGCGTTCCAGCACGTCCTGAACGACGCCTGGGCGTTCCTGGCCACAGCCGTCTCCGGCGTCGTGGTGCTGACCACCGGATTCACCCGCGCCGACGCCATCGCCTCGCTCTTCGTGGCTTTCCTGATGGCGCGCGCCGGATACCGGCTGGTGCGCGACTCGTGGCGGATCTTCCTCGAAGGCGCGCCGCCGGGGCTCGACCCTGCCGCGGTCGGCGCGGCGCTCGCCGCCGATCCGCAGGTTGCCGAGGTACACGACTTGCACGTCTGGACCATCACCTCCGGCTTCGCCGCGCTGTCCGCGCACGTGCTGGTGGTGCCAGGGGAGGATTGCCACGCGGTGCGCGGCAGGCTGCAACGACTGCTGCGCGACGAGTTCGGGATCCAGCACGCCACGCTTCAGGTCGATCACGCCGCCGACTCGGTGCTCAGGATCGAGCGCCCCCGGCTGGAGCATGGGCACTGCTGAGCCCTGAACCCCGAGTGCTGAGCCGCGAGGTCCGAACTCTGCATCGCGGGCCGCTGACCGGGGCGATCGGCAGGGGCTGACTCAGCCGTTGAACTGTTCTCCGGCCCGGTCCGTTGATCCATCGTCAGATTGTCACCCGTACGGGCGCCTGACAGCCTTGGGATCCGTCCAATAGGGTCACGGAGGCGGAAAAGAGGGACGATGGTCCGGTTCGTCAGGAATCTGGCCGGGTACCCTCCCGCCGGTGCCAGTGTTCCACGCGTTGATCGCCGAATCGCGATAGGGTGGAGGCGGTCGAAGCCAGTCCGCCGAAGCTCATCCATATCGTGATGTGAGGGCGGCTCGGTTGTGGGGAACACTGTGCACAGCACGTGCGGACGCTCCGTGCATTTGCACGCGCCGATCACCGGATCGGCTCGGCTGTGCCGGTGTGGCCGTCTGACAAACACATAAAGGCAAGTACGGCTTGGCGAAGGCGTGCACGACGGGCTCCGCTGGGTTGGCAGGACAAGGCCGCTGGGGAAGGCGCACCTCGTCCGAAGATCGCCGACCGAAGGAGACACCGCCGTGCCTACTCGTGGAGTCCTGTACATCCACTCCGCGCCCCGCGCGCTGTGCCCGCACGTCGAGTGGGCGGTCGCGGGGGTGCTCGGAGTGCGCGTCAGCCTGGACTGGGCGCGGCAGCCGGCCGCTCCGTCCACCTGGCGGGCCGAGCTGCCCTGGGCGGCGGACCCCGGCACCGCCACCCGGCTGGCCTCGGCGCTGCGCGGCTGGCAGTTGCTGCGTTTCGAGGTGACCGAGGAGCCGTCGGCGGGCGCCGAGGGGGAACGCTACTCCTCCACCCCGGACCTCGGGGTGTTCCACGCCGTGACCGGAGTGCACGGCGACATCATGATCTCCGAGGACCGGCTGCGCGCCGCGATGCTGCGGGCCGGGCGCGGCGGCGGGAGTCTGGAGGCCGAGTTGCAGAACCTGCTCGGCAAGCCCTGGGACGACGAGCTCGAGCCCTTCCGCTGCGCGGGTGACGGAGCGCCGGTGCGCTGGCTGCATCAGGTGGTCTGACGGCCCGGCGGTCTCACCCTGGCGAGGTGCGCGTTACAGCCTGAGACTGCGTTACCGCACGAAGGTGACCGGTGGACCTTGGTGCAGCACGACCCAGCCATCTTCCTCATAGACGACCCGATAGCCCTTGAGCTTCAGCCATTCCACGTCGGCCTGCTGCGCCGCGACGCTGGTGAACGGGAACGAGTGGCGCGCGACGTCGGCGACCACCCACGGCGTGAGCGGATAGCCGCGATCGCCGGGATACGCCCACATGATGACCCGGTCGCGGCTGAGCAGCTGCGGGCCGATCTGTGTGGCCGCGGCGACCAACACGTCGTCAGGTACGTGCGCGGCGGCGCGTTTACCGGCCGTCACCACGTGGCTGGAGGTGTCCCAGAAAGCCGCCTTCCGCATCGCGTGCAGCGGGTAGCGATGCGCGTTCTGCCAGCCCCATAAGGCGAAGTAGAAGGCGAAGCCTGCGACGAGTACGCCGCGGATCAGCGGTCCGCTTCCGGATAGCCGACCCGGTCTCAGGCGGACCAGCCGCGCCAGCCGCGCGTCTGTCAGCCATCGCGCCAGCCGCGCCACACCGTCCACCGCGCCGCAGAACATGATCGGCAGGAGGAAGGCGTTGTAGTGGTACGGCATCTGCCAGTACAGCTCGTTGACCGAGAGGAAGCGCTCGAGCAGCAGCGGCACGGCCATCAGGCTGAGCGGCGAGAGCAGGCACAGGCCGAGCACCGGCCGCAGCAGCATGTGCAGCGTCTTGTGCTTGATCGGGGAGTTGAGCAGCGTGTGGTACACGGTCTTTGGGTGGCCGAGCATCGCGTGCAGCGCGTCCGAGGGCGTCGCGCCGAACTCGGTGTAGGTGAAGTTCCGGGTCGGGCTGCCGCCGAAGTGCGGTAACAGCACCCGGTTGACCAGCAGGACCATGCCGAGGCCGATCGGCACCAGCGCCAGGAGCCACAGCCGGTCACGCCGCAGCAGCGCGCCGAGCGCCTCGCGCGGCCGGCGTACGCCGCGCCAGAGGAAACGTGCCCAGTCCAGCGGCGACTTGTCCTTGGTCGCCAGATAGACCCCGAAGACCGCGACGACGAACCCGAGGTCGTCCTTCACGCCGAGCAGCAGCAGGCTGATCAGGGCCGCCTGCCGCAGCCGCCCCGCCTGCGCGCGCTCGATCATCCACACCATGATCGGTATGGCGAGGAAGACCTCGTGGAACTGGAACCACAGCGCCTCCTGGAGCGGCCAGGAGACCCCGTACGCGAACACCACCAGGTACGCGGCGACCCACCCGGCGAGCCGGAATGAACCGACCGCGCGCCGGGTGAACAGCCACAGCGGGATGATCGGCAGCGCGGCCAGCACGCCGGTCTCGATCAGCAGCGTCTCGGGGCCGTCGTGGATCCAGTAGAACGGCGCGAGCAGCGCCAGCAGCGGGGTGAAGTGGTCGGACAGCTGGAGCGCTCCGGCGCTGTTCGGGTTGCCGTTCAGGCCGACGAACGGCGAGTGCGGGCCCATGAAGTGGGCGTATCCCGAGATGGCCTGGTCGTATTCGCCGACGTCGGCCAAGCCGTCGCGCAGCGCCGAGTGCACCGTCAGCAGATACGCGGAGTAGATCGACGCGAACAGCGACGTGACCAGGCCCACGCCCAGCACGTGCGGCCAGCGCCGCGGCGGTGCGTCCGATCGGCCGGCGGGCGTGGCCTCACCGCCGACGTCCGCCGGTGAACTCGCGATGGCAGTCAACGGACGGCTCACCACTCCCGATTGCCCGAGGATCGATCGTCGCGGGTCCGCTCTCCGCGTGCTCCCCGGGGCGACCTTACCCCGAAGGGCAGGTTAAGACGGAATCCGGGGGCGGGTAATCGGAACTTGATCGCAGGTCGGAAACGGCGGAAACAATTCAGAACTCGTGCGTGTCCGCGTCCTTCAGGATCTGCCGCCCGCGCTCGGCCACGGTCTCGGCCACCGCGGGCGTGCAGCCGAGGCGTTCGGCGAGCTCGGGATAGGTGATGCGGTCGAAGCGGCGCGGGTCGGTCAGTTCCGCCGCGGCTATGGCCTGATACGCGCCGGCCCGGTCGGCGGCTGCCCGGAACGCCGAGTGCAGGTCGGTGGCACGTTCAAGCAACTCCGCGGCGTCGGTGATCTCGTCGAGGCCGAAGAACCGGTTCGCGTCCGGCTCGTCGGCGGCGGGCTCGTACAACAGCGGCACGGGCCGCATGCGGGGCTGCTCCTTCATCGACCCAGTTTCTCACGGCGTGCCCGCGGCGCGACGGGTCTGGAGCAGCGAATCGATGAGCGCTGGTACACGCTCCGGGCCCGACAGGCGCAGGTCCGCGTGCTCGGCCAGCGCGGCGCCGCGGCCTTCGGCCGTGCCGACGGCGACCCGCACCGCGTCGAAGCCGCGCTCGCCCGCGCCGGCGAGCTTGTCCAGCGCGGCGAAGGCGGGCAGGTCGCCGAGGTCGTCGCCGAAGTACCAGGCGCCGGCCAGGCCGCCGGCGCGCTCCAGCACGATCGCGCCCTTGTCGGTGTCCAGCGGCGGCTTGAGTTCGATCACCATCCGGCCGTGCTGGCGCCGCAGGCCGTACGCCTCGGCCTGCTCGGCGGTCCACGCCTCGATGGCCGGCTCGAGCGCCGGGTCGGTGCGGAAGTGCAGCGCGCAGGACAGCCGCTTGTCCTCGATGAGCGCGTTCGGGAACGCGGCGCGGGCCGCGGCCAGCACCCGCGCGACCACCGGCGCGTACGGCTCGGCCGCCGGGGCGGTGGCCACGGTCCGGCCGCCGTCCGAGGAGTATTCGAGCCCGTACAGGCCGTGCAGGCTCAGGCCACGGATCGCGCCGAAGTGGCGGGCGAGGAACGCGACCGGCCGCGCCGAGACCACCGCGGCCAGCCCCGCCCCGGCGGCCAGCGCGGCGAGCGCCGCGGTCGCCCCGGGCACCGGCACGACCGACTCGGGGTCGTCC
>JBKOWZ010000275.1:0-12920 GCA_046724665.1 Actinomycetota bacterium
CGGGGTGGCCTCGATCAGCTCGAACGCGAGCGTGCGCGAGGCCGGGACCATGCCGCGGCGGGTCATGTCCTCGGTGAACGAGGCCAGCCTGATCTGTAGATCCATCTTGGGCTGCGCCACGAAGGTGCCCCGGCCGCGGACACGGTACAGCCGCCCCTCAGCCACCAGCTGGTTGATCGCCTGACGTACGGTCATCCGGGAGAGCGCGTAACGCTCGCCGAGGTCCCGCTCGGAGGGGATCGGGGTGTCCGGCTCCAGCTCGGTGTCGATCAGGTTGATCAGGATCTCGCGCAGCTGCTGGTGCTTGGGCACCGGGCTGCGGGGGCTGATCTCCATCGGGGGTGGTGTCCTTCGGCTGCTGTGTCCTTCGGCTGGGTCGTCGCGCGGGCTCGTGGCCGCCCGCGGGCGTTCGCGGTGACCGGAGTCGTCTGGGCTCTGTTCCAGGCGGCCCGCTCACGCTAGTGTCTGGACCGGACTAGACCACCGTGGGCCAGTTGCTGTCAAGGTCCCCGACCCGAACATTTCATCCCGGCCCGTTCACCCCCTGGGGAGCGAAGATGGACAAGGCAGAGGCGATCATCGCCGGACTCGGCGGGGCCGACAACATCGTGGAGATCGAGCCCTGTATCACCCGGCTGCGCACCGTGGTGCGGGACGGGTCGAAGGTGAGCGACCTGGCGCTCAAGGCGGCCGGGGCGCACGGCGTGATGAAGGCGGGCACGGTCATCCAGGTGGTGGTCGGGCCGGAGGCGGACACCCTCTGTATGGACATCGAGGACCTGCTCTGAGACCCGCCGGACCTCTTGCGCAGATGGACGCGCCGATGGACGCCGTGGACACTTCGGTCCTGCGAGTGGGCTCGCCGTTGCCCGGGACCGCGATCGCGCTCAGCGCCGTGCCCGACCCGGTCTTCGCGCAGGCCATGGTCGGCCCCGGGGCCGCCGTCGATCCCGAGCGCGGCCCGCTGACCGCGGTCGCGCCGATCGCCGGGACGCTGGTCAAGCTCAAGCCGCACGCCTTCGTGATCGCCGGGCCGGACGGCCGCGGGGTGCTGGTGCACCTCGGCATCGACACGGTGAACCTGGACGGCGCGGGTTTCGAACTGCTGGCCGCCGAGGGCGCCGAGGTGCCGGCCGGCGCGCCGGTGATCCGCTGGAACCCGGCCGAGATCGAGGCCGGCGGGCTCAGCCCGATCTGCCCGGTGATCGCGCTGGACGCCGAGGCCGGCGCGGTGTCCTCAATCGCCGAAGGCGCGGTCGAGCCGGGCGCCGCGCTCTTCAGCTGGACCGCATGAGCATGCACGTGCCCTGCATCCATACCTGGTACCTACCCACGCCCACCCGGCGGAGCACGCTGTTCAAAGCGCTGTTCTCTGCGGTTGGCCGAGCACGCGTAGCATCGCCCTGTCCACCTGTGAAGTGAGGAGCCGAGGAGCCGACATGCCAGAGCGAATCGTCACCGTGGCGTCCCGCGTGGGGCTGCACGCCCGTCCGGCGGCAGTGTTCGTCAAGGCCGCGAGTGCCGCGTCCGTCCCGGTGACCATCGCCAAGGCGGGCAAGGACCCGGTCAGCGCGCGGTCGATCCTGGCCGTGCTCGGCCTGGACGTGCGCTGCGGCGACCAGGTGGTCATCGCCGCCGACGGCAACGGCGCCGAGGCGACGCTCGACGAACTCGAGGCGCTGCTGAGCGCCGACCTCGAAGGCTGACATGGACGCTGACCTGCCGTCCACCGCCCCCGCCGACGCGCCGTCCGCCGCTGCGCTTCCCCTGTCCGGCCTAGGGGTCGGCAGCGCGACCGCGGCCGGCCCGGTCGCCCGCATGGCACCGCGCCCACCCGAACCCTCCCCCTCGGCTCGGCCGTCCGGCAACGCCGAACAAGAAGCCGGGCGAGCACACGAGGCGCTGCACTCGGTCGCCCAGGAGCTGCTGCGCCGAGCCGCCGTCGCCCGCGACGAGCTGGACCGGCCCGACGCCGCCGACATCCTCGAAGCCCAAGCGCTGATGGCCGAGGACCCGTCGCTGCTGGACGGAATAAGCACCCGCACCCAGAGCGGGCTCACCGCCGAGCGGGCCATCTTCGAGACCTTCGACGAGTATCGTTCGCTGCTGGCCGCGGCCGGCGGCTACCTGGCCGACCGGGTCGGCGACCTGGACGACCTGTCGTCACGTGCCGTCGCCGCGGCCTGCGGCGAACCGATGCCCGGCGTACCGGACCTGCCGGAGCCGTTCGTACTCGTCGCCCTCGACCTGGCGCCCGCCGACACGGCGCTGCTCGACCTGGACAAGGTGCTGGCCCTGGTCACCGAGCAGGGCGGCCCGACCAGCCACACCGCGATCCTGGCCCGGGCGCGCCGCATCCCCGCAGTAGTCGGTGTCGTCGGCGCACTCGCACTGCCCGAGGGCACGCCGGTCCTGGTAGACGCCGCAGCAGGAGCGGTGACCCCGTACCCGTCACCCGAACTCCTGGCAGCAGCGGACGAACGCAAGCGGACACGCGCGCGAGCGGCGCAGGTGACCGGCCCCGGCCGCACCGCGGACGGCGTACCGATCAGCCTGCTGGCGAACGTCGGCGGCCCCCACGACGTACCCGCCGCGCTGGCAGCAGGTGCAGAAGGCGTCGGCCTGTTCCGCACCGAGTTCCTGTACCTGGGCTCCGCGACGCCCCCCTCGCTCGAGACCCAGGTCGCGGCCTACCGAGCCGTCCTCGACGGATTCGCCGGAAAGCGCGTGGTCGTCCGCACCCTGGACGCCGGCGCGGACAAGCCGCTCCCCTTCCTCCCGCTCGGCGCGGAGCCAAACCCGGCCCTCGGCGTACGCGGCCTACGGGCGTTCCGCGGCGAGCACCAGGCGCTGCTGGACACGCAACTGGCCGCACTCGCCAAGGCGGCACAAAGCGCGCAGGCCGAACTCTGGGTGATGGCCCCGATGATCGCCGACGAGAACGACGCGGCCTGGTTCGCCGAGCAAGCGCGCAAGCACGGCATAAGCACGGTCGGCGCAATGATCGAAGTCCCCGCGGCAGCACTCCGTGCCGATCCCCTGTTCGCACAGGTGGACTTCGTATCGCTGGGCACGAACGACCTGACCCAGTACGCACTGGCAGCAGACCGCATGCTCGGCGCCCTCGGCGCGCTCCAGGACCCCTGGCACCCGGCAGTCCTGCGCCTCATCGAACTGACCGGCGCGGCAGGCGCGGCCTGCGGCAAGCCGGTAGGCGTATGCGGCGAAGCAGCCGCCGACCCGCGCCTGGCGCCGGTACTGGTCGGCCTCGGTGTCACCTCGCTGTCCATGGCGCCCTCGGCCATCCCCGAAGTCCGCGCCGCCCTGGCCGAACACACCCTCGACCAGTGCCGCCGCCTGGCCCACGCCGCCCTCCGCTGACGGCCCGCACAGACACCGACGAATCCGCCGCACAACGCCAGGACGTCCCCGCACTCCTTTCTGGAGTGCGGGGACGTCCGTGGATCTGACTCAGGGACTGGACCTGGTTAGAAGTCCATGTCTCCGCCGGGCATGCCGCCGCCGGCGGGGGCCGCGGCCTTCTCCGGCTTGTCGGCGATGACGGCCTCGGTGGTCAGGAACAGGCCCGCGATGGACGCGGCGTTCTGGAGGGCGGAGCGGGTCACCTTGGCCGGGTCGATGATGCCGGCCTTGATCAGGTCGACGTACTCGCCGGTCGCGGCGTCCAGGCCGAAGCCGGGCTCCAGGTTGCGCACCTTCTCCACCACGACGCCGCCCTCGAGGCCGGCGTTGACCGCGATCTGCTTGAGCGGGGCCTCGACGGCGATCTTGACGATGCCGGCGCCGACCGACTCGTCGCCGACCAGGTCCAGCTTCTCGAAGGCCTTCTGGGCGGCCTGGAGCAGGGCCACGCCGCCGCCGGCGACGATGCCCTCCTCGACCGCGGCGCGGGCGTTGCGGACCGCGTCCTCGATGCGGTGCTTGCGCTCCTTGAGCTCCACCTCGGTCGCCGCGCCGGCCTTGATGACCGCCACGCCGCCGGCCAGCTTCGCCAGCCGCTCCTGGAGCTTCTCCCGGTCGTAGTCCGAGTCCGACTTCTCGATCTCGGCCCGGATCTGCGCCTTGCGGCCCTCGATCGCGTCCGCCTCGCCGGCGCCGTCCACCACGGTGGTCTCGTCCTTGGTGACGACCACCTTGCGGGCGCGGCCGAGCAGGTCGAGGCCGACCGAGTCGAGCTTGAGGCCGACCTCCTCGGTGATGACCTGGCCGCCGGTGAGGATGGCGATGTCGCCGAGCATGGCCTTGCGCCGGTCGCCGAAGCCCGGGGCCTTGACCGCCACGGACTTGAAGGTGCCGCGGATCTTGTTGACCACCAGGGTGGCCAGCGCCTCGCCCTCGACGTCCTCGGCGATGATCAGCAGCGGCTTGCCCGACTGCATGACCTTCTCCAGGATCGGCAGCAGGTCCTTGACGTTGCCGATCTTGGAGTTGGCGATCAGGATGTACGGGTCCTCGAGGACCGCCTCCTGCCGCTCCGGGTCGGTGGCGAAGTAGAAGTTGATGTAGCCCTTGTCGAAGCGCATGCCCTCGGTGAGCTCGAGCTCGAGGCCGAAGGTGTTGCTCTCCTCGACGGTGATGACGCCTTCCTTGCCGGCCTTGTCCATCGCCTCGGCGATCAGCTCGCCGATGGCGGTGTCGGCCGCCGAGATGGAGGCGGTCGAGGCGATCTGCTCGCGGGTCTCGACCTCCTTGGCCAGGGTGGACAGCTCCTCGCTGATCCGCTCCACGGCCGCGTCGATGCCCCGCTTCAGCGCGATCGGGTTGGCGCCGGCGGCCACGTTGCGCAGACCCTCGCGCACCAGGGCCTGGGCCAGCACGGTGGCGGTGGTGGTGCCGTCGCCCGCCACGTCGTCGGTCTTCTTGGCGACCTCCTTGACCAGCTCGGCGCCGATCTTCTCGTAGGGGTCGTCGAGCTCGATCTCCTTGGCGATGGAGACGCCGTCATTCGTGATGGTGGGCGCGCCCCACTTCTTCTCCAGCACGACATTGCGGCCGCGTGGACCGAGAGTCACCTTCACGGCGTCCGCGAGCTGGTTCATCCCGCGCTCGAGGCCACGGCGGGCCTCTTCGTCGAACGCGATGATCTTGGCCATTGGTACTGTCCTCCCACAGAAGGGACGTAGTCACGTGCCCCACGGGCGCCCGCGACGGCCGGTGCGTCAGGCGCACCTCACCAGTGGAAGCTGCTAGTAGCACTCTCTTCCGGAGAGTGCCAGCTCCCATGATTAGCACTCGGGGGGGTTGAGTGCAAGCCGGTCGGGCCCCGTGCAGGCCGGGGGCCGGGCACGGGGACGACAAACGAAACCGGCAGGAAGCGGTCGCCTGGACCGTTCCTGCCGGTTGCGTGCGCGGTATCGCGTCTGCCTGCTTGGACTTGCGGACCGACCGCCGAATCGAACGAATCAGCGTGCCTCGGTCACAGGGCGCGGACCATGTCGGCCTGCGGGCCCTTCTGTCCCTGCGAGATCTCGAACTCGACCCGCTGCCCCTCCTCCAGGGTGCGATACCCGTCCATCTGGATCGCGCTGTAGTGGACGAAAACGTCCGCGCCACCGTCGACCGCGATGAAGCCGTAGCCCTTCTCCGCGTTGAACCACTTGACGGTGCCTTGAGCCATTCCCAACTCCTTGCTGCCGGCCCTCTCCATCTATCCCGCGGGCGCGGGATTCGGGTCGTTCGTCCCCCCGCCCCCTCCGTCTCGCGAATCGAGCCAGGGCCGGTGATGACTGCTGTCGTTCTCACTCGCACCGCGCCGGTCGCGAGCCGCTGTCCTCTCAGACATCGACTACGCTTGGCACGGCCTCGCTGAACTGTGCGACCGGCGCTGAGAGTATCCTCAACCCCCCGTGGCGCAACAGGTCACTGGGACGAAAACTCGCAGCAGGCGTCCATTTGTGCGCCATGACAAACCGCGACGAATCTTGGCGAAGCGGGCGGACGATCATGAAACCGTAATCAGACGGTTACTGATCATCTCACTCGGTGGACACCTCTGGTAAGGGGCGCGGGGCCTGACGGCTCCGCCGGCCCGGAGGCGCACCGACCAGACGGTCCGGGCGCGTCCGTGAAAAATTCTGGGGGCCACTCTTGACAGCGGTCAGCCTAACAGCCTCTGCGGCCGGCCGATCGCGGGGGGTCGGGTCGGCGGCGGCGGTCAACAACAGCCGCCCGCCACCGCCGGGATGATGGAGATGGCGGCGCCGTCCTTGGTCGCGGTGGCCAGGCCGTCGGCGAAGCGGACGTCGTCGTCGTCCACGTACACGTTCACGAAGCGGCGCAGCTTGCCGGAGTCGTCGAGCACCCGGGCCCGGATGCCGGGATGCGCGCTCTCCAGCGCGTCGATCACCTCGGCCAGGCTCGCGCCCTCGGCGGTCACCTCGGCGGCGCCGCTGGTGTAGGTGCGCAGGATGGTCGGGATGCGGACGGTGACGGCCATGGCTGCCGACTCCACTTCTCTGCTCTGGTACGTCGTCTGGTCAGGAGCCCGCGGCGCGGAAGGCGGCCAGCGAGGGCTTGATGGTGGCGCTCACTCCCGCGTCGGAGACCGCTTCGAGGGTCTTGAGCCCGTCGCCGGAGTTGATCACCACGGTCGGCGCGCCGGGGTCGAGCACGCCGCTCTCGGCGAGCTTACGCAGCACGCCGACGGTCACGCCGCCGGCCGTCTCGGTGAAGACACCCTCGGTGCGGGCCAGCAGCCGCATCGCCGAGCGGACCTCGGCGTCGTCCACGTCCTCGACCGCGCCGCCGGTGCGCCGCACCACGTCGAGCACGTACGGGCCGTCCGCCGGGTTGCCGATCGCCAGCGACTTGGCGATCGTGTCCGGGCGCACCGGCTTGACCACGTCGTGGCCCGCCTTGAACGCGGCCGAGATCGGCGAGCAGCCGGACGCCTGCGCGCCGAAGATCCGGTACGGCCGGTCCTCGACCAGGCCGAGCGCGATCAGCTCCTTGAAGCCCTTGTCGATCTTGGTCAGCTGGGAGCCGGAGGCCACCGGGATCACGATCTGCTCGGGCAGCCGCCAGCCGAGCTGCTCGGCGATCTCGTATGCCAGCGTCTTGGAGCCCTCGGCGTAGTACGGCCGCAGGTTCACGTTCACGAAGCCCCAGCTCTCGCCGAGCTCGTCGCCGATCAGCTCGGAGCAGAAGCGGTTCACCTCGTCGTAGGTGCCGTCGATGGCGACCACCCGGCCGCCGTAGACCGCCGCCATCACGATCTTGCCGGCCTCCAGCCCGGCCGGGATGAACACGCAGGAGTCGAGGCCGGCGCGGGCCGCCGCCGCGCTGACCGCCCCGGCCAGGTTGCCGGTGGACGAGCAGGACAGCGTGGTGAAGCCGAACGAGCGGGCCGCCTCGAGCGCGATGGCCACGACCCGGTCCTTGAACGAGTGCGTCGGGTTGCCCGAGTCGTCCTTGACGTACAGCGAGCGCAGGCCGAGCTCGCGGGCCAGGTTCTCGGCCTGGATCAGCCGGGTGGCGCCGGGGTTCAGGTTCGGCCGGGCGGCGACGTCGGCGGGCACCGGCAGCAGCGGGGCGTAACGCCAGATCGAGTTGGGGCCGCGCTCGATGTCCGCGCGGGTGACCGTGCCGAAGTCGTAGGCGGTCTCCAGCGGGCCGAAACAGGACTCGCACACGTACACGGGCCCAAGCCCGGTCTGCTCGCCGCACTCGCGGCAGGAGAGCGCGACGGCGCGGCCGAACGGGGCGGTGCCGGCGACGCCGCCGTTGGCGGCGGCGGTCGTGTCGGCGGAGTGCGCGGGGGTGGCGGCGATGGTCATGGCGAGGCCTCTCTCCTCATCTTCCCCGTCGGCTTTCGACGGGCCGGACTTGGCACCTGTCCCGGCGGGCCTCGCGTCGCGAAGGTCATCGGGGTGGTTGCCGGAGCTTCGCAGGGCCGTTCCCTCAGCTCCTCTGGATGAGCAAAACTGTGAAGTTGTCGATCCGGGTGACTAAGACACCGGATTCGTTTGACCTTTCCAGGTCATCAAGCACTCTACCGGATCGCGACGATTGCACCACATCCGTTTCATCTGGTGGTCATCCGGGCGCCGTGGCCGAGCTGCGGCCGCCGCGTTCACCCTCCGCGGCGTGAGACTGATCACGTACCGAGACGAGTTGCCCGAATCGTGATTAACACGGGCTTGGCCTGGAAACGACCGACACCGTGTTGGGATCTGCGCGGACATTCGGGCCAGGCAAGGCCTCGGTACTGGTCGCCTCGAATCGGGGCCCTGTCTCGTTCACGCTGCGGGAGAACGGCGAGTTGGCCGCCAAGCGCGGCGGCGGCGGGCTGGTCTCCGGCCTGTCCTCGGTCACCGCGCAGGGCGAGGCTGAGCAGGTGTGGGCATGCGCGGCGCTGTCCGACGGCGACCGCGCGGCCGTGCACCGCTCCCCGGGCGGGCGGCTGGACCGAATCGGCCTGGTCGATCCGTCGCTGCCGGTGCGGATGCTTGACATCGACCCGGAAACGCTGCACCGCGCGTACAACGCGGTGGCGAACTCGACCCTGTGGTTCATCCACCACATGCTTTACGCGACGCCGTTCAGTCCGTCCTACGGCGGGCGATTCCGCGACGAGTGGGAGTCGTACGTCGCGTACAACCGCGCCTTCGCCGAGGCGTTGGCCGAGGAGGCGGCGCCGCACGCCCGCGTGATGGTGCAGGACTACCACCTCGCGCTGGTGCCGAAGTTGCTGCGCGAACTGCGCCCCGATCTGCACATCGGGCACTTCTCGCACACTCCGTGGGGCCCGCCGGACTACTTCGGGATCCTGCCGGACGAGGTGGCGCGCGGGGTGCTCGAGGGCATGCTCGGCGCGGACTACCTCGGCTTCCTGACCGAGCGGTGGGCGCTGGCGTTCATGGACTGCTGCGCGCGGCTTCTGGGCCTGCCGATCGACCGCGAGCGGATGACCGTCGGCGGCACGGACGGGGCGGCGGCGACCCGCGTCGGCGTGCACAGCCTCGGCGTGGACGCGGATTTCATCGTCGAACGGGCTGGCCGCCCGGACGTGGACGCCAAGCTGGCCGCGCTGCGCGAGGCGATCGGCGACCGGCAGGTGATCGTGCGGGTGGACCGGACCGAGCTGTCCAAGAACATAGTGCGCGGCCTGGAGGCGTACGCGGACCTGCTGCGCCGCCGCCCCGAGTGGCGTGGCCGGGTGGTGCACATCGCCTTCGCCTATCCGAGCCGGCACGACCTGCCGGAGTACCGCGACTACACGGCGGCGGTGCTGCGGACCGCGAAGGAGATCGAGGACGAGTTCGGCACCCCGGAATGGCAGCCGCTGATCCTGCACGTCGAGGACGACTTCGCCCGCTCGCTCGCGGCGTACCGGCTGGCCGACGTCGCGGTGGTCAACCCGATCCGCGACGGGATGAACCTGGTCGCCAAGGAGATCCCCATCGTCGCGGCGGCCACCGGCGGCGCCTGCGGCCTGGTGCTCTCCCGCGAGGCCGGGGCGTTCGCCGAACTCGGCGGGGACGCGCTCGTGGTCAACCCCTACGACATCACCGGCACCGCCGAAGCGCTGCACGCCGCGCTGTCGATGGACCGGGACGAGCGGCGGCGCCGGTGCGAGCGGCTGGCCGCCGCCGGGGCGGCCCTCCCGCCGCAGCGCTGGTTCGCCGACCAGCTCGCCGCGCTGGGCGCATGAGGATCAGGCCGGGCTCGGCCGCATCCGGCCGGAGCGGGCCCGCTGCCTGGTAGCCCGCTGCCGCCGCAGCCGCTTGACCAGCACCGGCTCGCACTCCTGCGCCTCGGGGCGGTCGAGCAGCGCGTTGAGTACCTGGTAGTAGCGGGTCGGCGACCACTCGAAGCTGTCCCGGATCGCCTGGTCCTTGGCGCCGCTGTACTTCCAGTACTGCTTCTCGAAGGCGAGCACGGCGCGTTCGCGGTCGGTCAGCGGATGGTCGGCCGAGGATGATTCTTCGGCTGAGGGTAACGCTTCGGCCGAGTGCGGCTCAGGCTGCGCGGGCACGAACGCTTCCGCGGTCTGCGCGACCGCGGGCTCGACCAGGACGGGAATCGCCGCCACGTCCCTTTGCAGCGCGCTTGACGTCATCTGACTACTCCTCAGCCGCCTTGTCCCCTCTGCACATGGTAAGCGCGCGGACCGACAAGTCGAGATGCGGGCGGCGCTGGCAGGTCCCGAGCGGTGTAGCGTAAGGTATTGGCGCTAAGGTCTATACCAATCTGACGCAAGGTAGCCCGATGCCAGTACTGCGCCACGCCCGCCTCGTCCTGCCCGACGGTGTCGTCGAGAACGGCTGGCTGTGCACCGAGGGGGAGCGGATAGCCGCCGTGGGCGGCCCCGCCCAGCTTCCGCCCGGCCCCGACGGCACGACCCACGACCTGACCGGCCGCTACGTGGTGCCCGGCTTCGTTGACATGCACGTGCACGGCGGGGGCGGCGGCGCCTTCTCCTCCGGCCGGATCGACGAGGCCCGCGGCGCGGCGGCCTTCCACCTCAGCCACGGCACGACGACCATCATGGCCTCCACGGTCACCGGAGCGCTGCCCGACCTGGAGCGTTACGTGGCGCAGCTCGCCGAGCTCGTCGAGGACGGCGAACTGGCCGGCATCCATCTTGAAGGCCCGTTCATCGCCCGCTCACGCTGCGGCGCGCACGACCCGAACCTGCTGCGCGACCCGGAGCCCGAGGCGGTGCGGCGGCTGGTGAAGGCCGGGCGCGGCGCGGTCCGCATGGTGACGCTGGCCCCCGAGCTCGAGCACGGGCTCGAGGCCACCGGGCTGCTCGCCGACGCCGGGGTGGTCGCGGCGATCGGGCACACCGACGCCACCTACGCCGAGGCCAACCACGCCATCGCCCGCGGCGCCCGCGTGGCCACGCACGTGTTCAACGCGATGCGGCCGGTGCACCACCGCGAGCCGGGGCCGGTCACCGCGGCGCTGGAGCAGGACGAGGTCTTCGTCGAGGTCGTCAACGACGGCATGCACGTGCACCCCTCGGTGGTCAGCCTGGTCTTCTCCGCCGCCGGCGCGCACCGCACCGCCCTGATCACCGACGCGATGCAGGCGGCCGGCCTGTCCGACGGGCAGTACCCGCTCGGCCCGCTGACGGTCGAGGTCAGCGGCGGCGCGGTGCGCGTCGCGGGCACCGACACGCTGGCCGGTTCGACGCTCACCATGGACAACGCGCTGCGCAACACCGTGCTCAGCGTCGGGATCCCGATCGAGCAGGCCGCGATCTCCGCCTCGCTCACCCCGGCGCGGGCCCTCGGCCTCGACGACCGGATCGGCAGCCTGGAGCCGGGCAAGTACGCCGACCTCGTCGTGCTCGACGACGAGCTGCGGGTGGTCGCGGTGATGCGGCGCGGGCGCTGGGTGCACGGAACGGCGCTCGCCGCGCCCACCCGGGCCGTCACCCGTTAGCAGGCACCGTTTCGGGCAGCTTTCGCCCGAATGGATGATCATGAGCGCCTTTATGCACCTTTGTCGGTTTCGACACCGGTACCGCGTTGAGAGAATCCGGGTGGAACGCGCCGAAACCTCCGGCCGCCCGACAACGCAACGCAGGGAGCGACGATGGTTCTCTCGGTCTCCGGTGTACTGCTGCTCGGGATCATCGTCTTCATCCTGTTCCGCAAGGACGGGCTGAAGATCTCGCACATGATCGTCTGCATGCTGTTCGGCTTCTACCTCGCCTCGACCTCGATCGCCGGCTCCATCAAGAACAGCGCGGACTCGATCGCGGGTTTCATCAGCGGTCTGCACTTCTGAGATGGCGCCGGCCACCCGGACCCCGGACTCGGTGTGGACCAGGCTCGGCCACGCGGTCGCCGGCTCTCCCCCGGTCGCCTGGGTCAACGACTCGGTGCTGCACCACCCGGGCATCACCAAGGGCAGGGGGATGGCCCACGACGGCGTGGCGCGCGTGCTCGACATCTGCTATCCGCTCATCGTGCTCGCGCGCGGCGCCCGGCGCGGCGCCCGGCGGCTCGGCGCCTGGTGGAAGGACGCGCCGAAGGAGAAGCGGCGCCTCCAGGCGGTGATCGCGGTCGCCTGCCTGGTCGGCATCGGGCTGCTGCGGTACGGGCCGCCGCTGCTGATCCTGGGCGCCGTCGGCGGCGCGGCCTGGCTCGGCCGGGACACCTCGCGCCGGGGCGCGGACCCGGAGGACCCGGCGCGCATCGCGCGGCTCCAGTCGATCTACAACGGCCTGGTGGCGTACCTCCAGGACGGCGACGACCCGGACCAGCACTTCAAGCCGGGCGGCGGCTACCGGGACGCGTTCACCGCCTGGGAGTTCGACGAGCGGGACCGGCTCATCCGGCTGCGGATGGACTACTCCGAGTACTTCCGGGACGGCGAGGCGGAGAGCCGGGCGAAGGTGGAGCGGGCGCTTGAGGGCAAGATCGGCCACGCCAACGAGTACCTGTACGCCTGGGACGAGGAGGGCAACCACCTCGACGTGCGCATCCTGCCGCCGCTGCCGGAGGGGATCGGCGCGCAGCCCTGGCCGGTCGCGGACATCGAGTTCGTGCTCGGCGTCACCGACCCCGGCTCGGCGGGCCGGCTGATCCCGGTCACGGTGCCCGACCCGGACGCCGCCGAGGACGGCTCCGCCCCGGCCGGCTTCCGGATCGCGCAGCTGGCGCCGGTGGTGTGGCGGATCGGCTCGCCGAGCGCGAACCCGCACCTGCTGGTGGCCGGCGGCCCGGGCAGCGGCAAGTCCACCGCGGTGCGCTCGCTGCTCGGCCAGGCGCTGGCCCGCGGCCACCGGGTCGCCGTGATCGACAACGACCAGAGCGCCGAGTACGCGGCGCTGGCCGGCCGGCCGAACGTGCTGCGCGTGGCCGAGGACCCGGCCGACGCGCTCGACCTGCTCGACTGGTTCGGCCAGGAGGTCGAGCGGCGCGCCGGGGGCGGCGGCCCGGCCG
>JBKOWZ010000024.1:0-4738 GCA_046724665.1 Actinomycetota bacterium
AGCCCGCGCCGCGTGGCGAACCGGGTGACGAGGTGGCCGCGCAGGCCACGCCGGCCGACGGCCGGACGCTCGGCGGCGGGCACCGGCTGGGAGCCCGGTGCCTGCGCGCGCTCGTCTTCGGATTCGGTCCCCGAAGAGACCTCGGTGTCCACTGACATGCTTTCGGTCCCGTTCCCCCGTCAAACCGGCGGGCGCTACGCCGCCGCCTGCTCCTTGTCTCGCGGACGCGGCATCAGCGGCGCGTCACGGCCGGTACCCGGCGGGGTGGCGCGCTTCTTCGCATCGCCGCCCTCCTCGTGGTACTCCTCCTCGACGTTGACCGACCAGACGTCGTGCGACGAGCCGGTCCGGATGTTCTGCGCCGTCAGCAGCGCGGTCAGCATCGAGTGGTCCTGGTTGTTGTACCGGTGCATGCCGTTGCGGCCGACCGGGTGCACGTTCGGCACGTTCTCGTCCAACCAGGCGCGGATGACCTCGAGGTTCTTCTGATAGCGGTCGTCGTAGACCGGATAGGCCTTGGGCATGCGCACCACATGCCCGGCCTCGACCCTGCCCGGCTCGATCAGGCCGAGCCGTTCCAGCTCCTCGGTGCCCAGCCGCACCAGCTCGTCGTCCGGTGCGCTCCACACCTCGTCGCCCTCGTTGACGAAGTACTCGAGGCCCAGGCAGGTGCGCCCGTCCTTGACCAGGAACGGCGACCAGGAGCCGAAGTTCTGGATGCGGCCGACCTTGACCCCGGGGGTGTGGATGTAGATCCAGTTGTCCGGGAAGCCCGCCTCCTGCGGCACGATCAGCGCGATGGTCAGGAAGTCCCGGTAACGCAGGTCGTCCGCGGCGGCGAGCACCGGCTCCGGGGCGGCCGGCTCCATGAAGCGCACCAGCGCGGAGATCGGCGCGGAGGAGATCACGTGGTCGGCCGGTACGTCCGTCGCCGCCCCGTCCGGGCCGGTCACCGAGACCGCGACCGCGCCGCGGCCCGGCTCCCAGCGCACCCGGCCCACCGCGTGCCGCAGCTCGACCGAGCCGCCCTGCGCGCGCACCTTCTGCGTCGCGACCTGCCACATCATCCCGGGCCCGTACTTGGGGTACTGGAACTCCTCGATGAGGCTGGTGATCTCCTTCTGGTTGCGCTTGGGCAGCAGCGCGTTCTTGATCGCGCCCATCAGCGACAGGTTCTTGATGCGCTGCGCGGCCCAGTCCGCGGGCAGTTCGGCCGTGCTCATGCCCCACACCTTCTCGGTGTAGGTCTTGAAGAAGATGGAGAACAGCCGCTTGCCGAAGCGCGCGGTGACCCAGGCGTCGAAGTGCGTCTGGTCCTTCGGCGGGCTGATCCGCGCCCTGGCGTAGGACAGCACGCACCGGACCGCCTCGATCGCGCCGAGCCCGCGCAGCGCGTTGCCGGCCTTGAGCGGGTAGTCGAACAGCTTGCCGCGGTAGTAGATCCGCGACATGCGCGGCCGCAGCAGGAAGTCCTCGTCCGGCAGGATCTCGTGCCACAGCGCCTCGACCGCGGCGACCTTGGTGAAGAAGCGGTGGCCGCCGATGTCGAAGCGCCAGCCGTCGCGCTCCACGGTCTGCGAGATGCCGCCGACGACGTCCTCCGACTCGAACACCCGGACCGGATACCCGTGCTTGCTCAGGTCGTAGGCCGCGGTCAGGCCGGCCGGCCCGGCGCCGATGACCACGGTGCCCGGCTTCGTCGGCGTGTCTGTGCTGTTCGGATCCACGAGCTGAATTCTTCCAGGAGGAGGCGACAGGCGGGAAACGGACCGTAACGATCCGTCCCCGCGCCGTAACGGGTCGGTGAGGGCCGACCTGTCAGAGCTCGTACTCCCCGGCCGGCCCGATCAGGTTAGCGCCCCGCGCGCGGCGACGGCGACTGCCTCTGCGGTCAGCCCGAGCCGCTCGAGGATCGCCGGGCGCTTGGCGTGTTCGAGGAACTCGCGCGGAATGCCGAGCACCCGCACCGGCAGCGTCACGCCCTCGTCCTGCAACAGCTGGGTGACCGCGGCGCCGACGCCGCCGGTGCGGCCGTTGTCCTCGACGGTGACCACGGCGCGGTGCGCGCGGGCCAGAGCGACCAGCGCCGGGTCGAGCGGCTTGACCCAGCGCGGGTCCACCACGGTCGCCTCGATCCCCCCGGCGGCCAGGATCCGCGCGGCTTCCAGCCCCTGAGCTGCCATCGGACCGGCGGTGACGATCAGCACGTCGGGGTTTTCCGGCGTCCGCAGCAGGTCCATCACGCCGAGCCGGTCCACCGCCTCGATCTCCGGCCCGGCGGTCCCCTTGGAGAAGCGCACCACGGTCGGCGCGTCGCTCACGTCGAGCGCCTCGCGCAGCTGGGCGCGCACCTGGCCGGGGTCGCGCGGCGCCGCGATGCGCAGGCCGGGCACGACCTGGAGGATCGACATGTCCCACATGCCGTTGTGGCTCGCGCCGTCGTCGCCGGTCACTCCGGCCCGGTCGAGCACGAAAGTTACACCGGCGCGGTGCAGGGCGCAGTCCATCAGCACCTGGTCGAAGGCGCGGTTGAGGAAGGTCGCGTAGACGGCCACCACCGGGTGCAGCCCGCCGAAGGCGAGGCCGGCGGACGAGGTCGCGGCGTGCTGCTCGGCGATGCCGACGTCGTAGATCCGGTCCGGGTAGGCCTTGGCGAACTTGTGCAGGCCGACCGGGTGCAGCATCGCGGCGGTGACCCCGACCACGTCGGGCCGGTCGTTGCCGACCTTGACCATCTCGTCGGCGAACACGTCGGTCCACGAGGTGCCCTGCACCTGGTACGGCAGCCCGGTCTCCGGGTTGATGACGCCGATGCCGTGGAAGTGGTCGGCCTCGTCGTCGAGGGCGGGCTGGTAGCCCTCGCCCTTGCGGGTGATGCAGTGCACGATGACCGGCCCGCCGAAGCCCTTCGCCCGGCGCAGCGCGGTCTCGACCTCCTCGACGTCGTGCCCGTCGATCGGGCCGATGTACTTCAGGCCGAGGTCCTCGAACATGCCCTGCGGGGCGACGAAGTCCTTGAGGCCCTTCTTCATGCCGTGCAGCGCGTCGTACACGCCGCGCCCGACCACCGGAGCCTTGGGCAGCGTGCGCTTGCCCCAGGCCAGGAACTTCTCGTAGCCCTGGGTGGTGCGCAGGGTGGCCAGATGGTCGGCCAGGCCGCCGACGGTCGGGGTGTACGAGCGCTCGTTGTCGTTCACCACGATGACGACCGGGCGGTCCTTGGCGCAGGCGATGTTGTTGAGCGCCTCCCAGGCCATCCCGCCGGTCAGCGCGCCGTCCCCGATGACGCCGACGACACGCCGGTCGCTCTGGCCGCGCACCTGGTAGGCCTTGGCGATGCCGTCGCAGTAGGACAGCGCGGTGGAGGCGTGCGAGTTCTCCACCACGTCGTGCTCGGACTCGGCCCGGGAGGGGTAGCCGGACAGGCCGCCCTCCTGGCGCAGCTTGCTGAAGTCCTGACGGCCGGTCAGCATCTTGTGCACGTAGGACTGGTGGCCGGTGTCCCAGACGATGGTGTCGCGCGGGGAGTCGAACACCCGGTGCAGCGCGATGGTCAGCTCGACCACGCCGAGGTTGGGTCCGAGGTGGCCGCCGGTGCGGGTGACGTTCGCGATCAGGAAGTCGCGGATCTCCCGGGCCAGCCGGTCGAGCGCGGCGCGGTCGAACCGGTCCAGGTCACGCGGACCGCGCACGGTGGCCAACAGCGACGCGGTGTCCGAAGACCCTGTGCCCGACGACCCTGTGTCCGAAGACGACGCGGAGCTCGAACTGCCCGGCAGCGACACGGGTTCCTCCTTGATGGCTCTCTACGGTTCCCCGAGTGGCGAAGCCCGGAGTTCATCGTCCCGTACCACGCCCGCCACCGCGCGCGGGCAGGCCCCGCGATGGGGCGAGGCTCCGAGTCTAATCGCCGAGCGGTCGAAGATCCGGGGCGTTCACCCGCCCCTCCACACCTTCTTCACGATCCCGCGAAGGAGTCCTCGCCTGGCGCTGACGCCTCGTTACCAAGCGTCAGCAGGCGGTGTGGCCGCGCCGGTGAGCAGCGGCGCGAGCGTACCGAGCGGATCGCCGAGCAGCGGGGCGAAGGCGCGCTCCGCCGCGCCGACGAGGGTCGAGTCCGCCCCGAGCCCCGGGGCCACCAGCCGCACGAGCTCGCGCGGGGCCACCAGGCCTGAGGTGCGCAGCGTGGTGCGCAGCTGCTGCTCGACCGCGGGCAGGATCTCGCGCAGCAGCCCGCCGAAGACGACCACCTCGGGGTTGAAGATGTTGACCAGGTTGCCGACGCCGATGCCCAGCCATTCGCCCACGTGGCGGATCGCGGCGGCGGCGCGCGGATCTCCGTCGGCCGCCGCGGCGACCACGGCCGGGACGGTCGAGCGCGGGCCGTCCGGGTGACCGGCGGCGTCCAGGATGGCCTTCTCGCCGATCTCGGTCTCCCAGCAGCCGCGCGCGCCGCAGCGGCACAGCCGCCCGGCCGGGTTGACCACCATGTGGCCGAGCTCGCCGCCGTAGCCGCCGGCGCCGCGCAGCGGCGCGCCGCCGACGATGATCCCGGCGCCGACGCCGACCTCGCCCGCCAGATAGACCGCGTCCGTGGCGCCGGCCGCCGCGCCGCGCACGTGCTCGGCGACGACGCCGAGATCCGCGTCGTTGCCGACAGCGACCGGGGCGTGGATGCCGTAGTTGGCGACGACGCTGGCCAAGGTTCCGCCGAGCGGGGCGTCGACCCAACCTAGGT
>JBKOWZ010000150.1:0-8016 GCA_046724665.1 Actinomycetota bacterium
CTTCACCACCGTGCGCCGGGCAGGTCGGCTTGAACGAGCACCAGTCGCACAGCCGCGACGGGCTGGGCGGCCACTCCCGCCGCTGCGCGGCCGCACGGATCGCCGCCCAGACTGCGGTGATCTTCTGCTCCACGCCGCGCAGGTCCCGTTCGTCCGGGTCGTAGGTGAGCAGGTTCCCGCTGCCCAGGAAGATCAGCTGGAGCCGCTTGGGCACCACGCCGCGCACCTTCCACAGCACAAGGGCGTAGAACTTCATCTGGAACAGGTTCTTCGCCTCGTAGCCGGCGGGCGGGGCCTTGCCGGTCTTGTAGTCCACCACGCGCAGCAGCCCGTTCGGCGCCACGTCCAGCCGGTCCACCACGCCGCGCACGACGAGCCGGTCCTCGCCTTCGCCGACGACCGCGTGCACGAACAACTCCCGCTCGGCCGGCTCAAGGCGGTTCGGATCCTCGAGGGTGAAATACCTGCCCAGCAGGGATTTCGCCGAGGCCAGCCACTCGGTCAGCTCCTGCGGGGTGTCGAACAGGGCGCCGAGTTCCGGTTCCTTCGCCAGCAGCCGCTCCCACTCGGGCTGGAGCAGCGCCGCGGCCTCCTGCGGCGTGCGCCCGCCAGCGGGCAGGTCGAAGAGGCGGTCGAGCACCGCGTGCACCAGCGTCCCGCGCACCGCCGCCGCGCTCGGCGGCTCCGGCATCTTGTCCACCACGCGGAGGCGGAACAGCAGCGGGCACTGCATGAAGTCTCCGGCCCGGGACGGCGAGATCGCCGCGGGCAGGCGAACCGGCGCATCGACGTCGAACAGCGCACCCGACTGCGTGCCTCCATAGCCGACATCGTCGGGGAGGATGATCGCAGGTGCTGGTGGTGCTGGTGGTGCTGGTGGTGCTGGTGGTGCTGGTGGTGCTGGTGGTGCTGGTGGTGCTGGTGGTGCTGGTGGTGCCGCTTGCATAGTCGCCGCAGCTGGCGGGGCCGCCCCAACTTGCATAGGCGTCGCAGCTTGCACAGCCGTCGCGGCTTGCGGGGCCGTCAGGGCTTGCGGGGTCGCCGGAGTCTGCGCGGTCGCTTCCGGCGCCGTCTCCGGCATGGTCTGGACTTCCAGCGTGGTCCGGACTTCCGGCATGGACTGGACTTCCAGCGTGGTCCGGACTTCCGGCGCGGTCCAGACCTCCGGCACTGTCCGGGCTTCCGGCACGGGCTGGTCCGGTACCGCCGCGGCGCCTGCTTCGGCTTGCGCTGCTGCGGTTTCTGCGGCTCCTGCGACCGTGCCTTCCATGGCGGAACCATAGCTCAGAGCACCGACAAAGAAGCCGTGCACAGCCCACGCCGCCGTATCCACGTAGCATCGCCTATGTGAGCGACACGAATCCGAACGAGGGCGCACCCAACGGCAAGCCGGACCAGTCACCGCCGGCCGCCGCGGGCCGGCCCTCCGGGGGAGGGCTGGCCATGGGCCGCCCCTTCGGCATTCCGATCGTCGTGTCGCCGACCTGGTTTCTGATCGCCGCCTTCATCACCCTCTACTTCGGCGGGCAGTTCGACCACACCCGGCTCGGCGACCGGCTCGGCAGCGGCCGCTACCTGGTCGCCTTCAGCTTCGCCGTGCTGCTCTACCTCTCCGTGCTGCTGCACGAACTGGCCCACTCGGTGGTGGCCAAGCACTTCGGGCTGCCGGTGCGCCGGATCGTGATCTACTTCCTCGGCGGGGTCTCCGAGATCGAGCGGGAGCCGGAGTCCCCGGGTCAGGAGTTCGCCGTCGCGGTCGCCGGGCCCGCGCTGTCCTTCGCCCTCGCCGGGGCGTTCTGGGGCATCTGGGAGGCGCTGCCGGCCACCACCGACCGCTCATCGACCGCGCTGCTGGTGGCCATGTACCTGGTCTTCGCGATCTGGACGGCCAACCTGGTGGTCGGGGTGTTCAACATGCTGCCCGGCCTGCCTCTGGACGGCGGGCGCGTGCTGCGCTCGCTGGTCTGGGCGGTGACCAAGAAGTCCATGAACGGCACCGTCGCCGCCGCCTGGAGCGGCCGCGCGCTGGCCGTCGTGGTGCTGTTCGTCGCCATCTTGCAGGGCCGCGGGCAGGCGGACGCCGGGGCCGACCTGTACACGATCATGTGGGCCGCGTTCATCGCCTCGTTCATCTGGATCGGCGCGAGTCAGTCGCTCACCGTCGCCCGGCTGCGCGACCGCATTCCGCGCCTCCAGGTGCGCGCGCTGACCCGCCGCGCCATCCCGGTCACCGCCGACCTGCCGCTTTCCGAGGCGCTGCGCCGCGCCGCGGTCGCCGGCGCCCGCGCGGTGGTCGTCGTGGACCATGACGGACGGCCGACCGCGATCGTGCACGAGGCCTCCGTGACCGCCACGCCGCCCGAGCGCCACCCGTGGATACAGGTCGGCGCCCTCGCCCGCGCCCTGCGTCCGGGCATGACGCTGACCACGGACCTCGGCGGGGAGCGGCTGCTGGCCGCGCTGCGGGCCGCGCCCGCGCCCGAGTACCTCGTCACCGAGCCCGGCGGCTCGATCTACGGGGTGCTGGCCGCGGCGGACGTCGGGCACGCCTTCCTGCACGGCTGAGGCGCGGCGGGGGCGTGCACCTGCACCCTTGGCGCCGCGCCTCGGGCCCCGTCGGCGTCCGCCGATCCATCCGTCCGTTGACACCGACTTCCCGCAGGTAGACTCGCGTCCGTGAGTGAAACCCCCAGCGCACCGCACGGTACAGAGCACCGTCGCGGCCCGTTCAAGCCCGGTGATCTGGTCCAGCTGACCGACACCAAGGGACGGCATCACACGTTCCCGCTCCAGCCGGGCAAGCTGTTCCACACTCACAAGGGCTCGTTCGAGCACGATGCGCTCATCGGCCAGCCCGAGGGCACCGTGGTGCGGTCCACGGGCGGCATGGACTACCTCGCACTGCGTCCGTTGCTCTCCGACTACGTGCTGTCGATGCCGCGTGGCGCCGCCGTCGTGTACCCCAAGGACGCCGCGCAGATCGTCGCCATGGGTGACATCCATCCCGGCGCGCGCGTGCTGGAGGCCGGAGTCGGCTCGGGCGCGCTCACGTGTTCGCTGCTGCGCGCGGTCGGCGACAGCGGCGCGGTGCATTCCTACGAGCGGCGCGAGGACTTCGCCAAGATCGCCGCCAAGAACGTGCGCACCTTCTTCGGCGGCGACCACCCCGCTTGGACGCTCACGGTCGGCGACCTGGCCTCAGCCATCCGCCCCGACGAGGTGGACCGGGTCGTGCTGGACATGCTCGCGCCCTGGGAGTGCATCGACTCCGTCGCGAAGGTACTCGTCCCCGGCGGCGTCCTGGTCTGCTACGTCGCCACCACCACGCAACTCTCGCGCGTCGTCGAGGCCCTGCGCGACCACGGCCGCTTCGCCGAGCCCGCCGCCACCGAGACCCTGCTGCGCAGCTGGCACGTCGAGGGCCTGGCCGTGCGCCCCGACCACCGGATGGTCGGGCACACCGGCTTCCTGGTCACCGCGCGCCGCATCGCCGACGGCGTCGAACTGCCGCCGCGCCGCCGCAGGCCGGCCAAGGGCGTCGAAGCCGAGGACGCCTGGATGGTCGAAGCCGCGGGCGAGGACCGCGAGGCTCAGGCCGCCGCGCGTGAGGCGCGCCTGGCCCGCCGCGGCGAACTGCCCTGAATCGGCGCCAGGCTGAGCCCTGAGGCGCGCTGAGGCCTGCCTAGGGCTCTGGAACTTAGGAGCCCGCCTTAGGGCGCCTTCGAAGCGCCCTAGGTACGCCGTGCGCCGGTTAGGCGTCTTCCGCCTCGGGGCCCGCGACCATGACTCCATCTCGCACCCGTCGTACGTGAATGCACTCGCCCGGGCACTCCTTGGCAGAATCGATCACATTCAGTAATAGATCCGCCGGAACGGGTACCCGCGCCCCCGGCGCACTCTGCAACGCGCCCTGGGTGTCCTTCACATACGCGAGCCCGTCGATGTCGAGCTCGAACACGTCAGCGGCGTACTGCGCGCACAGGCCGTCACCGGTGCACAGGTCCTGGTCGATCCATACCTCAAGCTTTTCGCCGCTCATCGGAACGCCAACCATCCCCATCGCGTTGTCATCTACCAAGCGACCCTAACAAGTCGCGGCGCTCCGGTGATATCCGCATGTCGGTGACGGACAGGCACAGTGACGCAATAGGCATGGACAGCCCCAGGACGGGGGAGTAATGATCGAGTCCCGCAGCCGATCACGCCCGACGAGAGTCGGCGCACTGATCCGAACGGGTGCCCGCCGTGCCACATGAACGAGCACTGAAGGGGGAATCGTGTTGATGGCAGTGTTGCCGACAGAGCGAGGGACGGCCGAGTCGGCTACGGGGCCGCTCAGCGTCCCGGGGATCGCCGGTGTCCGAGCTGTAAGCGAGTCCGCGGTTTGGGCCGGGCGCACTCCAGGTAGGGTCGTAACGTCGCAACACTCCGCGAGGAGGTGAGGACCGTGCCAGCCCACGAAGACGACAAGCCATTGCGCGCCCCCGGTTCCCGGGCCGGCCGCGGTGGCGGGTCCAACGGCCCCGAGGCCGATCCGATGGCCCAGGTCGCGTATCTAGAGCAGGAGATCGCCGTGCTGCGCCGCCGTCTGGCCGAAGCCCCCCGGGGCGGGCGGGCGCTCGAGGAGCGGGTCGCCGAGCTCCAGGCCACGGTTGCCGGGCTCACCGCGCAGAACGAGCGGCTCGTGGCCACCCTCCGGGACGCGCGCGACCAGATCGTCGCGCTCAAGGAGGAGATCGACCGGCTCGCCCAGCCGCCCTCAGGCTTCGGGGTGTTCCTCCAGGCCAACGAGGACGGCACGGCCGACATCTTCACCGGCGGCCGCAAGCTGCGGGTGACCGTCACGCCGAACATCGAGCTGACCGAGCTGCGCCCCGGCCAGGAGGTCATGCTCAACGAGGCGCTGAACATCGTCTCCGGCATGGGCTTCGAGCGCGTCGGCGAGATCGTCATGCTCAAGGAGATCCTCGAGGACGGCGAGCGGGCCCTGGTCATCGGGCACACCGACGAGGAGCGCGTGGTGCGCCTCGCCGAGCCGCTGCTGGACAAGGTGATCAGGGCGGGCGACGCGCTGCTGCTCGAGCCGCGCTCCGGCTACGTCTACGAGCGGGTGCCGAAGTCCGAGGTCGAGGAGCTGGTCCTCGAGGAGGTCCCGGACATCGACTACTCCGACATCGGCGGCCTGAGCGGCCAGATCGAGCAGATCCGCGACGCCGTGGAGCTGCCGTACCTGCACGCCGACCTGTTCCGCGAGCACGAGCTGCGCCCGCCGAAGGGCGTGCTGCTCTACGGCCCGCCCGGCTGCGGCAAGACGCTGATCGCCAAGGCGGTGGCCAACTCGCTGGCCAAGAAGGTCGCCGAGATCAACGGCAAGGACAAGGGCAAGAGCTACTTCCTCAACATCAAGGGCCCCGAGCTGCTGAACAAGTACGTCGGCGAGACCGAGCGGCACATCCGCCTGGTCTTCCAGCGGGCGCGCGAGAAGGCCAGCGAGGGCACCCCGGTCATCGTGTTCTTCGACGAGATGGACTCGCTCTTCCGCACCCGCGGCTCGGGCGTGTCCTCCGACGTGGAGAACACGATCGTGCCCCAGCTGCTGTCCGAGATCGACGGCGTCGAGGGGCTGGAGAACGTCATCGTCATCGGCGCCTCCAACCGCGAGGACATGATCGACCCGGCGATCCTGCGGCCGGGCCGCCTGGACGTCAAGATCAAGATCGAGCGGCCGGACGCCGAGGCGGCCAAGGACATCTTCTCCAAGTACGTCACCACCACGCTCCCGCTGCACCCGGACGACCTCAAGGAGCACTCCGGCGACGAGGCCGCGTGCGTCGGCGCGATGATCCAGAGCGCCGTGGAGCGGATGTACGCGGAGACCGACGAGAACCGCTTCCTGGAGGTCACCTACGCCAACGGGGACAAGGAGGTCCTCTACTTCAAGGACTTCAACTCCGGCGCGATGATCCAGAACATCGTGGACCGGGCCAAGAAGTCGGCGATCAAGGACTTCCTGGACCACGGGCAGAAGGGCCTGCGCGTCTCGCACCTGCTGGGCGCGTGCGTGGACGAGTTCAAGGAGAACGAGGACCTGCCCAACACGACCAACCCGGACGACTGGGCCCGCATCTCCGGCAAGAAGGGCGAGCGGATCGTGTTCATCCGCACCCTGGTGTCCGGGAAGAAGGGTGCTGAGACGGGCCGCTCGATCGACACGGTCAGCAACACCGGCCAGTACCTGTGAGCGTGCCGCCGGCCGGCGCCCCGAACGCGGTGCGGACACCGCGCGGGCGCCGGCCGGGGCGCCCGCCCGCTCGCTCGCGTCGTCGCGCTTTAGAGCCCATGTCATCCGCCGCCGGGGTGGGGCGCGCGCGTCCCGCACCGACTCGACCCGGGGAGAACTCGTGCCCGTACTTTGTCCCGATCGCTCACGCCGCGGCATAGGCTTGTCGTCATGAGCGTACAGCGAGTAATGGGCAGCGAGACGGAGTACGGGATCTCGGTACCGGGCCACCCGAACGCGAACGCGATGCTCACCTCCTCCCAGATCGTCAACGCCTACGCGACCGCCATGCACCGGGCGCGCCGGGCCCGCTGGGACTTCGAGGAGGAGAACCCGCTGCGCGACGCCCGGGGCTTCGACCTGGCCCGCGAGCTGGCCGACGCCAGCCAGCTGACCGACGAGGACTCCGGTCTGGCCAACGTCATCCTGACCAACGGCGCCCGGCTCTACGTGGACCACGCGCACCCCGAGTACTCCACCCCCGAGGTGACCAACCCGCGCGACGCGGTGATCTGGGACAAGGCCGGCGAGTGGATCATGGCAGAAGCAGCCCGGCACGCCGCGACGGTGCCCGGCTCGCTGCCGATCAACCTGTACAAGAACAACACGGACAACAAGGGCGCCTCCTACGGCTCGCACGAGAACTACCTGATGGCCCGCACGACCCCGTTCGCGGACATCGTGCGGCACCTGACCCCGTTCTTCGTCAGCCGCCAGGTGGTCGCCGGCGCCGGGCGGGTGGGCCTGGGCCAGGACGGGCGCACGCACGGCTTCCAGATCTCCCAGCGCGCCGACTACTTCGAGGTCGAGGTGGGCCTGGAGACCACCCTCAAGCGGCCCATCATCAACACCCGCGACGAGCCGCACGCTGACCCGGAGCGCTACCGCCGGCTGCACGTGATCATCGGCGACGCGAACCTGTCCGAGGTCTCGATGTACCTCAAGATGGGCACCACCAGCCTGGTCCTCGCGATGATCGAGGACCGGTTCATGTCGGTGGACTTCTCGGTGGACCAGCCGGTCAAGACGCTGCACGAGGTCAGCCACGACCCGGGCCTCAAGCACCTGGTCACGCTGCGCTCCGGGCGCAAGCTGACGGCGGTTCAGCTCCAGATGGAGTACTTCGAGCAGGCCCGCAAGTACGTCGAGGACAAGTACGGCACCGACGTGGACGAGGTCACCCGCGACGTGCTCGACCGCTGGGAGTCGGTGCTCAGCCGGCTGGAGACCGACCCGATGTCGCTCAGCCGCGAGCTCGACTGGGTCGCCAAGCTGGAGATCCTGGAGGGCTACCGCAAGCGCGACGCGGTGGACTGGGACAACGCGCGGCTGCACCTGGTGGACCTCCAGTACGCCGACGTACGGCCTGCCAAGGGCCTCTACCAGCGGCTGGCGGCGCGCGGCCGGTTCGAGCGGATCACCAGCGACGAGGAGATCCGCCGGGCGGTGGACCAGCCGCCCGCCGACACCCGCGCCTACTTCCGCGGCCGCTGCCTCGACAAGTACGCCGACTCGGTCGCCGCGGCCTCGTGGGACAGCGTCATCTTCGACCTGCCCGACCGCGAGTCCCTCCAGCGGGTGCCCACCCTCGACCCGCTGCGCGGCACCAAGCAGCACGTCGAGGCGCTGATCGACCGCTGCCGCACCGCCGCCGACCTGGTGCGCGAGATCACCGGCAGCTGAGCCCGCACGCCCCGCGCCCGCCCGAGCCGCCGGCTCCGGGGCGGGCGCCGAAG
>JBKOWZ010000091.1:0-6878 GCA_046724665.1 Actinomycetota bacterium
TGCAACCGAAGGAATCAAACTTCGGAGGGGCACCGTCACCGACTTGGGCTACCCGGTCTGACCAGGCTTTCCGTGTGGCGACTTGCAGAAGATTAGGCAAGCACAGGTCGGGGCGTCAAATCGGAGCTTCACCTGGCCGAATCGCGCTGCCTCACCGAGCACGACCGCCGCTCGACCAGGTGCGTCGGGACGGTCCGCGGAGTGAAGAGCGGCAAGCGTACCTGGAGCTGTGGCCCCGGGGACTTCGCCTTCGCGCGCGCGTGGGACGACAGTGCAGGCACCGACAGCGCCGACACTCCAGCACCGCCGACCGTCCTAGCCGACGGCACGACGACTGACGCCGTCTCGGTCCTGCTCATCGCGTCGCTCGCCGGTGGTAGGGGCGTATCGACGAGTGCCAGCAGCACCTCGACGGCCGCCGCGCCGAGCGCGATCGGATCCTGCGCGATGGTCGTCAGCGCGGGCCGGACGAGGCTCGCCGCCTCGATGTCGTCGAATCCGACGATCGCGATTTCGTCCGGAATGCCGACTCCCGCGTCCTCGAACGCGTGAATCGCGCCGACCGCCATCTCGTCGCCGGCGACGAAGACGGCCGTCGGGCGCTCAGGCAACGCGGCCAGGCGCTTTGCGCATGCGTAGCCGCTGTCCAAGAAGAAGTCACCGGTCTCGATGTACCCCGGTCGCGTCGTCATCCCGAGCCCACGCACGGCCGCCTCATAGCCGGCAAGGCGTTGCGCGGCGGGAAGGGAGTCCACCGGACCGGTGATCGTCGCGATGTCCCGGTGACCGAGGCTGTGCAAGTAACGCACCGCTTCGACCGCACCCGCATAGTTGTCCGACGTCACGTACGTTGCACGCGGTCCTTGAATCGGCAGGTCGAGCGCGACACACGGGAATCCGGAGCCGTACAGCGTACGCATCGCCGGGTGCTGGTCATCGACGCCCATCATCACGACGCCGTCGAGCTGGTGCTGTAGCGCAACGTCGAGGTACACACGGTCGCCGACGCCAGAGCGATGGTCATCGACGTTGAGTAGGAGCATGTGGCGGCCTGACGCATTGAGCGCACGCTTCACGCCGACGAGCAGCGCCAGTAGGAACGGGTGACGGCGTCCGGTCGCCTCGTAACCGGTGTCCCAGAGCAGCCCGACCGTGTCCGATCGGCCTCGCACGAGCGCACGCGCGGACTGGCTCGGTCGGTAGCCGAGGCGCGTGGCGGCTTCCTGGATCTGTCTCCGCGTCGTTTCGCTGACCTCGGGATGTCCGTTGAGCGCACGGGACACCGTCGCGACCGACACGCCGCATTCGCGGGCGAGCTCCCTGATCCCGGCCATTCGGACAACCCCAGTTCTACGGTCCGCGTCCCACGCCTACGGCGAACGTCTCCATCAGACCATGCTGGGGCCGTTGTGAGCAGTATGCCCGCACCACAATGGCCAGGGGGTTTCTAGGGCCGCATGATCAAACAGCTGCTGTTGGCGGTCGCGTAGATCTTGCCGTCGGCATCGACGATGCGTGCCTCAGCGAGCGCCGTACGGCTACCGAGGTGCACGACCGTGCCCTCGGCGGTGATCTCGCCGGTGGCGACCGAGACCGGCCGCAGGAACTTCACCGCGAGGTCGAGGCTCGTGTAGAAGACGCCCACGGGGAGCTTCGTGTGGACCGCGCAGCCACACGCGGTGTCGAGGAGCGTCGCGTAGACGCCGCCGTGCACCGAGCCGAGCGGGTTGTAGTGGAACTCCTGCGGCGTGAGACGGAAGGCCACGCGGCCCTCCTCGAAGGAGAAGCTCCTGATGTCGAGCGTGTGCATGATCGGCGGCAGCGGCACGCGGCCCGCGTCCATCGCGGTGAAGAACTCCATGCCGCTCAGCCCGGCCCCGATGCTCGCCGTTTCGAGCGGGTCGGTCCATTCGAAGGAGCGCCGACGCTCGACCGGCTGCTGGGTCGGCACAACGGCCGCCGATTTGTCGAACTGCGCCGTACCCGTCATGAGGCCCTCGCTTACTCGGCACGCTGGTCGGTGTTGCCACGCTAGGTTAGCTGGGTTTCATTCTGCAACTCAGTTGTAGGATACGACTGTGACCTCTACCACTCGCCCGGACGAGACCACCCCGGCGCCCTTGCGCGTGAGCGTGTTCGGCGACCACGCCGGCCGCGCCGTGCCGGGAGCGCCGACTTATGACGCATTCGAGAGCGAGGCCTGCTCGATCGCGCGCACGCTGGCGCTTGTCGGCGATCGGTGGACGCTGCTGATCTTGCGCGACGTCTCGAACGGGGTACGACGCTTCGACGACCTGGTGTCGCATCTCGGCGTCGCGCGCAATGTGCTCTCGCGTCGGCTGGCCGCGTTGGTCGAGGCCGGTTTGGTCAAGCGCACGTCGTACCGCACCGAGGGTGCGCGTGAACGGCATGAGTACCGGCTAAGTCACGCCGGCCGCGAACTCGTGCCGATCCTGCTCGCCATGATGGTGTGGGGCGACCGGCACCTCGCCGGGCCGGAAGGGCGACCTGTCATCCCACGTCACGCGGACTGCGGCGCGCAGGTTCGCGTGTCGGTGACGTGTGAGGCCGGGCACGAGCTGGGCGACCGCCCTCGGTTGCGGTTGGAGGTCGGGCCGGGCAGCCGCATGCGTGAGTGATGGGAGTAATTGGGGATCGTGCTGATTGAAATCGTCGGTATAACGCGAGGTCCCGGCCAACCTTGTCGGCTGACCGGGACCTCGCGCATTACCTGCGTAGCGGGGGACGGATTTGAACCGCCGACCTCTGGGTTATGAGCCCAGCGAGCTACCGAGCTGCTCCACCCCGCGTCGGGTGATGTCTCTACTCTAGGTCGAATGCTTGCGCTGAGGCAAATCGCATTGCGACGCGCGGTCACGTGATGTGCAGGCAATGACTGCGCGGAGTGCGAAATCACCGGTCAGCGGTGGCATGGACGCGACGGTACGGAGCGGGGCCGGGGTCGGGGAGAATAGGGGCATGGGAAACGGCTCAACGAACGCTGCGCTGACGCAGTCGCTGATCGAGTTGGAGCAGCACGTCGCAAGGGCGGGCTGGGACCAGGGGCCGCGGCTGTTCGCGCTGGCGGACACGGCCGAGCTGATCAAGGCCGAGCCCCGGCTGGCCGCGGCGCTGGCGCCGGAGACGCTCGACGCGTCGCTCGAGCCGGGATCGGGATTCGGGCCGCTGCGCACGTACACGTCGATCGAGCAGGAGGGCTTTCCGGACGGAAAGGCGCTTGACGACGCGTTGGCCGGGATCGGGTGGCCGCAGACCGTGGACGGCGCGGCGCTGGTCGTCGAGCGGGTCATGCTCCCGCCGTCGGCGGAGGCGGGGATGCCGGACGACGACGGGGTGGACCTCGACGCCTGGGTGGCCGCGCATCCGGAGCGGCAGGAGGTACGCATCGCGGTCGGGGTGCTGCGCGACGGGTCACGCGACTGCGCGCTGCGGCTACGATCGCGCGACGCCGACGACGAGGTGTTGTCCGGGCCCGGGCTCGTACCGCACTTGGCGGATGCGTTAGCGCAGACGCTGCATGACTGAGCGGGGCGGCGAGCGTCGTCCTGACTCAGGGCGCTAGTGCCTCGGTAGCCTGCATTTGCCAGCAGGCGAGGTGCGCTGGGGCGGCCTATGCGAGGTGCGAGGCAGCGAGCGGCGAACGCGGGCTACCGAGGCACTAGCAGCTCGGCGGGGTCTTGCCCTCGCGGACGTCCTTCAGCGCGGTAAGCGCGTCTTGCAGCGTAGCCACCTTCGCGAGCTCCATGCCGGAGGGCAGGTTCGCCTTGGCCTCGGCGCAGTTGTCCGCGGGGGCCAGGAAGACGGTGGCTCCGTCGCGGCGGGCGCCGAGGGTCTTCATCTGGATGCCGCCGATCGCGCCGACGTTGCCGGTCGCGTCGATCGTGCCGGTGCCGGCCACCACCTTGCCGCCGGTGAGGTTGCCGCCGGCGGTGAGCTTGTCGATGATGCCGAGCGCGAACATCATTCCGGCGCTCGGGCCGCCGACGCCGTTGAGCTGGATGTCCACGTCGAACGGGAACGTGTTCTCGGTCTGCACCGCTATGCCGACGGCCGCCTTGCCCTGGCTGTTCTTCGTGGTGCCCGTGGTGATCGTCTGGACCTTGCCGGCCCGGGAGACGACGAAGGTGACCTGCTGACCCGGCGTCACCTTCTGCACGGCCTTCTGGACCTCGGCCAGGCCGGTGTCCCCGCCGGTGGTGATCGGCGTGCCGTTGACGGACTTGACGACGTCTCCGGGCTGGAGCTTGTCCTCGGCGGGCGTGCCGGCGGTGATCGAGGCGATCACGACCTCGCTCCCGGTCGGCTTGATGCCGAGCGCGGCCAAGGCCGCCGTGATCGCCGCGTCCTGCGAGTCGGTGAACGCCACCGCGTTCTCCTGATCGCTCTGCTGCTGCGTCGTGCCCGGCGGGTAGATCGTCTCCTTGGGCACGATCGCCTGGTCGGAGCTGAGCCAGCCGATCAGGGCGGTACCGAGCGGCATCTGGTAATCCTGGCTCGACACGCCGACGGTCACCATGCGCAGCTGACCGGAGGTCTTGTACGTCTGGTGGCCGCTGATGGTGATCAGCTGCGTGCCCTGATACGAGCCGAGCGTGTCGAAGGTCGGTCCCGGCGTCATCTCCGCATAAGGCACCGGTTGCAGGTATACGCCGACTCCGAAGGCGGCGAGGAGGGCACCCGAGACGACCAGCGTGACGGTACGACGGCGCGGCATGAGCACGACACTAATGCACCGGCCATCACTCGGTGGTGGGCGGGCGCGGGGTGACCGGGTTCTGTGTGCGCGCGAGAACCTCCCGCGCGCGCTGGTAGCGGTCCAGCGTGCCGACCTCCTCGCGGGAGCGCCGGATCCGCCGCGAGACGGCGAGCACGAGGGCCGCGAGCAGGACCGCGCTGGCCGGGATGGCCCACCAGGCCAGGATCGAGAGCACGGATCAGCAGACTAGATCACATTCCGACCCAGGTGTGGGAGCCGTCCCGGAACTCCTCGCGCTTCCAGATCGGCACCTGCTCCTTCAGCGTGTCGATCAGTGAGCGGCACGCGGCGAACGCCTCGGCCCGGTGCGACGCGGACGCCGCGACGACGACGGCTAAGTCGCCGACGGCGAGTTCACCCGTGCGGTGTACCGCAGCAAGTGCGGTGCCAGGGTGCTCTGCGGCGACCTTGGCGGCGACCGCGCGCAGTTGGTCGCGTGCGGTCGGGTGCGCGGCATACGCGAGTTGGGTGACCTGCTCCCCCGGGTTCTCCGGCGTGTGGTCGCGCACCGTGCCGATGAAGAGTGCGATGCCGCCGACGCTCGGCCCCGTCACGGCGCGTAGCACTTCATCGACGGACAACGCGGTGTCGCGTACGTCGATAAGGCGGACGGTATCGGTCTCAGACGTGGCGTCGGGCATAAGCGTTCTCCTGTTTCCAGCCGGTCGGCTTCAGCTGGTGCGGCGCTTCTTGCGGGCGCGGCGGACGAGGGCCGCGGTACCGACCAGCGCGACGGTCGCGCCCGCGGCGCCGAGGGTGGTCGCGGCGTCCTTCTTGCCGATCCGGCGGGCCAGCGCCGCGTGGTGGCCCGCTACCTCGGCCAGCAGCGCCTCGAACGCCTCGGCGTTGCTGAACTCCGGCTGCCAGCCGGTCGCCTTCAGCCGCTCGGTGGACACGGCCCAAGGGTGCATGACGTACTGGAGGTCGGTCGCCGGGGCCGGGGTCAGGTGCAGCCGGTGCAGCCGCTCGGCGGTGCCGAGGGCCAGCGATTCGGGCAGTTCCATCCGGCGCATCCCGGAGATCTCCTCGACCTCCTGCTGGCTCAGCCAGCCGTCGCCGCCGACCGCGAGCGGTCCGTCCACCTCGCTCAGCGCCGCCTGGACCAGGCCGGAAGCGAGATCCTCGACGTGGCAGAACTGCCAGCACGGCTCGGATTCCTTGACCACCAGCAGCCGCGGGGCCTCGAAGTGGCGGGTGAAGACGGTGTCCACGCCGGGGCCGGCGAGCACGGTCGGGCGCAGGACCGTGACGGAGAGGCCGGGGTGGGCTTTGGGCGCCCGCTCGGCCAATCGCTCGATTTCCAGGTAATCGCCGACCAGCGAACCGTCCGGTACCGCGCGCAGCGGCGCGTCCTCGGCGAGGGGCACCGGGTTGTCAGGGTACGCACCGTAGACGACGGCGCTGGTGAACAGCACGACCCGGCTGACTCCGGCCGCGGCCGCGGCGGTGAGCACGGTCTGAGCGCCGCGGACGTTGTAGGCGGTGCGCGCCGCGGTGTCGGTGTCGGGCGAGGTATCTATGTCCGTGTGGATGAGCACGTCCACGTCGCCGAGCCGTTCGGCCAGGCCGGGGTCCCTCGTGTCGGCGGCGCGGAAGACCACTCCCGGCACGTCGAGCCGGCGCGTGTCGAGGGCGACCACCTTGCGTACGCCCTCCTGTTCCACCAGGCGGGCGCTGACCGCCGCGCCGATGACGTCGGCCGCGCCGGTGACCGCTACCGTTGGTCGCGCCGAACGGCGCCGTCCGCCTTCTGCCGGGGAACTCACAGGCACACTCCGTTGGTTACTACGGTGAGGGGACGGGAGACCCCGTTCACCCTAAAGTCTGTTCTATCCGTAGAGTGCGTGATCCCCGAGTGGTTGAGCCGGCCGTGCTTCCCGTGAACACGCCCGGGGTCCGTCTCCAGTGTGGACGATTGTCTAGAGGTTCGACGTGAACGACCACCCAGAAAGTTTCCCACCGGCCGGAGACGAGCCGGAGCCGGTGCCGTTCGAAGACATCGTCAAGGGGCTGGAGGGCCTCGGCGCCGACGTGGAGCGGGAGGCCGCGAAGGCGGCCGAGGAGCAGTCCGCCCGCGAGCGCGCGGAGCGCGGCGGCGAGC
>JBKOWZ010000041.1:0-20078 GCA_046724665.1 Actinomycetota bacterium
GGTCGATCGCGATCATCCCGGACGGGTACAGCGCCCCGGAGTTGACCAGGGCCATCACCTCGGTGCCGCCCGCGACCAGGACCGCGTCGGGGCGAGCCGCGATGGCGCTCAGCGCCTCGCGCACCGATCCGGGGAACGCGACCGCCCCGTCGGCGGTCACGGTCCCCGGTGCCACGGCGGCTACTTCTCACCGCCGACTGAGGAGTCCTCGTCGTCGTAGAAGAACTCCGGATCCTCGAAGATCTCCTTGCACGTCGGGCAGATCGGGAAGCGGCTCGGGTCGCGGCTCGGCACCCACACCTTGCCGCACAGCGCGGTCACCGGAGTGCCGAGCACCATGGCCTCGGTGATCTTGTCCTTCTCCGCGTAGTGCGAGAAGCGCTCATGATCGCCGTTGTCGGTGCTGACCTCGACGCGCTCCTCGGTGATCGTGGCCGTCCCGCCCGAGAGCGTCTCTGTTGCCGTACTCATGGTGCGAGTCTACGAGTGGACCCGCCCCGCTGGGGAGCTGTCCCCGATACGGGGTATCAAAATTCGCCACATCCGAATCCGCAGCGTAATCAGCCGCCCACGCGTCCGGCCCCGCCCGCAGCTCAGTTCACCGCCAGTCAGTTCACCGCAGGTCAGTTCACCGCAGCTCAGTTCATCGCCGGATCTTCGGGGAAGGTCGAGAGCAGCGCCAGTTCGCCGCGCTGGCGGCGCAGCACGGCGCGCCACGTGCGGTCCGGGTCCAGCGTGAACGCGTCTCCCGGAGCGGGATCGACGACGTACCAGGCCCCCTGCGCCAGCTCCCGCTCCAGCTGCCCCGAGCTCCACCCGGCGTAGCCGGCGTACACCCGGAACGCCGATATCTCGGCGGCCAGCACCTGCGGCGGGATGTCCAAATCGACCAGCCCGAGGTCGCCGTGCACCCGCCGCCAGCCCAGCGGCTCCCCGGCGCCCGGCCGCGGCATCGAGCGCAGCTCGGCCAGCCCGAGCGCCGAATCCAGCGCGACCGGGCCGCCCTGGAAGACCATCGGCATCGGCTCGGCCAGCTCGCTCCACGCGGGAAGGACCTCCCGGACCGGTACCGCGGTCGGGCGGTTGACCACGACGCCGAGGGTGCCGTCGCCGTCGTGATCCAGCACGAGGACCACGGTCCGGTCGAAGTTCGGATCCACCAGCAGTGGTGTGGCGACCAGTAGCCGCCCGGTCAACGCGACCTCGGTCATGGAGCCATCTTCTCAGGAGGATCATCGCTCGGGGGTGTTGGCGCCCTGGAAGAATGGTGTCGCCCGCCGCCCCGTTCGTCCTTGCGTTCGAACGCGGCGCGGTGTTGCGTTCCGCCGCCGCGACTCTGGCAGACTGGGCGCTTGTTCCGCCGCGAGATCCGCACGCCAGAGATCCGACCCGCTGTACCGGACGGTGCCCGACTTCCCCCGGGCCGACCCAGACACGGAGCCATGAACAGCGCACCAGCTACCGCCCTCCCCCGTCCCAGCACCGGACCAGCCGGGCCCGCCGGTCGCGCCGCGGCGGCCAGACCCGATCGGATCCACGTCACCGGCGGAACCCCGCTCAACGGCGAGGTCACCCTGCGCGGTGCGAAGAACCTCGTGCCGAAGGCCATGGTCGCCGCGCTGCTCGGCAGCGGCCCGAGCCGGCTGCGCAACGTCCCCCGGATCAGCGACGTGCGGATCGTCACCGGACTGCTGGAGGCGCACGGCGTCACCGTGCGCACCGGCGACTCCCGCGACGAGCTCATCCTGGACCCGACCTCGGTGGAGACGGCCGACCACGCGGAGATCGCCGCGCACGCGGGGGAGAGCCGGATCCCGATCCTGCTGTGCGGCCCGCTGCTGCACCGCAACGGCCGCGCGTTCATCCCGGACCTCGGCGGCTGCCGGATCGGCGACCGGCCGATCAACTTCCACCTCGACGCCCTGCGCGCGTTCGGCGCGGTGGTGGAGAAGCGCTCCGACGGCCTGCACCTGCACGCCCCGCAGCGGTTGCGCGGCACGAAGATCACGCTCCCGTACCCCAGCGTCGGTTCGACCGAGCAGGTGCTGCTGACCGCGGTGCTGGCGGAGGGCGTCACCGAACTGCGCAACGCGGCCACCGAGCCGGAAATCATGGACCTGATCGCCGTCTTGCAGAAGATGGGCGCGATCATCTCGATGCTGGACAACCGGGTCGTCCACATCACCGGCGTGGACCGGCTCGACGGCTACACCCACCGCGCGCTGCCCGACCGCCTGGAGGCGGCGTCCTGGGCCTGCGCGGCGCTGGCCACCGGCGGGGACATTCTGGCCCGCGGCGCGCAACAAGGTCCGATGATGACCTTTTTGAACGTATTCCGGCGGGTCGGCGGCGCGTTCGAGGTCGATGACTCCGCGGACGGCGCCGGCATCCGCTTCTGGCACCCGGGCGGCCCGCTCAAGGCCCTGGCGCTGGAGACCGACGTGCACCCCGGCTTCCAGACCGACTGGCAGCAGCCGCTCGTGGTGGCGCTGACGCAGGCTCAGGGCCTGTCCATCGTGCACGAGACCGTGTACGAGAAGCGGCTCGGGTTCACCAGCGCCCTGATCTCGATGGGCGCGCAGGTGCAGCTGTACCGCGAGTGCCTCGGCGGCACGCCGTGCCGGTTCGGCCAGCGCAACTTCATGCACTCCGCGGTGATCTCCGGCCCGAGCAAGCTGCACGCGGCGGACCTGGAGATCCCGGACCTGCGCGCCGGCTTCTCGTACCTCATCGCCGCGCTCGCGGCGCAGGGGACCTCGACGGTGCACGGCATCTCGCTCATCAACCGCGGATACGAGGACTTCGGCGAGAAGCTCGGCGCGCTCGGCGCCCGCTTCGAGTTCGGCGAAGTCCCCGTCCAGTAGCCGATCCGTCCGACAGGGTCCCATCGCGTCACACGGCGCTCGATTCCGCTCTATCCTTAGTTCGACAGTCATCGACCTATCTTCCCCGCGGAGGCATGGCCATGAGCGCGATCGTCGTATCCAAGACCGGCGGACCGGAAGTCCTCGAATACGTCGTGGACAGTCCCGCCCTCGAACCGGGGCCAGGCCAACTGCTGGTGAAGGTGGCGGCGGCGGGCGTCAACTTCGTCGACACGTATCACCGCAGCGGGGCCTACAAGAAGGAGTTGCCCTTCACGCCGGGCGGCGAGTTCGCCGGCACGGTCGAGGCGATCGGCGAGGGCGTGGACGGCTTCGCGGTGGGCGACCGGGTCGCGTCGGTGGACAGCAACTCCGGCAGCTACGCGCAGTTCACGCTGGTGAAGGCGGACCGGGTATCCCGCATTCCGGAGGCGGTCTCGCTGGAGACCGCGGCTGCGGCGCTGCTCCAGGGCCTGACGGCGCATTACCTGACGGCGTCGACGTGGCCGATCCAGAAGGGTGACACGGCCCTCGTGCACGCCGCGGCCGGCGGCATGGGCCTGCTGCTCACCCAGATGGTCAAGGCGCGCGGCGGACGTGTCATCGGCACGGTGTCCACGCCCGAAAAGGAGGCGCTCGCCCGCTCGGTCGGTGCCGACGAGGTGATCCGCTACACCGAGGTCGATGACCTGGCCGCAGCCGTCCGAGCCCTGACCGAGGACGGCCGCGGCGTGGACGTGGTCTACGACGGTGTCGGCAAGACCACCTTCGACGCCTCACTCGCGTCGCTGCGTGTGCGCGGGCTCATGGTGCTCTACGGCGCGGCCAGCGGACCGGTACCGGCGTTCGATCCGCAGCGTTTGCAGGCTTCCGGCTCGGTGTTCCTGACCCGGCCTACGCTTTACCACCACATCGGCACGGCTGAGGAGTTCGCCTGGCGCACCGGCGAAGTGCTCGCCGCGGTGGCGTCGGGCACCCTGAGCATCACCGTCGGCGCGCGCTACCCCCTCGCCGAGGCCGCCGCGGCCCACCAGGCGCTGGAATCACGCGCCACCACCGGCAAGGTGCTGCTCATTCCCTGACCGGGATCGGCCTGTCCCTACCTTCTACCGTCCGCTACTTCACGCACGGCGGCCGCGACCGCCGGGGCGACTTCCGGGTTGAACACCGAGGGCACCACGAAGTTGGCGTTCAACTCGTCCTCGGTCACCACGTCGGCCAGCGCCCGCGCGGCCGCGAGCAACATCGCCTGCGACACCTTGTGTCCGTGCGCGTCGAGCAGCCCGCGGAACACGCCGGGGAACGCGAGCACGTTGTTGATCTGGTTCGGGAAGTCGCTGCGTCCGGTCGCGACCACCGCGGCGTGCTCTCGCGCCGCGGCCGGGTCCACCTCGGGATCCGGGTTGGCGAGCGCGAAGACGATCGCGTCCGGCGCCATCGTGGCGATGTCATCCCCGGTCAGGATGTTGGGCGCGGACACGCCGATGAAGACGTCCGCGCCCACCAGCGCCTCCCGCAGGGTGCCCGAGTACCCGCCGGGGTTGGTGTTCTCGGCGACCCAGCGCAGATCCGAGTCCGGGCCGCCGAGATCGGCCCGCCCCGCGTGCACGACGCCGAGGTAGTCGGCGACCGTGATGTCCTTCGCCCCGGCATCCAGCAGCAGCCGCAGAACTGCGGACCCTGCCGCGCCCGCGCCCGAGCCGACGATCCGCACCTCGCCGATGTCCTTGCCCACCACGCGCAGCGCGTTGGTCAGCGCGGCCAGCACGACGATCGCGGTGCCGTGCTGGTCGTCGTGGAAGACCGGGATGTCCAGCTGCTCGCGCAGCCGCCGCTCGATCTCGAAGCAGCGCGGGGCGGAGATGTCCTCCAGGTTGATGCCGGCGAAGCCCGGGGCTATCGCCTTCACCGTGCGGATGATCTCCTCGGTGTCCTGGGTGTCCAGGCAGATCGGCCACGCGTCGATCCCGCCGAACCGCTTGAAGAGCGCCGCCTTGCCCTCCATCACCGGCAGCGCCGCCTGCGGTCCGAGGTTGCCCAGGCCCAGCACGGCCGATCCGTCGGTCACCACGGCGATCGCGTTGCGCTTGATCGTCAGCCGCCGCGCGTCCTCCGGATTCTCGGCGATGGCCATGCACACGCGGGCCACGCCGGGCGTGTAAGCCATCGACAGGTCGTCGCGGTTTCGCAGCGGCACCTTCGACTGCATCTCGATCTTCCCGCCGAGGTGCATCAGGAAGGTGCGGTCCGAGACCTTGCCGACCTCGATCCCGTCGATGCCGCCGATCGCCTCGGTGATCCGCTTCGCGTGATCGCCGCTGGACGCCGCGATCGTGACGTCGATGCGCAGCCGCTCGTTGCCCGACCCCGACACGTCGAGCGCGGTCAGCGCGCCGCCGGCGTCCTCGACCACGCGGGTGAGCTGGGAGACCGCGTTGCCCTTCGCGGGCGCCTCAAGCCGCACCGTGATCGAATACGAGACGCTGGGCTGCGCGGTCATCGCTGGTCGCCTTCCTCAAAAAGCCTTGTCGTGCGCTGCCCATGGTCGCACGCGGCTTGCATATACCTCCGATCGTTTCCGACTTCAGCCGATGTGATTCCACTCTCACCAGACCGCGGCCGCACAACCGTCCGGCCCGTCCGACCTGCGCGCCGTGGACAGCGTCAAGCCGTGACTGCGAAGCTTGGGCGATGCTCGTCCAGCACATGTTCCCGATGACCGAGCTCAAGACCCCTCGACTGCTGCTGCGCGCCCACGTCGAACAGGACATCGAGCCCACGGTCGCCATGTTCAGCGACGAACTGTCCCAGCGCTGGCTCTCCGCGCCCCAGCCCTACACGTGGGAGGAAGGCCGCCGCTGGTGCACCGACACCGCACACCTGCTGCGTGGCATGGGTGACGGCATCCACTGGGCGATCACCGACATCGCCACCGGCCGCTACTTCGGCGGCATCGGCGTGAAGGGCACCGACTGGCTCAGCCGCAGCACCGAGATCGGCTACGGCATCGCCCCGTGGGCGCGCGGCTACGGCTACGCCGCCGAGGCCACCCGCGCCGCGGCGCAGTGGATACTGCGCGACCAGGCCTTCAACCGCGTCGAGCTCTTCGCCGCCACGGGCAACCTCGCCTCGCAACGCGTCGCCGAGAAGGCGGGCTTCGTACGTGAGGGCGTGGCCCGCAACTCCGGCTTCACGCACGCCGGCCAGCAGGACATGGTGATGTTCTCGCTGATACCCGCCGACCTCGGCCTCTCGTCCTAGAGCCGCTCCACCTGCGAGTCTGAAGCATTTCGCCGTGCCGGTACCATGAAGCAGCGCGCGAGTGGCGGAATGGCAGACGCGCTGGTCTTAGGAACCAGTGCCCTGATAAGGCGTGCGGGTTCGAGTCCCGCCTCGCGCACCATGCTTGAGGCCCGCCGGTGGCCGGCGGGCCTCAGTGAGTCTGGCGACTGGATCGTGCTGACCAGATGGTCCTGACTTAGATGGTGCCGACGACCTGGTCGTACTCGAGGCGCGGGTTGCGGCCGAACCAGGCGTTCTCGCCGGGCTTGCCGATGTTGACCACGACGAGGGACTTGTAGCCGGACTCGGCGAAGAACTCGGCGTCCACGCCCTCGGCGTCGAAACCGGTCATCGGGCCGGCGGCCAGGCCCGCGGCGCGCACGCCGAGGATGAAGTAGCCGACCTGGAGCAGCGCGTTGAGCTTCGCGGCGTCGAAGCGGTGCGGCTTGTCCTTGAACAGCGACTGGGCGATCTCGTAGTGCGGGAAGACCGTGGGCAGGTGCTCGTGGAACTCCGGGTCGTAGGCGAGGATCGCGACCAGCGGCGCGGTGGACGTCTTGGGCCGGTTGCCTTCCATCATGTGGCCGATCAGACGCTCGCGGGCCTCCGGGGTGCGCACCAGCAGGATGCGCAGCGGCTGCATGTTCATCGACGTCGGGGCGAACTTGATCAGATCGTAGATCGCGGCGATCTGCGCGTCCTCGACCGGCTCGTCCGTGAAGGTGTTCGCGGTGCGCGCGTCGCGGAACAGCAGGTCCTGGGCGGTCTTGTCGAGCTTGAGGACGTCGTGCAGCTCGGTCATGGGTTCTACTCCTGTAGTCGGTCGGTGGGCGTTCAATCCGCCGCAACGATGTTGAACCTTAAACCATTCCCGGGGCGGGCGAGTACTTTCGCGGCTAGCCAAGCACCCCGCCGGTGCCGCGGGCCAATGCGCGCGAGGCGCCTGCCACGATCGCGATGCCGAAGGCCCAGCCGAGGTACGGCAGCACCATCGCCACGACCGCCGCGAAGCCGTGCGACTGGAACGCGTCCGCCTGGCCGAAGTGAACGATCGGTACGAACAGATCTGCCGCATAAAGGGCTGGATAGTAGACGATGTGATCATCGGGGCGGATCTGGGTGGGGCGGTTGGCGGCGAAGAAGGCGACCGCCGCGAGTTGGATCACGATGCTGAAGAACACGGCGCGCATCGGCCGGTAGCCGTAGCCGACCAGTGTGCCAAACATCACACTGACATAGCGGTTCCAGCGCCGTCCGGTCGTGCTGCGTACACGCTCCTTCTCGATGAGGACGACACGCGCGTCCTCCTCGTGCCCGAGCGCTCGGTAATAGGCCGCCATGAACTCGTACGGCTGCGCCCTGTAGCCGTTGCCCTGGCGTCGCAGCAGTGCGATGCGCTCCCGGCCGGGCTGGTACGGATCGAACGCGTTATACGTCAAGCCGTCGATCAGGACCTCGCTCGGCCACGTCGCGGCGCCACCGTCCCGGATCGTCGCCACCGTCGCGTGATAGAGCGTCAGTGGGCCGCAGTCCTTCGCTATGCCGACCAGGTCCAGGTGGCCGCCGATGCGGACGCCGATCAGGCGTACCTCGCCGACCGCGTGGAAGCCGCGCGTGAGATACAGGCCGCGGGATACCTGCATGCCGCCGCAGTGCAGCGCGGGCTTGTCGTCGATCGTCGCGAGCTGCGCGCCGCGGAACCGCAGTATTCCGCCGAAGCTCGCGCCGACGAGCGAGACCGTGCCCTTGGCCGAGAAGCCGTTGTCGAACAGGCCGTCGCCGTGCACCGTCAGGCTTTCTCCCTCGAACGCGGTGGCCGCCGCGTCGCTGATCTGCGTTCCGGTGAACAGCGCCATGCCATCGACGGTGGTCCCCGGCATCCTCAGCTGGCCGCGGATCTGCGCGTGGCTGAGCAGCAGGCTGCGGCCGATCTGCGCTCCGCCCAGGTTGATCGCGGCCTTTCCTGGGCGCTCCACCCGGCAGCGCACCAGGTCGAGAACCGCCCCGATCTGCGCGCCGATCAGGCAGACCGGCCCGTCGCAGCGCAGCTCTCGCGCGGACAGATCGGTATCGACCGTGAGTTCGTCGAGGTGCAGCGCGAAGTCCGTGCCGCCGGTGACGTACGCCTCGTCGAGCTTCAGCGAGCCGCGCACGTGCGCGCCCTCGCCCATGATCCGCCCGGTGTGCGTTCCGGTCAGGTCGATCGACTTGGTCACCGCCTCGTCGAAGCGCATCGTGTCCTCGATGCGGCAGCGCCGCAGCGTCAGCGGCACGTCGATCTGGCCGTGCCGCAGCTCGATCTGCCCGACCACGCGCGCCCCGACTATTCGGACGCCGGCGGTCCGCCCCGGCACCGGCCGTCGCGCGCCGAGCGCCAGGGCCGCGATCACGGACGCGCGGATCGTGCGCGACTCGTCCCACTCGGCCGCGCGCGCCGGATCGTCGAGCTCGGGGTCGCCGGTCAGGTACTCGACCGTCTCGCCGTAGGGGAAGGCCTCCCACAGGCGCAGTTCCGCTTCGGTGAGCGGCGGCAGCCACCCGGGTATCTCAGCCGCCGACTCCTGGACCCCCGCTTGGTACGTCACGCCGGATATGGTCGCGCATCGGCGGTCGCGCTGACGAGCGAACGCGGGTGGACGCGGCCGGAGGTGAGGACGCCGAACGCCACTCTGCCGGGCGAAACCGGATTTCATCCGGGACGGTCCGCCGTGTATGGTTTTCCTCGCTCGCCCCAATAGCTCAGTCGGCAGAGCGTCTCCATGGTAAGGAGAAGGTCTACGGTTCGATTCCGTATTGGGGCTCAGGTCGGCGGCCCGCCGGTGGCGTTTGTTCCGCGAGCGTCGCCAGGTGGGCTTTCGCCGATCGCGGCGGTGTAGCTCAGTTGGCAGAGCAAGCGGCTCATAATCGCTGTGTCACCGGTTCAAGTCCGGTCACCGCTACCCGTGTCGGCACGCGGGCGTCCTTGGCACCCTGGGCGATCAGGTAGCCTGGAGCAGTCCGCTTATCAGCCTTTCAGTCCGCTAGTAGGAGTCGCTCCCGTGGCCGCAACCGACGTCCGCCCGAAGATCACGCTGGCCTGCGTGGAGTGCAAGGAGCGGAACTACATCACCAAGAAGAACCGGCGCAACGACCCGGACCGTCTCGAGCTGAAGAAGTTCTGCCCGCGCTGCGGCAAGCACACCGCGCACCGCGAGACCCGGTAGTCCGCCGCGTCGTTCCCCCGGAAGCCGCCCGTCCTGTGCCGTGCCCACCGCGCGCGCAGCGCGGAGCGGCTTCTCGCCGTGTACGAGCACGCGAGCAGCGGCACGGGATGCGGTGCAGTACGGACGGCAGCACGATGTAGCACGAAGTAGAGGGGCGGGCCCATGCCGCTGGATCAGTCGTTCGTCGGCCGCAGCTATCCGCCGACCGAGGCGTACGAGGTGGCGCGGGTGAAGATCCGCGAGTTCGCCGAGGCGGTCGGCGACCGGCAGCCGGCGTACTTCGACCCCGAGGCGGCCAAGGCGCTCGGCCACCCCGACGTGCTCGCCCCGCCCACTTTTCCGATCGTCATCTCGATGCCGGCGGTGTACCAGGTGGTGCACGACCCGGCGCTCGGCCTCGACTGGTCCAGGGTGGTGCACGGCGACCAGCGCTTCGTCTACGCGCGGCCGATGCGTGCGGGGGACCGGATCGAGTGCGTGGTCACCGTCCAGTCCATCAAATCCCTGGCCGGCAACGACATGATCACGTTCGCCAACGAGCTGCGCACGGTCGAGGGCGAGCTGGTCTGCACGGCTTACGCGATACTCGTCGCGCGGGCCGAAGAGGACGGGGGAGAGTCCTGATGCCGCGTTACCAGGACCTGGCCGTCGGCGACCAGCTGCCGTCGCAGACCTTCCCGGTGCAACGCGCCGACCTGATCCGTTACGCCGGGGCGTCCGGCGACTTCAACGAGATTCACTGGAACGAGCGAATCGCGGTCCAGGTCGGCCTGCCCAACGTGATCGCGCACGGTATGTTCACGATGGCGCAGGCGATCCGCGTCGTCACCGACTGGGTCGGCGACCCGGGCGCGGTCGTCGAGTACGGAGTCCGCTTCACCAGGCCTGTCGTCGTCCCGGACGACGGCGTCGGCGCGAGCGTCGAGTATTCCGGCAAGATCAGCGCGCTGCTCGACGACAACAAGGTGCGGGTGGACCTGACCGCGGTCAGCGCCGGGCAGAAGGTGCTCGGCCGGGCGGTCGCCATCGTGCGGGTGCCATGACCGGCGGGTACGAGCACGCCGTCGAGCTCGCGCCGTACACGACGCTGCGGCTCGGCGGCCCGGCGGACCACTTCTTCACCGCCGAAAGCGACATGAGCCTGATCGCCGCCGTCCGTGACGTCGAAGGGCACGGTGATCCGCTGCTCATTCTCGGCGGCGGTTCGAATGTGGTGATCGGCGACGACGGCTTTCGCGGCACGGTCATCCGGATCGCGACGACCGGTGTGACGATCCGCGACGGCTTGGTGTCAGTGGCGGCGGGCGTGCCTTGGGACGACGTCGTGGCGCAGACGGTTGATGAGGGACTTTCAGGCGTCGAATGCCTCTCAGGCATCCCGGGCCTCGCGGGCGCGACGCCGATTCAGAACGTCGGCGCCTACGGCCAGGACGTGAGTGAGACCGTCGTCATGGTTGACGCGTACGACCGCGTAACGAAGAGCATGACGCTGCTGGACAACGCGGACTGTGCGTTCACGTATAGGCACAGCGTCTTCAAGGACGCGGTCCTCGAAGGCACAGCGCGGTACGTCGTGACGCGCGTGCACTTCCAGCTCACGGACGCCGGTGGGCTCTCCGCACCGGTGCGGTACAAGGACGTAGCTGCGGCGCTCGGTGTCGCGATAGGGGAGCGTGCCCCGCTCAAGGCGGTGCGTGAGGCGGTACTGGAGCAGCGGCGGCGGCGTGGCATGGTGCTCGACCCTGAAGATCACGACACCTGGAGCGCGGGCTCGTTCTTCACGAATCCGGTGCTGTCGGCTGAAGACTTCGCGGCCCTTGAGGCACGCTGCGGCGCGCCACCGCCGCGCTACCCCGAGCCGGACGGACGGATCAAGACCTCGGCCGCCTGGCTCATCGAGCAGGCGGGGTTCACTCGGGGCCACGGCTCCGGACCAGTCACCCTCTCCACGAAGCACACCCTCGCCCTGACGAATCGGGGCGGTGCGACCACTGCTGACCTGCTGCGATTGGCCGCCGAGGTGCGCGACGGAGTCGCCGCGAGCTTCGGCGTCACGCTCGTGCCTGAGCCGGTTCTGGTGGGGGACTTGACTTGGTAGTTATCGGTCACTAATTTTGTGGCAGTAGCAGTGAAGCGCAGAGGCAGAGCAGTGCGGGCGAGCGGCGGGAGGAGGCGGGTCGGGTGAGTCCCCGGATGTCCGCCGAGGACCGGCGCGAGCAGGTGATCAAGGAAGCGATCACCGTCTTCGCACGGTCCGGCTACGAGGGCGCGACCACAGCGGCGATCGCCGAGCGGGTCGGGGTTTCGCAGCCGTACCTGTTCCGCCTGTTCCCGACGAAGAAGGACCTGTTCCTCGCGGCCAGCGAGCGGAACATGAAGGACACGCTGAACCTGATGCGTGACGCGGCCGGCGGCAAGACCGGCGGCGACGCGCTTGAGGCGATGGGTGACGCGTACCAGGAGAAGCTGCTGAGCAACCGCGACTGGCTGCTCATGCAGTTGCAGACCTTCGCGGCCTGCTACGACGAGGACATCCAGCAGCAGACGCGCAACATCATGCAGGACATCTGGGGCGAGGTGGAGATGCTCTCCGGGATGCCGATCGAGGACCGGGTCATCTTCTTCGCCAAGGGCATGTTCTGCAACGTGATCGCGGCCTTCGGGCGCATCGACGGCACGGATCCGCAGTGGACGCCGATCATCGACGCGCTCGCATCGCACTCCGAGAAAGAGCACACCTCCTGACCGGGGCCTGCTGCCATAGCAATACCGCAGCTTGCTGCCGATAGCGACACCGCGGCCTGCTGCTGGTAGCGATACCGGGCTTGTTGCCGATAGCAATACCGCGGCTTGCCACTGGTAGTGATACCAGGGCCTGCTGCCATAGCAATACCGCAGCTTGCCGCCGATAGCGGTACTGGGGCCCGCTGCTGGTAGCGATACCGGGGCTTGTTGCCGGTAGCCATACCCCATACCGGGGCTTGCTCCCGGTACCGATTGCGGCGGGCCGATCCATCGGCCGCGCAGCTGATCAGACAATCTGAAAATCAGGCATCTGACGGGGCACCTTGCTGACCAGTGAAATTAGTGACCGATAACTACTTAGTTAAGTTAGTGACCAATAGCTAGCAAGTGGAGAGGTTGACCATGTCTGAAGCGACGATGTTCGAGTCTGAGGTGGGGCGCGAACCTGAGGCGGGACATGAGTCTGAGGTGGGTGCTGCGCCGCCAGCCGAGCGGGAGCGACTTGCGGGCGTTCCGGCACAAGGGGGAAGCGTGCGGGCTGGAGGTGCGCGGGCAACAGGAGCGCAGGCTGGGAGCACGGAGAGTGCGGCTGCTCAGGGCACGACTGCGCACGCGGACACTGTCGGGCATCCGATTCGGACCTTCATCATCACCGGTGTGGCGATGTTCATGGCGCAGCTCGACAACCTGGTGGTGACCACGGCGCTGCCGTCGATCCAGAAGTCGCTGCATGCCGGGCTCCAGGGGCTTCAGTGGACCATCTCGGCGTACACGCTCACCTTCGCCGTCTTTCTGCTGACCGGCTCCACACTCGGCGACCGCTTCGGTCGGCGGCGGCTGTTCTCGTTCGGGCTGAGCCTGTTCACCGCCGCTTCCGTGCTCTCCGCGCTCGCGCCGAACATCAGCGTTCTGGTGGCCGCTCGGGCGGTGCAGGGCATCGGCGGTGCGATTGTCGTACCGCTCACGCTGACCATCCTTTCGGCCGCGGTGCGCCCGGAACGGCGCGGGCTCGCGATCGGCGGCTGGAGTGCGCTGGCCGGACTCGCCGTCGCGCTCGGGCCGGTCATCGGCGGCGCCGTGGTCGAGGGCGCCTCGTGGCAGTGGATCTTCTGGCTGAATGTGCCGATCGGCCTGGCCATCATCCCGCTCTCCCGCTTCTGGCTGACCGAGAGCCGCGGCCCGGCGCAGCGGCTCGACCTGGTCGGCAACGTGCTGGCCAGCCTGGGACTGTTCGGGATCGTGCTCGGCCTGATCCGGGGCGGCGCGATCGGCTGGACCAACGCCGAGGTGCTGGCCGGGTTCGGGCTCGGCGCGGCCGCCCTCGCCGGATTCGTGCTGCGCGAGGCGCGCACCGACCACCCGATGCTGCCGCTGCGCCTGCTGCGCGGCCGCGCCTTCCCGCTGATCAACCTGGCCTCGCTGCTGATGTTCTTCGGGATGTTCGGCTCGGTGTTCTTCCTGGTGCAGACCTTCCAGCTGATCTGGGGCTACTCGCCGCTGACCGCGGGCGCGCGGATGCTGCCGTGGACCGCGATGCCGATGTTCATCGCACCGTTCGCGGGCATCTTGTCCGACCGGATCGGCGGCCGGTCGATCGCGGCGGTCGGGCTGCTGCTCCAGGCGACGGCGCTGGGCTGGCTCGCGACCGTCACCGGCGTCAGCACGCCGTACAGCCACCTGCTGCCGGGCCTGGTGCTCGGCGGCATCGGCAACGCGCTGTTCTTCGCGCCGATCGCGAACCTGGTGCTCGGCTCGGTGCAGCGGCACGAGGAGGGCATCGCGTCCGGCGTCAACAACGCGATCCGCGAACTCGGCGGCGTGCTCGGCATCGCGGTGATGGGCGCGATATTCACCGCACAAGGCGGCTACGGGCCGACCCGGACCCTCTCGGCGGCGCAGCACTTCCTCAACGGTGTGCAGCCCGCGGTGTGGACCGGCGCGGCGGTACGGGTGATCGCGTCGCTGGCGATGTGGCTGGTGCCCAACAAGCGCGGGCGCACCGACGCCGTGTCGGTCTCGTTGTAGCGGTAAGTTTCAAAGTTTCACAGAATGCCGCGATGGTCGGCCCGGGGCTGCGTCCGGGCCGACCATCGCGGCATTGAGTCGAGTGTTATCGAGTGCGTGTTACGTCTTACTTCGCCTCGGCGAGCAGGTTCTGGATACGGGAGACGCCCTCGACCAGGTCGTCGTCGCCGAGCGCGTACGACAGGCGCAGGTATCCGGACGGGCCGAAGGCCTCGCCCGGCACCACGGCGACCTCGACCTCGTCCAGGATCAGCGCGGCCAGCTCCGCCGAGGTGGTCGGCCGCTTACCGCGCAGTTCCTTGCCCAGCACGCCCTTCACCGACGGGTACGCGTAGAAAGCGCCGAACGGCTCGGGGCACTGCACACCCTCGATCTCGTTCAGCATCTTCACGATCGTCTGCCGGCGCCGGTCGAAGGCCTCGCGCATCTCGTGCACCGCCGACAGGTCGCCCGACACCGCGGTGAGCGCGGCGACCTGCGCCACGTTCGAGACGTTCGAGGTGGCGTGCGACTGGAGGTTGGTCGCGGCCTTCACCAGGTCGGCGGGGCCGGCCAGCCAGCCGACCCGCCAGCCGGTCATCGCGTACGTCTTGGCGACGCCGTTCACCACGACGCAGCGGTCGGCCAGCGACGGGACCGCGTGCAGGATGGAGACGAACTCGGCGCCGCCGTAGACCAGGTGCTCGTAGATCTCATCGGTCAGCACCCACAGGCCGTGCTCGTCGGCCCAGCGGCCGATCTCGGCGACCTGCTGCGGGGAGTACACCGCGCCGGTCGGGTTCGACGGCGAGACGAACAGCAGCACCTTGGTGCGCTCGGTGCGCGCCGCCTCAAGCTGGTCCACCGTCGCCAGGTAGCCCGCCCGCTCGTCGGCCAGCACCTCGACCGGAACGCCGCCGGCCAGCCGGATCGACTCGGGATACGTCGTCCAGAACGGCGTCGGCACCAGCACCTCGTCGCCCGGGTCGAGCAGCGTGGCGAAGGCGTTGTAGATGGCCTGCTTGCCGCCGTTGGTGACCAGGATCTGGCTCGGCTCGAACCGCACCTTCGAGTCGCGCTCCGTCTTCGCCGCGATCGCCGCCTTCAGCTCCGGCAGCCCCCCGGCCGGGGTGTAGCGGTGGTACTTCGGCTGGCGCGCCGCCGCGATCGCCGCCTCGACGATGTAGTCCGGGGTCGGGAAGTCGGGCTCGCCGGCGCCGAAGCCGATCACCGGGCGGCCGGCCGCCTTGAGGGCCTTGGCCTTGGCGTCTACGGCGAGGGTGGCGGACTCGGCGATCGAGCCGATCCGCCGCGAGATGCGCGGGAGCGGGGACGCCGCGCCGCCGCGGGTGTTCGGAAGGGTGTTCATCGGAAGCTGTGCTCCAGCTGTCGTTGCTCTGGGGTGCGCCCTTGCTCTCGGGTGCGCCGCGGTCTACGTCGGCCGACGACGCGGTACATGGTGTCACTTCCGGGGCGGCCGCCGCAGCGCGGTTTGCACACGCACGCCCTGCGCACGGTCCCTACTCATTCGACTCCGCGAGGCGGTACCGTCTAGACTTCCGGTGTCCTCGCCGAGGTCCGACACGTCGGGTCCGCCGCAGGATGCTTAGGGTCGTAGCTCAATTGGCAGAGCACCGGTCTCCAAAACCGGGGGTTGGGGGTTCAAGTCCCTCCGGCCCTGCGTAAGCGGGTAATCGCAGGAACTTTCAGCCGCGCCAAGGCTGCCTTCTTTCAGGGAAGGTGGCCTTGGCGCGGCTCGCGTCGTACGCTTTGCGGTGCATGGTGCGACTCATACGGATGATCAGGGTGAGGTAGCAGGTGAGCCAGACGCGCAGCGACGCCGAGGACCTGGACGGGGTCCCCGAGGCGATCGAGCCGCAGGACGCGGCCGAGCTGAAGGCCGCCGGGGCGACCAAGACCAGGAAATCCCGGGCGGAACGCCGGGCCGACCAGGCCAAGACCGGGGCCAAGGCGAAGACGGCGGCGCCGGAGCGCAAGGCCGCGCGCAAGAAGCGGCCCTCGCCCGCGCTCTTCTACCGGCAGATCGTCGCCGAGCTTCGCAAGGTGGTCTGGCCGACCCGCTCCGAGCTGTTCACGTACACCGCCGTGGTGATCGTCTTCGTGCTCGGCGTGATCGGGATCATCGCCGCCTTCGACTTCGGTCTCGGCCACGCGGTGCAGGCCGTCTTCGGCTGATCGCCGCCCTCGGGGCCCGAGCGCGCGATCGCGCGGCCCCGTAGCGGTGGTAGCGTCGCTCGTCCCGGCGATTGGCGTCGTCCGCACCGGCTAGTCTGGAACCAATGAGGTGTGGTGACGTGAGCGCGCCGCGGCGCGCCGCGCCCCGCCGTGCAGAGGCGAGCAGAAGTAGGAAGCAGAGGCCGCAGTGTCCGACATGACCGAATCGGCGCAGTACGACGACGACCGGGACGCCTTCGGTGGCGGCTCCGCGTTTGGCGCCGCCGACGAACCCGTCGAGACCGATCCGGCCGCGGCCTTCGACGGCGACGCGCCCGAGCCCGAGGTGCCGACCGGCCTCGATGAGTTCCGCGAGGCGCTGCGCCGGGCGCCGGGCGACTGGTACGTCGTGCACTCCTACGCGGGCTACGAGAACCGGGTGAAGCAGAACCTGGAGACCCGGATCCAGTCCCTCAACATGGAGGACTACATCTTCCAGATCGAGGTGCCGATGGAGGAGGCCGTCGAGGTCAAGAACGGGCAGCGCAAGAAGGTCAAGCGCAACAAGTTCCCCGGCTACGTGCTGGTCCGGATGGACCTGACCCCGGACTCCTGGGGCGCGGTGCGCAACACCCCCGGGGTGACCGGCTTCGTCGGCAACGCGCACGAGCCGTTCCCGCTGACCACCGACGAGGTGGCCAAGATCCTGATGGCCGACCAGCCGCAGCCGGACGGGGCGCCGAAGGCCCCGGTCGAGGTGAAGGTGCTGGACTTCGAGGTCGGCGACTCGGTCACGGTGATCGACGGGCCGTTCGCCACCCTCCAGGCCACCATCAACGAGATCAACGCGGACTCGCAGAAGGTCAAGGGCCTGGTCGAGATCTTCGGCCGGGAGACCCCGGTGGAGCTGTCCTTCAGCCAGATCCAGAAGAACTGACGCGCGCACGCCGGCAGCCGGCGACCGGGCACCGTCTCGGCCCCGATCATCGTTTTGGTCGGGGCCGAGGGCGTCGGGTAGCCTTGTCAGCTGTGCCATAACCCCTTCGGACGCCTGGCGAGGCGCCGGGGGCTCTCGTGTGCCGGAACGCACGGCACCCCACCAGCCGTTTCAAGTAAGGACCCGGAGCATGCCTCCCAAGAAGAAGCTCGCGGCGATCATCAAGCTCCAGATCAAGGCCGGTATGGCGAACCCGGCCCCGCCGGTCGGCCCCGCGCTGGGCCAGCACGGCGTGAACATCATGGAGTTCTGCAAGCAGTACAACGCGGCCACCGAGTCGCAGCGCGGGCAGATCGTCCCGGTGGAGATCTCGGTCTTCGAGGACCGCTCCTTCACCTTCGTCACCAAGACCCCGCCGGCCGCCCGGCTCATCCTGAAGGCCGCCGGCCTGGAGAAGGGCAGCGCGGTCCCGCACAAGACCAAGGTCGGCGTGCTGACCCAGGCCCAGGTGCGCGAGATCGCGCAGGCGAAGCTCGAGGACCTGAACGCCAACGACCTCGACGCGGCCGCGAAGATCATCGCCGGCACCGCGCGCTCGATGGGCGTCACGGTCCAGGACTGAACGCAGTCCGAGACCGAGCCCGTCCCACCCGTGGCAGGGCCTCGCGCGGCCCATGCGACCACGAACTCCGTCTGACCAGTCCAGGAGCTTTTCAATGCAGCGCAGCAAGAACTACAAGGCCGCCACGGCAGTCATCGACCGCGACGCGCTCTACAGCCCGCTCGAGGCGGTTCGCCTGGCGAAGTCCACCTCGAAGGTGAAGTTCGACGCGACCGTCGAGGTCGCCCTCCGGCTCGGGGTGGACCCCCGCAAGGCCGACCAGATGGTCCGCTCGACCGTCATCCTCCCGCACGGCACCGGTAAGACCGCCCGGGTCCTGGTCTTCGCCACCGGTGACCGCGCCGAGGCCGCCCGCGCGGCGGGCGCCGACCACGTCGGCGCGGACGAGCTGATCGACCAGGTCGCCAAGGGCTTCCTCGACTTCGACGCGGTGGTCGCCACCCCGGACCTGATGGGCAAGGTCGGCCGGCTCGGCCGGGTGCTCGGCCCGCGCGGGCTGATGCCGAATCCGAAGACCGGCACGGTCACCCCGGACGTGGCCAAGGCCGTCAACGAGATCAAGGGCGGCAAGATCGAGTTCCGGGTGGACCGGCACTCCAACCTGCACCTGATCATCGGCAAGACCTCGTTCAGCGACCAGCAGCTTGTGGAGAACTACGCCGCCGCGCTGGACGAGGTGCTGCGGGTCAAGCCGTCCGCGGCCAAGGGCCGGTACCTGAAGAAGGTCACCTTCACCACCACCATGGGCCCCGGCATCCCGGTGGACCCGAACCGCACCCGCTCCCTGCTCGCCGAGGACGAGGCGTAGCAAGCGGCGGCTTCCAGGCCTCGAACGGCCCCGTACGCGCCCGTCACGGCGTGTGCGGGGCCGTTCGCGTGTGTTGCCTGCGATTCCATAACGCCGTGCGATTCAGCCTCCTGCGGGCGCTCCTTGGTCCGTGCCCTGGCGTAGCGTTGGACTCGAACCGGCGAGGGGGTGTGCCCCTCGACCTTGGGAGGGTTCTGGGTCATGCACAGGAGAATCGGCCTGATGGCCGGGGGCGCGGCCGTCGTACTCGCCGCAGCCGTAGGGTGCAGCAGCAACGCGACGGGCAACGGGGGCCCGAACGGCGACACGGGTGGGAACGCCGTCCTCAACCTTTCCCCGGTCGCCTTCATCAAGTCCGCGCTGGCCAAGGCGTCGGACGACAAGACGGTGCACATGAGCGGCACCATGACCATGGCCGGCAGCCAGATGACCATGGTCGCGGACGAGAAGTTCGGCGACGACCTCGAGCTGTCGGCGAACGTGGACGTCCAGGGGACGACCATCTCCGAGATCTTCACCGGCGACAAGATCTACATGAAGATGCCGCAGCTGTCCGAGCTGCTCGGCGGCAAGCCGTGGGCCGAGCTCGACCTCGGCTCGCTCGGCTCGCTTGGCTCCTCGTTCCAGTCGCTGATCGACTCGGCGAAGAACACCGATCCGATGCAGCAGCTGCAACCGCTGCTGGCCTCCGGCGACCTGCACAAGGTCGGCACCGAGACCGTGGACGGCGTGAAGGCCGAGCACTACTCGGGCACCGTGGACCCGGCCACCGCCTTCGACGACTCGGCGGCCGCGAAGAACCTGACCCCGGCGCAGATCACGCAGCTCAAGTCGCTCATGAAGAGCGTGAAGAACGAGATCATCGACGTGTGGGTCGCCTCCAGCGGCCTGCCGGTGCGCCTCTCGGTCAGCTCGGAAACCACGGCCGGCGCGGTCAAGGTGGACATGCACCTGTCCAAGTGGGGGCAGCCGGTGTCGATCACCGCTCCGCCCGCCGACCAGGTCAGCGACATCTCCTCGATGCTGGGCGACCTGAGCGGCCTGGGCGGCACCAGCGGCTGACCGGACACCCGGCGGTCATCGGATTTGGCCAGGGCCCGGCGGTCGCGTACCCTGAACCCAATCCGATGACCGCTGGTCGCGCCAGCCTGCCCGGTTAGCCCCGGACTGGATGGACGCCGAAGGCCCTGCACCGCAGGCGGCCCGCGCAGGTGTGTGGTGTGGTTCCCCGCGTCCGGCCGCCCTGAAAGACGGCCCGGCGCGTGTCGTCGCCCCGTGCGCTTGCGCCGGGGCTTCTGCGTTTTCCGGGACCCTTCCGCGAGGCCGGCGGCCGAGGAGACTCGAATCGACCGTCCCGGAAGGAGGGCCCTGGCATGGCGAAGGCTGAGCGTCAGGTCGCCGTCGAGGAGATCACGGAGTACTTCCGTGGGTCCAGCGC